>JBKJNQ010000161.1:0-15292 GCA_046593575.1 Bacteriovoracaceae bacterium
CTCTGAAGAATTCATGGGGTCGCTGCAGTCGACAATTGAGATGTATGAAGATTTCGACCTGGTTCTCGATCTCCGCTATCCGACTGTTACGAGTTCCATGGCAATTAGTGGGCGCGCTTTGGGTGAGAAAAGAATTAATCCCGCCAAAGTTTTCTATGGTCTGGATACGCTCAAAAAACTTCCGGAAGAAAATGATCGTGACATCGCTGTCATCGGTTCAGGGAAACTGGCGGCCGAAGTTCTCTTGAAACTCGAAAACTGGCTGAAAGATCCGCGCATGAATCTTTTTGTGATCTCAACGGATGCTGATCCCTTCTCTGGAAATGAAAAGGTTACTCACATCCTCGAAGCGATGGAAAAAGATTTTCAGGATGAGATTACGAAGTTTGAAAAAAAACTGCGTGAGTGGCAGGAATTGGATGATTTCGTACAGGTGAAGATTCCGAAGCCAGCCGAGCCCATTCCGAGACTTAATTTTTTCTCGGGCCACAATGTTACGGCGATCGATGAACTGATTGATAGAAAGCGCCTTTTTCTCACGCTGGAATTTCCTGACTTTCGCACCGGAAAGAAGCATCCCCTGAATAACCAGCTTGAGCTCAAAACGTTGGGTGTGGACAGAATTTTTGTGGCCCTTGATCCCGTGAAAAAAAATGTTTCGGAGAATCTTCGCATTCTCGAACCTGGATATTTTGATGTCACTCCCGATAACTGGGAAAACGATCTCGTACGACTGAAAGGCATAGAAGATGAAATTTTTACTTTATTCAGCCCTCTTGGGACTCATTAGCTGCGGAAGCGGTGAGGTCAAGCGAAACATAGATGATACGTCTTATCGCACGTCAGGTGTGGAGCAATTCTTTCTGCCGGAACTTCCCAGCTGGGCCAACAGTTCTGCGTCTGGAAAATGCTTCAAGAGTTCTTCTTTCCATTACATGGATTTCAAGAAACTCGCAGACACTTATCAGCTGACTTATCCCGAGATGATCGAACTTCAGGCACAGTACAATGACCGCCTTGAAACATATTTCCGTTCGACCACCATGAGGTTTTTAAAGCCCGTAGAAGAATCAAGTTTCTTCGCCAACACACTTGAACAAGTAAGAGGCGGCGTTCGTCAGTTCAAGCTTCCTGAGGTGAAAGAAGTCGATGTTATCTGGCTTGATGGATTCATCGCTGAAGATAAAGTGGGTGAGCTTAAGAAAATGGCCGCTGCCGGTAAGTTTGATGAAAAACTTCCGATTATTTTTTCGGCCTGTCTCTCAAAACAGGCGCTTTCCAACTGGCTCTCCGAGCAGAACCTGGATCAGGTAGGATTTCATCTCCTCTCAGCGGAATGGCTGAATCCTTACGCCAGCAATCTTTCTCTCAAGCCTCGGCTCAGAGTTGAGATTGAAAAACTCGTGAAGCATGCCATGAAAATTCATATTATTACCCCTGATAAAAACGGCCTCTTTCCCACAGAAATTATCACTCAATAAGGAGACACAATGTTCAACTCTATGAAGCAGGAAAAAATCGACCATAAAGAAGAAGTGCAAGGCCTTTCGGCCATCTTCAAAACCACCATGGGTGATTTTGAAATCGAACTCTTCGCTAAAGAAGCTCCGGAAACAGTCTGGAACTTTGTGAACCTCGCTGAAGGCAGACAGAAAACGGCGAAAGAAGGAAACTACTACGATGGTCTCATATTCCACAGAGTCATCCGTGGGTTCATGATTCAGGGTGGATGTCCTGAAGGTTCAGGGCGCGGTGGACCTGGTTACAAATTCCAGGATGAGTTCAGCCGTGATCTTCGTCACTCAGGCGAAGGCATTCTTTCTATGGCCAATGCAGGCCCGGGAACAAATGGTTCTCAGTTCTTCATTACCCTTGGGGCCACTCCGCACCTCGATGGGCGTCACACCGTGTTTGGAAAAGTGGTTAAAGGTCTGGATGTCGTAAAAAAAATAGGTGATACCCCAGTGGGTGCTCAGGATCGTCCGAAAAATGATGTCGTTATTAATCACGTAGAGATCGTTCGTAAATAAAGTTTATATTCCTGCACTCAATATAGGGTGCAGGAATATTTCGAATTAAGTTTCTCTTTAATCTACATTTCATCAGTCTGTGTTAAATAGTGTTCATGCAAAACATTCCTTTCAGTGCCGAGAAATCTCTCGCAAATTTCATGACGATAGATGGTCCCAATCGCACGCTTTTTTTTCGTGAGCTCCGGGGACAGTCCTTCCCAGGAACTGAGGTTTATACCGAGATGGCCAACATCCTCTGGCAGCGGGGTCAGTTCGGGGACGCTCTCAGGCTCGAACAATTATGGCAGGAGTTTACCAACTTGCCGGATTCTCGACTCCCGATGCAGTAACGAAGAGAACAATTTACATTTGTCCTCCCGTTTTCCCTTCGTCCGCGGTATGCATTCCCCCGTAACTCCTACAAGGAATGCCTATGATCCGGAATCTTATTTTAAGCTCACTCATCGTTTCTACTTCTGCGATGGCACTACCATCTCATAGGCACCACCTCGATCTGGAACTTTCAGGTCGCGAGTATCTGAACCTTCTGGAAAAAACGCCGCAAGCGAAGAATAAAAAAATCATGACAGGTGAGGATCTTGAGATCGAAAGATATCTCGCTCTCGGGAAAAGAAATCTTCAGTGGGTGGATTTCGTGAACGCCTCACGCTCTGCGGACAGAAAGCTTTCTCTCTCTTCGCCGGCGACACAAAACGGTAACGGTCCTGAGGCCCCAAGATTTTATAACTTCAAGTCGATTAAAAATAAGTGGCTCGTTCTCGAGTCGCTCATCCCGGCACCCCTTAAGAAAATTATTTTTGGTGGGGGAGAGTTTACTGCCGATATCGGAGTGACTGATCGCGAGTTCATGGAGTGGCTTTTCCAGGTTGATTCCGCTTATCAGATCGCTGCTCGCTACAAGATGATGCTTCCGTATAAAGACGAGATGAAAGGACTCGCGGCGTACGATGTCCGCGGTTACCTCAATCTTCGCGATGAAGAATATCTCGACGAAAAATTAGCTGACTTCGAAAATATTTCTGATCTTAAGCAATCAAGTCTTGAGAGATCTTTGATGATGGTTTGTATGAACTCCGAGAAGAAGCGCCCGGATTGCCGGACTGAACTCAAAGCCGCTCGTGCTGCTGGCACATTGGTTGCTTTCAAAGACCAGTATCTTCCGGCCGGTGCTGGTCTCTACAATTATTTCTTCACAATCGCAGGGGCCCGTCCGGATGGAGTCTGGACATCCGCTGATCCCGACAACATGGTGATCCCGTTTGCTAATCCCAAGAACGAAGTGGTTCTCAATTATCTTCGCGATAATATCCAGGATGAGTGGAAGTGGAATGGCTGGCAGTTAACTCTGAATTTCGTTGATTCGGAAGATCCAACGATGACCCATATTGTTTACGAAGAAGGAGCAACTCCTCATGTGGACAATGCTCCCGGTACGACGATCACGATGGACGGCAATTCGCCACTCTCTGAGTACGACGTTCAGTGGACCATCCGTCACGAGTACGGTCACGTTCTGGGCTTCGTGGACTGCTATCATGGGTTCTACGACGAAGAAGCTGAGGCCTTCGTGTCTTACCAGCTCGATGTCACGAACCTCATGTGTTCACGCCGTGGGAAGCTCAAGCAGACTCATTTCGATGAGTTAAAGCGCGCCTACTTCAAATAGGTTCTCAAATAGGTTCCATCACACTTTGCCATAAACGCTGCGTAAGAGTGTGATGTCCAAAAATTAGACGGACCCTGTAAGTGAGTCTGAGTCCTGAATCGCTAGCCAGATTTATAATAAAATAGGGCCATGAAGATCATCTTCCTGGCCCTTTTTGTTTGTAGTGCTGCCTTCGCCGAGGGCTATGAGTCTTATGAGGGACTTCGCATTCATTCATCGTGCCTGGAAACGTTTGGGAATGATTTTCCGGCAAAGGTCTGGGAAGGTTTAAGGAAGGGCATTGCATGTATGAAGACATTGCCTCTGGAAAAGACTCCGCAAAATAATCTAAAAACGTTGGAAGAAAATTACAGCAGTAAAATTATGATCGCTTGTCATGAACCCATCGTAAGCTTTCCCTCAATTACTCTCGATGCTCACGCTTCGGCGAGAGTTGGCCAGGCAGTTCCAGCGATTGGACTCGTTCATCCTTACATGTCCTTCAATTCTTCCAGAAAAGATCTCATCCTTTCCCAACCGGGTTACATCGGACAGGTGGCGTTTCACGAATCCTTTCATCATCTGGGTCTTAGTCATGGTTCGAGTATTGAATATCCTTATGCCTGTGAAGAGTGCTGCTTCAATGATGACCCGGATACGAAGAAAGCCGCTTGCCGGATTTGTCAGTCAGATTATCCGGACGGCGTTTACAGCGAGAAGTATGGAACTGAGCTTGAAAGGCTTGTGAATAAATCTCGCTTCTGGAGAAGTTTTGGTGCGGGCCACATTTTACGTGAGGCGCTCATTCTTCAACCACAATCGCTCATTTTTCGAGAACTCATTCTTGACTACGATGTTGCCTCAAACCCGCTTTCCATCTTTTCTGCTCTTAATTGGAAAGAGACCTTTCCATCGGACATAATAATTGAAACAAGCGAAAGAACTATACCTGAAGAAATAAAAGAATTTACTGCCAAAGCGGCTGAGGCCAGAGATGCAGTCTTTTCTGACAAAAATTATCCGAAAGCCGCTCTCATTTACGATGAATTGAATCTTCAGTCTTTATCAGAGTTCATCATCGCAGACAGGAAGAAAGGCGCCAACCTTGCACAGGCAATTCTTGATGATATGGATGCTTTCTGGAATTCATGGGGGAAGGAAGAGCAGGAGAAACTAGAGCCGAGGTATCAGGAGATTAAAAATCTCCTTAAACCCCGGCCGGAGTAAAAAACTTATTTCTTCGTCACGTCGCACTTGTAAGTCTGAACGAACCCGAAGCCGAAGCCCGGTACACCCTTTCCAACAATTGAGATCTGAGTTTTTTCCGGAACAATAATATCTCCGCCCTGGATTTCGTTACCCGTGATCACATAAGTGTTGCACATCGGACAACGGGCAACTTTCTTCTCGATCTTCACGTTCACCATTTCACCAAGATTGACGCCTTCCAGACACTGCTTCACCTGCGGGTGAGACATGACTCCTGCCATTTCGACGGCTTCTGGGCCCATGACAGCGCCGAAAGCGACACTGGAGACGAGCATGAGAGACGCGATAAACATTTTCATAAAGACTCCTTTTTTGAGTGACGAAAGTGGGCGGATGATAACCGAGAAATGAATCAGAAGATGATCCTCAGAAAAGATTACCTGTTGCAGATTATCCCGCGACACCGGCCGCCTGATATTTAGACAGGTCGGTGTGATTTTTACCAAGGGCGCCCTTCGAGGCCCAAAATCGTTCATGATGTCTTCAAACCTTTGGAGGTCTTATGAAATTACTCGCAGTTGCCTTATTGGCCGTTACATCTTTTTCTACATTCGCCCAAAGCGATATGGATATACAGAGGAAGATTGATCGCCTGAGCTCACTTTCCCAGCGTGGGGAAGTAGGCCGTCTGTCTTTCATGGAAAAAAGAGACCTTGAACAAACTCTCTCATCAGCTCTTCGTATCCTTCGCGATAATGATGATCGCCGTCCGGTTCCGGGTCCAGGCCCAGGCCCAGGTCCTGCTCCCTATCCAGGAAACGGAAATGGCGGAGGACATGGCAGACGCTTTGATGTCCAGGCGACTATCGTCGTGAGTGATCCCTTCGGTAAGAGCGCCGTGATGAATCTCGGTGGAAGAAATCCTGGCGATATTTTGGGGCAGTGTATTTCTCAGTACCCGGCACTTGGTCTTACGAACGTCAGCCGTATTGTGATGACGTCGAATAATAATCTTTATGAAACAGCTCGTGTGTTCACCTCGAATGCAAATGATCTTTGTACGAACATTGTGAACCGCATGAAGCCATCGCGCCCTGATTGGACCTACATTGATGTTTCCGGGACTTTCTCGGACCCATTCAATGCTTCAGGGATTCTGAATCTTACCGGTGACCGTGGAGAAGTTCTTCAGCAGTGTCTCGATCAGATTGGTCGCGCGCGCATGACGAACATCTCGAAGCTGACGATCTCCGTCAACAGAAGTGCTTTGCTTGAGAAGCGCATCTTCACTTCTTCAGCTGGTGACACTTGTGCAGAACTCGCAACGATCCTGAATCAACAAGCTCCTTAAGTTAGGTTTTCACACGGGGCCTCTCGAAAGAGGGGCCCTTTTTTTTGGACAAGTGCCCTTTTCAAGATTATTTTAAACTCTATGGCCGCAAAATTTTCACCCAAGACATTCAAGTATCTCGACGAAGCTCACAAGAATAAAAAGAAACTCCCATGGTTTGAGAAGAACGAAGAACTCTATACCGAAAATGTAAAAGAGCCTTTTGGCATTCTTCTCCGGAGAATCGATCTCGAGATCGGGGACATGTTTCCGAAATTTTCTTTTGATCCGAAGAAACTATCCAAACCCACGTATCGGAAAAATAATATTCCCTCAGATGGAACTGTGGTGAAACCCAATGCCTGGGCGTTCGTCGCTGAGACAGCGACCTCGATGTACGAGTGGAACCCCGGCGTTTACCTCTCGCTCGCCAAAGATGAAAACGTGATGGGCGTCGGTCTTTATATGATGTCTTCGCGGCAGCTGAAACTTCTTCGGCGTGCGATCATCCATCATCCGGAAAAAGCGCGCGCGATTATTGAGGATAAGAAACTCAAGAAAGTTTGGGGCGGACTTCAGGGTGAGAAGTACGTTCGTTTCCCTAAAGAGTATGATCCGGAAGATCCGGGAGCTGAGTATCTGTGGTTTAAGCAGTTTTATGTTTCGCAGACGCTCACGAGAAAGGATGTGACGTCACCGAAGTTCGCTGACAAGGTCATTGCGGATTTAAAAGTCGCGGCACCGTTTTTAAATTGGATAAGAGAAGTCGTGGGGAGATATCAGGCTTCACCGCGAATCCTGCTAGATGACTAACGCAACCGCAACCGGAAGTATGCTGGAACCTAAACCGTTCCGGGAATCACTCGGTCGACCATCAGCTGAATCGTTTCGTTGCCATTGAACTTATTCACTCCAAGAGTGAACTGAATGGTGAGTCCGGATTTTGCCTGCATTTGGAAGAGATCATCCGGTGAAGATTCGTTCCATTTACCGAGATAGTTAAAACTAATTCCCTGAAGCATCACTTTTTTATTTCCCGTGCCTGTTCCCATGAAGGTCCAGCGAACGTGAGCATCTTTCATGATCTTGTAGGATTGAATCACGGCATTTTTCATGCGGAAAACCGGCTTCTCATGACCCGGGCCCCAGGGCTCAAGCTTATCGAGATCTTTCACCAGATGAGCGCTGATTTCTTCAATGCCGACTTCAATGTCATAGCTCTGAGTTTTTGTTCTGAGCGGAGCGGGGATTGCTTTTAAGGCATTCATCATGCGCTCTTTAAACGCAGGGAAATTTTCTTTTCTCATCGAGAGACCACAAGCTGCTTTGTGACCGCCGAACTTTATGAAGAGATCCTTGCACGATTCAAGAAGCTCAAAGAGATTCAGCTCGCCCGCGGTACGACCCGAAGCCTTGATCACACCTTCTTCTTCGGCATCCGTGAAAATAACCGCCGGCACTTCAAAGGTCTCAACGAGTTTTGAGGCCACAATCCCGATCACACCTTCGTGCCAGTCGGGACGGTACATGATGTTGATCAGGAGTTCCGAGCCGGAGAGTCCTGCGATCACATCTTTTTTAGCTCCAGCAAAAACTTCGGCCTGAATCACACGCCGATCGCGGTTGGCGACTTCCAGATGCGTGAAATGCTCAAGTGACTCAGTTGCATTCCCGGCGATAAGAAGTTTCATCGCGCGCTCCGGATGATCGAGGCGGCCTTTGGAATTAATATGCGGGCCCACGTGGAAAGAAATTCTCTCTGAAGAGACCGTCATGCCCTTTAATTCTTCTGGCGAGAAAAACGCCCGCACACCAGGATACTGAGACGTAGGAATTTGTTTCAGCCCATGACGGGTGAGACGAAGATTCACCGGACTCATCCGCGCGAGATCAGAAATTGTTCCGATCGCAACAAACTGCAAAAGGGGATAGAGAGTCGGAATGTCCTTACCCTTAAGGGCGAGATCATTTTTTATCTGAAGAGCGAGAGCAAACGCCACTCCCACACCAGCGAGAGTTTTAAGATCTGAATCTTTTTCGTCACGACGGTTAGGATTGATCACGGCATACGCACGCGGAATGTGCGGAGCTGCGTCCCGGTGGTGATCAGTAATAATGAGATCGACACCTTTTTCATTGGCGTAGTCAGCAGTGGCGGTATTGGAAATTCCGCAATCCACGGTGATGAGAACCTTCACACCTTTTTCTATGGCAGCTTCAATCGATGACGGATGAACGCCGTAGCCTTCCACAAAACGGCTCGGCTGGAAAACTTCTACTTCTATTCCGGTCATCGCAAAAAAATGCCACAGGAGAGCGCAGGAAGTTGTGCCGTCGACGTCGTAGTCTCCGTACACACCAATCTTCTCGCCGTTTTCAATCGCGCGAATTAAGCGCTCTGAGGCCTTCGGAAGATCGATCATATCAGTGAGGGTCGGAATATCTTTTAAGTTCCAGGAAAGCATGGCATCGACGTCGGAGGGAGAGAGACCACGTTTTTTGAAAAGACGAACCAGAACAGGGTTCAGATCAGAAGCAGGACTTAATTGTTGATTCATATTTCGAAGCTAGCACGGGCCTCATGGACTCACCACAAAACAAAGAGACCCTTGATCAAATCTTCTTCCTCAATATCGGCCGTTGATGAGAAGTTATTTTTGTATTTTTCGTTGTGAGAAGCGTGGATTTTTTCGAAGTATCGAAGGGGTAGGAAGGATTTCTGGCATGCTTTGCAGCGCTCCAATTCCGTGGACGATTCGTTCACGTGTTGGCAGCGGTGGCAAACGCGCATAAGGAGAATTTCTTTAGTTTCTTTTCTTATTTCATTCACAAAAGACATATCGGGTGAATGTAAGTTTTCTTAAGAGGGGGACCCAAAAAGGGCCCCCTTAATAGTTGACTAGATTGTTTGCGAGAAGTTTCCTGGCGCATTTAAATTGTATCCGACTGACCCCAAACCAAATGTTCCTGGCTGATGATTCATGGGAGGCATGAGTTCCAGAGGTGCCTGCGGCTGAAGGCCCCACTGTCCGCCCTGATTCATCATCGCCGGCTGCTGGAGTCCGTACATCATGGCATTCATCGGATTATATTGTGGCTGCATTTGCGGCTGCACTGGCCCCATCGGTTGTTGAGGCTGCTGATTCAAACCAAAAATATTATTCTGCATCTGCCCCGGAGCCTGGCCCGGTTGAGCTGGCTGCATACCATTCGGATAGTAGACCCAGTTACCCGCGACTTGTGGCTGCTGATATTGATAAGCGTTCTGATAATTAAACGTATCCGGCGTGCGGTACATATTCTGCATCATCATGTTCTGCTGCATCGTCATCATCTGTTGCATGATCGTCATCTGCTGCTGCATGAAAGTCTGGAGTGTCGACTGAAGAAGTTTATTCTGTTCTTCGAGCGCACAAAGAATAGGATCTTTTTCCGGTTTCGCGGGATCCGGTTTTACTTCTGGTTTTACTTCGGGCTTTGTTTCTTCGGCGACTACGCTGGGAGCGCGGACTGTTGCAGCTGGTGCGGGAGTCGCTGCCACTTCAGGAGCTGGTGTGGCCGGTGCACTTGCGGCCGGTGCTGCCGCTGGTCTGGCGGCGAGCAGAACTTCATCTTCATCGAGATCTTTGAGGGATGCTTCCACCCGAATGCGTGCTTCAGCGATGCGAGATTTGAGATCACCTTCTTCATCATGGTTGATGAGATCCGGAAGAGAATTTTCGACTTGTTTCAGCTGAATGACGGAAGCCTTGATTTCATCGCGAAGATGATCGAGGGCCGGTTTCAGAACCGTCTTTTTATCAAACTCTTCAGCAGTAGAGATGCGTGAAAGGAGTGAAGTGATTTCTTCTTTCAAAAGATCACCATTTAAGTTCACCGGATTCTGCCTGGAAGGAACAGTGAGTGAAGTTAAAAGAGCATCATATTTAGGAGTCTGAGAGGCCGGACGTGCTTCAGGTGCCGGTGCCGCGACTTCAACTTCCGAAGCAATGCCTCGTCCGTATTTCATCGAAACATCGTGTGGTGACATGAGAAGAATACCGAGTAATGGCATCATGGCCCAAACCTGGTGTTTTGTGTGTGACATAGTTCCCCCCTAGGAAACGTAAAATAAGTAAGCCTATGACTCCAAGTTCCATGCCAAACAAAGAGCGTTGAGGGAAATCGCCGCATTTCCTGAGAAAATCCTGACAATTCAGAGGGTTATTTCCTTGTCAGGAGGGGGGCAGGTTTTTAAACTAAAACTAGATTTCGACTAAAACTTTCACACTTAATCCCGAACTGTCTGAACTTTAGACAGTTTTTGAATTTGTAAAATGACATGAGAAAAAGAAGAAGCGCCTCCCGAACTCCCAAGAAGATTAACTTTAACGTTGATCCGACTCACTTCCTGAACCGGGATACTTCCTGGCTTCAGTTCAATCGCCGCGTCCTTCATGAGGCAGCTGATAAACGTAACCCTCTTTTAGAGCGCCTGCGCTTCCTGATTATCTTTTCCACGAATCTTGATGAATTCGTCATGAAGCGGATCGGGTATTTAAAACACTTACTCGGTTCGGGCATTTCTCATCGCTCGGTTGATGGTCTTTCAGTTTCTGAGCAGTTGACCGGAATCAGAAAGCACATCAACGAAGATCTGGAAAAGCAGAGAGCGATTTACCTTCAACTCATGGGCGAACTTCAGCGGAATGATATCTTTATCTATGACTACGAAGATCTTCCGGTCGGCGAGCAGGAGCACTGTAACGCTATTTTTCGCCGGAAAATTTATCCGGTCCTGACTCCCTTGTCGGTTGACCCCGGTCACCCGTTTCCGTTTATCTCGAACCTTTCTTATTCACTCGGGATGATCCTGAAAAATCCGCAGACCGAGACCGTACTTTTCTCGCGCGTGAAAATTCCTGAGGCGATTCCCGGACTCATGCTTCTTCCTCGTGAAGAAGGGGAAAAGAAATTCCGATTCGTGATCACGGTGACGATCGTGAGAAGTAATCTCGCGACTCTCTATCCCGGCATGGAAATTCAGCAGACAGTTCCTTTCCGCGTTTCCCGGAACGCCGATGTGGATCATCGTGAAGACGAGGCCCAGGATCTTCTGATCCTTGTGGAAGAAGGAATTAAAGAAAGACGTCTCGCAGAGTGCGTGCGTCTCGAGATCCACCGTGACACCGATCCCAATCTCACCAACTTCTTAAAAGAGTCGCTTGAGATTGTTGATGAGGATATTTATGAAATGGATTTTCCGATCGACTTTGCGATCTTAAAGCCGATTGTGGATCTCGATCTTCCGGAACTCAAGTTCAAGCCGTGGGCACCGGTCATTCCAAAAGTGTTCGCCGACAATTTGTCGATCTTCAGTATCATCCGTCAGGGTGATCTTCTGGTTCACCATCCGTATGAAAGTTTTTCGGGTACGATTGAAAAGTTTGTTTCAACCGCCGCTGAAGATCCGCATGTTCTCGCCATCAAGATGACCCTTTACCGCACGGGAGACAATTCTCCTTTCATCCGCTCGCTTATTAAGGCTGCTGAGAAAGGGAAACAAGTTGTGGCCCTCGTGGAGCTCAAGGCGCGCTTTGATGAACAGAGAAATATCGTGTGGGCGCAGAAACTTGAAGATGCCGGAGTTCACGTCGTTTACGGAATTCTGGGCCTAAAGACCCATACGAAAACCACCCTCGTTGTTCGTCAGGAGAGTGATGGCGAGATCATGAGTTATGTTCACGTTGGAACCGGAAACTATCACTCACAAACTTCCACTCTTTATACCGATCTGGGCCTTCTCACTTGTCACCCGGGTATCGCCGGGGAAATTGCTCAGGTCTTTAATTACCTCACCGGTTCATCGCTTAAGACTGATTACAATGAAATCTTAGTGGCTCCGATTAACATGAAATCTACTTTCATGAACCGTATCCACGACGAGATCAACAACGCGAAGAATGGAAAGAAAGCGCGCATCATCGCGAAGATGAATTCTCTGGAAGACGAAGTCATCACAGAACTTCTCTATGAAGCGAGTATCGCGGGAGTCAAGATCACTCTTATTGTCCGCGGATTCTGCTGCCTACGGCCTGGTATCCCGGGACTTTCTGATAACATCGAAGTTGTTTCCATCATCGGCCGCTTCCTTGAGCACTCACGGGTATTTTATTTCGCCGCTGGTGAAGATGATCCTCTGAAAGGTGTTTTCTATATTGGTTCCGCGGACTGGATGCACAGAAATCTTCACAACCGGGTGGAGCTCATCGTTCCGATTCTTGATGTGCGGCTGAAAGAAAAACTCTGGGATTTTATCGGTATTCTCCTGAATGATAACCGTCTTGCGTGGACGCTGAATCAGGACGGATCTTATGCTCAGAAACTTCCCGGTGAAGGTGAAGAAGAGCGCGGATCCCACCAGGAACTGATGCGAACAACTATTCTTCGCGAAAAGGTAACATGAGATTAATTTTTGTCAGACACGGACTTTCAGAAGGCCACTTCAGCCGCGATCAGGATAAAGACTTCTTGCGCGAGCTCACCGAAGAAGGCATCCATGATCTGCGCGGGATTTTTAAATCCTTCAAAAAAGCTCAGAAAAGAATCGATGTGATTTTTACTTCGCCACTTTCCCGCGCGGTTCAGTCAGCTGAAATTCTTTGGGAACATTATCAGGAAGCAAATCTCGAGATGATGGCCGATCTGGATATTCTCGATGACCCGGCCCATCTTGTAGAATACATATCTTTTCTTCCCAATGACGGAACCTACGCATTTGTGGGGCATGATCCGCATCTTACTCGTGCGATTGCGAGCATTCTGTCGCTTCACCCGGAGCATGATTTTCTCAGCATGAAAAAAGGCGGGATCTGTGTGCTTCAGGGAGGAATGTGGGACGGCTTTACTCTCGAGCTGCTTCTTTCACCGAAATCCATCAAGACCATTAAGTCTTAATCCTAATCCAGAAGAATAAATCTTTTCGGCGGTTCATTCTGCATCGACAGGAGAATGCCTTCTTTGAGACCCACTTTAGGGAGAAGAATTTCCGTGAGCTTTAATTTAGACATGAGCTTGTGGGTCAGCATGGTGGCGGGGAGAATAACATCGGCCTGGTTCTCTGTGAGCTCAAGCCCGCGGATGCGGTCAACGTAGGACATGGACAGAATAATATCTTCCATGTGACTGATCTCGGAAAAGGTTGCCATTTGAGAGGTTGGACGACCCAAAGTTTTCTTTCTGATTTTTCCGATTCGGCGTAGGTTGCCGCCGGTTCCGACAAAAAATTCTGGTTTTCTTTTTCCGAAATGCTCATGAATGAAATTCAGCATGCGGGAGAGTTCGAAGTTAATTTTATTCTCAAGCTCGAACGGATTTTTATAATGGAGAAGTCGGACGGTTCCGACGTTGAAGCTTTTGACTCCAACGATATTGCCTTTTTTAATGAGTGTGAGTTCTGTTGAACCTCCACCAATGTCCATCAGAAGAACATCACTCTCACCGAAGTTCAGCTGGGATTTCACTGCCCCGCAAATATAGCGCGCCTCTTCTGTTCCCCGGATAATTTCGACATCTATGCCGGTGTACTTCAAAATCCTCTCAGCAAGAAGAGGCCCATTGATAGCATCTCTCATGGCCGAAGTTGCCATCGCGCGGACCTCTGTCACACCGTGACCAGCAAAGGCGTGGAAGAGCTCGATGAAAGCATTTTCGGTTGCTTCCATTTTCTTAGGAGAGATAAATCCATTCTTGAAGACGTCTTCGCCCAAGCGGAGGGGAACACGCATACTCTTGATGACTTTAAGTTCGTTACCGGTTTTTCTGGCAATAATGGCACGCATGGCATTTGAGCCAAGATCAATCGCCCCGTAGGTCTTCTGTTTCTGAAAATATCTTAAAAATGCCGGCATAATAAAAAGGGGCCCGAAGGCCCCTTCTCTCGAATTATTTTGTAAGTCTTTTCTGAAGATTCTGATTGATCGCCTCGAGGAATGCTTCCGTCGTGAGATATTTGTCAGCTGTGACTTTTTCTCCGTGAATGCAGGCCGCGAGATCCTTCGTCATCTTTCCTTCTTCAACCGTCTTGATACAAACGTCTTCAAGAGTTTCACAGAAATTCTGGAGCTCTTTATTGCCGTCGAGTTTTCCACGGTGATGAAGCCCGCGAGTCCACGCAAAGATCGATGCCATCGGATTGGTCGATGTCGGTTTACCTTGCTGGTGCATACGGTAGTGACGGGTCACAGTTCCGTGAGCGGCTTCTGCTTCCATGGTCTTTCCATCCGGAGTGAGGAGAACGGAAGTCATGAGACCGAGAGAGCCGAAGCCCTGAGCAACAGTATCAGACTGAACGTCACCGTCGTAGTTTTTACAGGCCCAGACGTATCCGCCAGACCACTTCATACAAGCCGCTACCATGTCGTCGATAAGACGGTGCTCATACGAGATGCCCTTCGCTTCAAATTTCTTCTTATATTCTTTTTCGTAGATGTCCTGGAAGATGTCCTTGAAGCGGCCATCGTATTTTTTAAGAATCGTATTTTTTGTTGAAAGATAAAGCGGCCAGCCTTTCACGAGTGCCATGTTGAAGCACGAGTAAGCAAAACCCTTGATCGATTCTTCCGTGTTGTACATCGACAGAGCAACACCCGGGCCCTGGAACTTATAAACTTCCCACTCCTGAGTTTTTCCATCCTCACCAGTGAAGGACATCTTGAGCGTTCCCTTACCAGGAATCACAGTATCGGTCGCGCGGTACTGATCGCCGAAAGCGTGACGACCGATAACAATCGGTTGAGTCCAGCCCGGGACGAGGCGAGGGATGTTCTTGATGATGATGGGCTCGCGGAAAACAGTTCCATCGAGGATGTTGCGGATTGTTCCGTTGGGAGACTTCCACATTTGTTTAAGTTTAAATTCTTCCACACGCTTTTCATCAGGAGTGATGGTCGCGCACTTGATACCGACATTGTATTTCTTGATCGCTTCCGCAGATTCAATCGTAACTTTGTCATCAGTCTTGTCACGATTTTCCATGCCGAGATCGAAATATTTGATGTCGAGATCGAGGTAGGGATTGATGAGCTTATCTTTGAT
>JBKJNQ010000258.1:0-8597 GCA_046593575.1 Bacteriovoracaceae bacterium
GTCAGCTCGAAGTCCTGAACCGTCCTGCCCCGGAAGTGACTTGTTCCACTTGTGAGACTCCGACCGCGCATTTAATCACGCCCGAAGAGGCGATGAATGAGCTCAATGATCCGTCGAAGACTTTTTTGGGACGTAAGAATCTTTACGGTCATGATCAGAACTATTCTTGCGTTTATAAAACTGCGCGCGCTTATGTCCTTTATCACAATTGCATGGGAAGCCGGCGCGAGAACGCTGCCCTGGATTTTGAGGTTATTCCTTTTGATGGAAATCTTTTGGGATTTTCGTTGGAGAACAACAACACCGGTGTTCCGAGTACGCTCAAAAGAAATCAATACAACATGAACTGGCAGGTGAGTCTTCAGATAAGAGAAGCACCGGGACCGAATTTGTCTGTGGATCAGCTTAATGCATTTCTTGCAGCAGATCCCCTGACGGGTTCTTGTTATATTGGCGGAACTTTCAAAGCGCTGGATCTCTCTCTCAAGGCCCAATGTAACAACCGGATTAAGAACGCTGATACGGAAAACTGGCAGCAGAAAGCAACTGACTTTTGGCTAAATCCAGGCGACCGCTGGTACAACGCAATCAGAGAGTCTCGCCGGCGGATGACTTCATTTTAGAGAATATTTTTTGTGGTCGCGTATAAAGCGAGAACTTGATCCATCGTCAGTGCTTCAGCTCTGATCATGGCAGGAATCTCTGCTTCACGAAATCTTTTCTCCGTGAGCTCAGCTCCCCATTCCGCTCTCAGAATCCCAGCTAACTGTTTTCTTCGCTGGGCAAATGTCAGACGTAAAAATTTCTCGTACGCATCGATTTCCTTGAGTGGCACCAGAGATGTCTCACGTCGTCTGAATCCCAGAACCTGAGAATCGACTTTCGGTGGAGGAACGAAGGCCCCCGGAGGAGCATGCACAACATGATTCACGTAAAACTGAGACGCGCACATGGAGAGTAAAGAGCCCATGCTGTTCTTCTGCTCACGGGTGAAAATCTTCTCTGCCACTTCTTTCTGATACATGAGAGTCATGTGAGTAATTTCCGGAATTCGAAGAAAGGAGAGAGTCAGCGGCACGCTCACATTGTACGGAAGATTACTCACGAGCCAGATCGATTGGAATTTGTTTTCCGCGAGAAACTGTTTCCAGTCAAACTCCAGAGCATCTCCCATGTGCACATTCTTCTCTCCCACGACTGGTGCCAGTAATTCAATGAACCGCTGATCCATCTCGAGAACATGCACCGGAACACCATGCTGAATAAGATGCGGAGTGAGAACTGCCGGGCCCGGGCCCACTTCAACGATGGCATCAATGCCGGACGGTGGAGGAGTCGTGATTTTATTGATGACGTGCGGAGAGGATAAGAAATGCTGACCAAAACTTTTGTTGGCCGTGGGAAAGCGGCTCATTTTTTCTCCACGAAGCGCGACTGAGCGTCGAGGGAAAGGCACTCGGGAAAAGAAATGCTGTTCTGGGGAACGAGGGCCGCGTAGTGAGCAACCATGCCGGCGTTGTCGGTGCAGAACATGGGTTTCACCACATGGACTTTCTTGAATCTCGAACCCATGACTTCACGAAGACGCGAGTTGCACGCAACTCCACCTCCGATCACGATCGGAGTTTCAAAGGTTCTGAGATCCAGATTCAACACTTTCGTGATGATCTCTTCGCATTTGATCTTCAATGTCTGAACAATCGCTTCCTGGTAAGAAGCGCAGATATGGGGGATTTCTTTTCTCTTTTCTTCATCCGTCATCTTTTCCAGACGAACACGAAGCGAAGTCTTAAGTCCGGAGAAGCTCATTTTTCCGGGACGATCTCTCATGTAGCTGATGGGGAATTCATATTTCGTACGGTCACCGGTCTTAGCGAGATCATCAATGATTTTTCCCGCAGGATATCCGACTCCCATGAGTTTTCCGCCTTTATCAAAGGCCTCACCGGCAGCATCATCAAGAGTTGATCCCAGGATATCCATCTCGGTCGATGATTTCACCCAGAGAAAAGCGGTGTGACCACCACTCACGAGAAGACCAAGGTACGGATATGAAACTTTTTCGGTGAGATGAATTGCTTCAAGGTGCGCGTAGAGATGGTTCACCGGAACAATCGGAAGCTCTTTCATCAGAGCGAAAGTTTTTGCGAGATTGATGCCGGTCAGAAGAGAACCCAGAAGACCCGGGTGAGTGGTGACGGCCACTTCGGTAACATCGTCAGCAGAAATTCCCGCTTCTTCGAAAGTTACCTTGAGAAGCGGAGGAATCGCTTTGATATGAGAACGTGCCGCAAGCTCCGGGACAACACCGCCCCATTTCTTGAGAATAAAATCCTGGTTGTAACTATTGAGGGAAAGAATCCGGGGAGATCCCTCTCCCGCTTCCATAAGACAGATCGAGGTATCATCGCAGCTGGTTTCAATCCCGAGGATGATTCGCTTCTTCAGAGTTCCTTCTTTGCCTCAGCGGCTTCGTTGGATCCCGGATAATCTTCAGCACAACGGGTAAAGGCTTCTTTCGCCTCGTCTTTCTTGCCCATCTTTTTCAGAGAGCGCGCGATGTAGAGGAGGGAGTTGGGGGCAAGGCTCGCTTTCGGAAATTTTGTGTAGATCTTGCTGAAATAGACGAGTGCTTTTTCATAGTTTTTTGAATAGTACTCAACCCGACCAAGACCGTGCATGACTTTATTATTGTCACCGGGAGAGATGCCTTCGGAATCAACGAGAGCTTCGAGTTCTGGCTTGGCCTCGGCGTATTTACCGGCCTTCACGAGTTCAAGAGCGTCGATTACATCCGCTTTACCGCTTTTTTTTTTCGAAGACGAACGCGGCTTCTCACTCCCCATGGAAGAAAGACTCGCTGTTACTTTTTCGAGAAACATTCTTTGCTCTTTCAGTTCAGACTGAATGGAAGTCAGCTGCTGCGCCTCTGTTTGCTGCTGGGTCTGAATAAGAGTCATGGATTCATTCATTTTTGCGATCTGCTGAGGATCAATCTGCTTCTGGCGGTGCTCGAGTTCTTCTACGCGGCCATTGAGACGATCAAGCTGAGTTTGCATCTCTTTCATCTGACCCACCATATCCGCCATGAGACCCTGCGAATCTTTCAGATTTTCAGACATGTTTTCAAAGCGTTTTTCGCGATGAACCTGCTCGGCTGTCTTGATACAGGCAGTGGTAAGAGTAAGGAGAAGAAAAATGGATAAGAAATTTGTCATAGGAAATCACCTCTATATGAGATGAGTTTACTATTATTCTGTGGTCCCTTCGAGGGCTTTTTTTCGGATAGCAGCGTATTCCGCTTGCTCGGAGAACTTTTTGGAGAGGAGAGCGTATTCCTGGGCCTTATTGAAGTATTTTCTCCGATAAGCGGACTTGGCCTTCAGGTAAAAATCTTCTGCCTGCCGGAAAAGATTGGACGCATGGACATCAGCACCTGCCTCTTTTGCTGCAAGGAAGGCGGCCTGGGCGAGGCTCATTTCAACTTTCGGCCGTGTGGTGGTTAAACCACACGCACCGAGAGTCAAAAAAATGAGAGCGATTAAGAAGGGTCTCACTGAACCTGATTACTTAGCAGTAACAACGAAATTCGCACGGCGATTTTTTGTCCATGCAGATTCATCAGAACCTTCTGCAGCTGGACGCTCAGATCCGTAAGAAACAACTGAGATTCTCTTAGCAGGAACACCCAGAGCTACAAGGTAATCACGAACAGCTTTTGCACGACGCTCACCGAGAGCGAGGGTGTACTGACGTCCACCGCGCTCATCGCAGTGACCTTCAACCTGAACATCCACAGTTGCCATTTTCTTCATGAATTCAGCATTGTTTTTGATCGCTTCTTTTGTGTCGCCTTCGAGAGCAGAAGAGTCGAATCCGAAGTAAACAGTCTTGAGACCGCCGGCATTTCCGACATCTGAAGAACCATTGAGCTCGAGAGAAAGACCATCGTTATTTCCAGCAGCACCAACAGCCGCGCCGTCGTCCTGACCGTTTTTAGGTTTGTTAGAAGCACAACCAGCAGCGATGAAAAGTGCCACAACGAGAGTTGTGAATGAACGAGTAAACATGAAGGAACTCCTTTGAAATAAGAGATAAAAATTACAATAAGTTGGATCTTCGACATTATGCAGATTTTGAAACAGATTTTGAAGAATTAAATCCGATTTAGCTGCTTAGGATTAATTGAAGAGCGTCATGGAGCTGACGCATTTTTCCTCGTCGTGTTGGAAAGATGACATGCACAAAAAATGCGCCTCGCATCTTGTGACTGAAAAGAGGGATGGAAAAATTATTTGCGTAACTGATTTATATGGCACAGAATTTGCTTATATATGTTTCGTGTGTGTGTGTTGGCGTTAAAGAAAGGATTTTTTTAACTACGACAAGTCTCTCGATAAAAAAGCCCGGCTTACGCTGGGCTTTTTTTTTATCTTTTTAGCGTCACATAGAGAAAGTTTGCGATGAAACGCATGCTCATACCTGAGAGTGTGTCGTAAACCGGATTGAGCTCGTAAATTCCTAAGACAGGTTCATGTTTCAGAGGAAGAGAGCGGTAAAGCTCCCATGCCTCAAATAGCTCATTGGTCTTAAGTCCCATTCCATTGACAGCACTTACTCCCGGCATGATTTCTCCACTCAAGGCATCAGCATCGAGAGAGAAAATGACCAATGTATCGTCATCGATAAGTTTTCTCATCTCTGCGGCAAATGCCTCCCAGTTCTTCTTATCCTCCATGTCTTTTCTCCAGAGGACATGCATTCTTCCGCGCGCCAGGGGAGTGAGAGTGGACTCGGAGTTCGCAAATTTGTGAAGCCCCAACTGAAAGAGGTGAAACTCACCCTGATATTCGGAAGCAAACTGTCGGAAGGGAGTTCCTGAGTGGAATTCCTGATCGATCCTGGTGTCGGCATGAGCATCCAGGTTCAGGACAACGATTTTCTTTCTGTCCGCGTAACTTTTGAGAAGGGGATAGATATGATCATGGCCTCCTCCGAGATGAATAATTCGGGAGGATGTCTTGCCGGAAAGTGCAGTCTGGATTCTCAAGGCCTGTTTTGTCTGCGCAGTTTTAAAGTCAGCGCGCTCTTCGTCTACTGAAGAGACTTCAACTTCACGGAAGGAATATTTTTGTGACTGTTCATCTGAGGCCAGTTTCCGGAAAAAAGAGAGGAGGGATTGCGGTGCAAGTCGTGCCCCGTTTCTGCCCCCATTACGGATGACACCCACATCACTTGAGCTTTTCAGGAAGATCACTTCATGATCACCGGATTTTCCGAATAAGGAACCAAGGGATTCAAGATGGCGCTTTTCAGATTGAGAGTTGAGGGGCTTCATCATAAGATTGTCCTATCGTGAACGACATCGACTGGTCTGACAAAAAAACACCTCTATGGTTTATCATGCTCCCGACGGGACATGAAGGGCCTTATTCTCTGGATGATCTGGAAAAGCGCCTCCGTGACAAAAAAATTCATCCTGATATTCAAGTCTGGCGCGAGGGACTGCCCGTCGCTATCTCCCTGGTTGATGTTTTAAATGAACTGAATGAGCCTTCGGTCGAAGAAGATGACGACGAATTGCCTCCCCCGCTTCCGCCTTTACCGATGGAAGACGAGGAAGAAATTCCGGAGATCTCCCTTCTGGATGGATACGAGCCAGCTAAGGCGCAGAAGAAACTTCCGGCATCTTTAGTTGTTGGTGTCTTTATTTCCCTGATTCTCGCCTTTGGGCTGTATCAGTGGATCAAGGACCGCGAGACGATCACCCTTCGCCGTTATCCGAAGATGAGTCTCGAACTTCATCAGAAGATTGGAAGCTCTCTCAAGTTTGAAGGATTTGAAAAAAAGATTTTCTTTCATGAATACACCTCACCAGATCTGACTCATATCTGGCTTGTGACCAATAGTTTTCAGAAATGTGATCTTGAAGCCGTTTTCCGCTCTGTGAAAGATCGTTTGTTGTGGATGGATGATATGGATGTGGAAATGACTTCGCGAGGGAAACTCACGGGCCACGTTGCCGAGTTCAGTATTTTCGAATTCAGAAAAGGCGCCAGAGTGATTCCTGGTCTCTATGAAATGGAAGTCAAGGCCCGCCGGTGTGAGTGGGATGGTATCGTTCCGAAAATCAGAAATATGTTTTCCTCGCCTGATGCTGAATACACGGCCACAACGAGAGTTGTGCTTTATCCCAAAGGTCCGGAAGAATTTCAGCGTGTCTTAACCGAGCTCATGAAGAAAAAAGATGAGCTCAAAAAACAGACGGAAAGTCAGCAGTCCCTTTTCTGGGAAGACCTTCAGATGAAGTTTCAGACTCTTCACGCCATCACGCTTCAGATCGAACAGCTGCTTCTGGATTTCATTGATCAGGGTGATCAAAATTATCCGCCAAGATTGAAAACCATGGTGAATACCTACACCCAAAAATTTGGTCAGGGACTTACTCAGTTTGTAATTGAGAACGAAGGATATTTTGAAGGTCTGGCAGCGACGGATCTGAGACCACTCCTCCTTTCGAAAGACTATGAGGGCATGGTCAAATTGACGAGTAAGGAAGTGGGGTTCGAGGCGATGAAGGTAATTGAAAAACTTCAGGCGAAGAAAAAACCCAATGCCAAAGAACTGAAGGCGATGAGGCCCTCAGTGCTCAAAACTTTCGAGTCGCTGAAAAACTCTATCAACAAAAAACTTCTTGGTGTGACTGAGGATCGGTCGACACGACCGTAAATTTCTCTGCCGCTTCGAAGTCTTCGCCTTTCGGTTTCACTTTCGCTCCCCAGAAATGCAAGTCATGTTCAAAAATCATCGTCAGATTATTTTTCAGAATGAATTGATAGAATTCTTTTTTGTCTTCGGTTGTTCTTCCGGGAGCAATGTCATAGCCCATGACCCACGGAACAGAAATATGATGGCTGGTCGGCACGAGATCTGCCATATAGATGAATTTTTCATCGTAGGGATGAAGAAGCCAAGGCGTGTGACCGTGAGAGCAACGAAAACGCAGCATATCCGCTCCATCAGAAAGTATTTCGCCTTCCTCACCATCCACCCAGTGAACTTTCCCTGCCTTGTCAGCGGCTTCAATCATCGGCCGGAAATACTGGGCGTGAAATGATCCCGTATCGCGCGCGGTTGGTTTTAAGGCATAAGCAAAATGTTTTTTATGAACGTGGAGAGTGGCATTCGGGAAAAGAATCTGGTGGTGGTGATGATCACCGGCACCGAGTCCACCCACATGATCAAAATGCAGATGGGTCACAATGAGGTCGGTTATGTCCTCAGGTCCCAGTCCAAAATTCTTCCGCAGGTTTTCGATTAAGGGATTTTTATCGCCTCGCACGCCGAATCGATCGTCAAATTTATCACCATGATAATCGCCAATTCCGGTATCCACCAGAATGTTCCGATGAAGCGTTCTGATCAACATGACACGCAGACTCATCAAGATTCGGTTCTGATCATCCGCGGGAATTGCTTTTGACCACAAGGGCTTAGGAATAATTCCGAACATGGCCCCACCATCGAGTTTAAAAACTGCAGGATGAAGGACAGAATATTTTTTCATATTTTCTCTTTTTCTTGACCGGATGCGCCTACTTCAATTCCCTCTATATTGCCTTTTCAAAACCATGTTTTTCAAGACCTTTTCATTGTCTGACTTCGCAAAATGCCTATAATGTCCCATATCCAATTTGAAAGTCCCCAGTGTTCTAAGGAGAACCAATGAACGTTCACGAGTACCAGGCCAAAGACCTGATGCGACAGTTTAACATCGCCGTGTTGAAAGGTGGTGTTGCCGAAACTCCCGCTCAGGCGGTTGAAGTGGCCAAGAAATTAGGCGGAAAAATCTGGGTTGTGAAAGCACAGATTCATGCCGGTGGACGCGGAAAGGGCGGAGGTGTGAAGCTTGCCCGCACACTGGAAGAAGTTGAGACTCACGCGAAAGCCATTCTCGGCATGCAGCTCGTGACTCATCAGACAGGTCCTGAAGGAAAGAAAGTCCTCAAGGTTCTGGTTGAAGAAGGCTGCGACATCGATCATGAGTACTACTGCGGTATCGTTCTTGATCGTACGGTCGGAAAAGTGGCGATGATGGTTTCCACCGAAGGCGGAATGGAAGTCGAGAAAGTCGCCCATGATACTCCGGAAAAAATCATCAAGGCCCACATTGATCCAGCGACGGGATTTACACCGGCACTCGGAAGAAAGCTCGGTTACGCTCTCGGACTCAAAGGCGAAACTCTGAAGAAGGCCCAGTCTTTCTTTGAAGGTCTTTATAAACTCTATGTTGAAAAAGACTGCTCAATTGCAGAAATCAACCCGCTCGTGACAACGAAGTCAGGGGACGTTCTCGCTCTCGATGGAAAACTGAACTTCGATGACATCGCTCTTTTTCGTCACCCGGATATCGAAGCAATGAGAGACGTCACAGAAGAATCAGCTCAGGAACTTGAGGCCGGAAAATTCGGTCTTTCTTATATCTCTCTCGACGGGAACATCGGCTGCCTCGTCAATGGTGCAGGTCTCGCGATGGCGACTCTCGACATTCTGAAACTCGCTGGTGGAACACCGGCGAACTTCCTTGATGTGGGCGG
>JBKJNQ010000158.1:0-2893 GCA_046593575.1 Bacteriovoracaceae bacterium
TGCAAGGTTTTCAAAACTCTCTAAAGAAAAAGCTGAAGGTTTTTATATCGAGCACAAAGAAAGACCATTCTTCGGCGAACTCGTAAACTTCATGACTTCTGGTCCGGTTCTGCTCATGGTTCTCGAAGGCGAGAATGCAGTAGCAAAAAACCGCGAACTCATGGGTGCTACGAATCCAGCAAACGCTGCTGAAGGCACAATCCGCAAGCTCTACGCTAAGTCAGTTGGCGAGAACTCAGTTCACGGATCTGATTCCGCTACAGCTGCTGAAAGAGAGATTGCTTACTTCTTTGAGAGAAATGAAGTGATTAACCGTTTCTAAGATATAAAACTTTTAGTTCTTTATCAGGCTCCCTTCGGGGAGCCTTTTTTTTGGAGCATCAAATGAAATTCATCGTTCTCGTTTTTTTTCTTCTTTCTTTGGGAACGTCGGCCTACGGCCAACAACTTCACATGATTGAAATGAGTACAAACAATACGGCACTCGGCGCGCTCGTCTTCAGCGAATCGGGAGGAGCCGGTCGTGCGGACAGGACCAATACTACGCTTTATTTTGGAGGAAATTACGCTTACAAAATAAGTCCGCGAGTACAACTCGGTATCATGGGCGATTATTATAGAAGCTTCAACAACACGAACTCTGAAGCTCTTGGCCTTATGGTGGGCGGGATCTATAACTTCGAAGATAACCTGACGGACTCTTTGTACGTTTCTGCTTATGGTGGATACACCTGGTTCAACTATTACGAATCCGGAACCGTAAGTGGTGCTCACCAGGAAAGTCTCAAAGGAAAAATTGCTCTTGGAAAACGCTTTCCCCTCACGCGACTCAATCTTCCCAATGTGACTTATTCGCCCGAGATCAGTTACACCAGAACGGAAAATAACAGGAATTCAGGCTGGGGCAACCAGTATGCAATCCGCTTCCTTCAGTTCTCAGTTTTCTTTTGAAATATTTCGGGGCCTCTACGGAGGCCCGCTTCCTGATAAAATTCCTTCCAACTAATTAAGTCCTTCCAGCTGATAATTTTTCAAGTGCTTCAAATCCATATTTCGTCTCAGCATCAATAGCGAAGCAGCGATGCTCAGGTAAAAACATGTTCAATCATATATCAGTGACATGACCCAATTCTCCTCTGAATACTTCCATTAAGAATGTTTTCTCTTCGAGAAACGATTACTAACAAGGAGATATCAATGAAGAAAATTATGGTTCTCGCTACAGCTCTTCTCATGAGCTCAGCTTTCGCCCAGTCATCTTACAATAATGGATGGGGTACAGGTAATGGCTCCACTGGTATGGGGACCGGTCAGGCCGCAGCTGGCAATGACATGCACATGATCGAATCAAACGTAGAATCTCTCATCAGAGGTGCGTACTCGTTTGATAAATCCAAGCAGAGAGGAAGTGATGCTGATAACGATTCTCAGCTCGACCTCGTGCTGAACTATGCCGTGAAGTTTAAAGATAACTGGCAGGCAGGAGTACGAACCAACTACCTGAAGGGAACCAGATCTACCGGAGACACGGAGAACTACGGCTTTCAGTTAGGTGCCTTTTATAACTTCAGTGAAAATCTGATGGAGAGTTTCTACCTTTCCCTCTTTACTGGTCTTCAGTGGAATCGCACATACGGGAATGGAACTGTAAGGGATGAAATCTGGAAAACCACATTCGCCGCTGGTAAGCGTTTTACACTTGCCCGTTGGAATGTGGCCCACCTTGTATACAGTCCGGAAATTGCGCTCGTAACGGCCAATTCCACAACGGGAGCTAAGTCCTCGAACCTGGAATACCAGCAGAACATTCAGCTGAGATTCCTCCAGTTCTCCCTCTTCTTCTAAACGAATCTTCATGGACCCCCGGCTCACCGGGGGTCTTTTTGCCATAACCCCCTGTAAAAATTTCAAATCTGTAGAGCGAATAGGCAGGATGCGTTATATTCCGAGAGTTCATATTTTCCTCTTGGAAGGAGTTCACATGTTTAATCTTGGTGATCACGTTGTCTGTCCGGGCCATGGTGTCGGTCAGATCTGCAGCGTGGAAACAAAAGAGCAAAACGGAACGACCGCAAGCTTCTACATTATCAAAGTCATCTCGAACGGGATGAAAGTGATGATTCCTGTTGAGTCTAAAGAGGGCGTGCGCGCTCTCATTCCTTCGACAGAAATTAACGGCGTCTTTGAGCTTTTAAAAGACAAAGATGTGAAGGTTGATATGTCGACCTGGAACCGTCGTCACCGCGAATACAGCCTTAAAGTGAAGACAGGATCTCTACTTGAAATCGCTGATGTCCTACGTCAGCTTCTCCTTCTTAAAATGACGAAGAAACTGTCGTTTGGAGAAAGAAAAATGCTCGATCAGTGTAAGGATCTCATCGTGAAGGAAATTGCGCTTTCAACGGGCACTCCTGAAGGTGATATTTCTCACAAAATCGATGCTCTTTACGTCTAGAGATCGTTTAAAAAACTCCTTCCTTGGTGTATCTTTTTCCTCAATAGCAATTGAGGAGTTCCAACATGTCTGTCCGCGTAAGATTCGCCCCTTCTCCCACGGGATATCTCCACATCGGGGGCGCACGCACCGCTCTCTACAATTATTTATATTCTAAAGCTGTCGGCGGGACGTTCGTTCTCCGGATTGAAGACACCGATATTGAAAGATCCAACGCCGAATATGAAAAACTTCAGATCGAAGACCTGAAATGGCTTGGTATTTTCCATGACGAGGGTCCAGATAAACCGAATCCTAAATATGCTCCTTATCGCCAGTCTGAGCGCTCAGAGATTTATCAGAAGTATGCCCAGCAATTAATTGAGCGCGATCTCGCTTACTACGATTTCTGTACCGAAGAAGAGCTCGAGACGATGAAGGCTAAGGCTGAAGCCGAAG
>JBKJNQ010000136.1:0-3449 GCA_046593575.1 Bacteriovoracaceae bacterium
CTTTAGTAGATACTTTCAGCACCCAGTTCATCAGTTCCTGTTTGTATTCTTCTTCAGTTCTCATCTTAACCTTCAAGCTCAAAGGAGCCGGATACGATTCCACATTTTTTCATATACGTGACTAAATTCTCAGAGACAGTCTTTCTGAAGTTCTTCGCTGTTTCCGAATGATAAACTCGATCGGATAAATCGTAGGCATCAGGGATTCCCGCGTCTTTGTAAACATCCGGGTTGTAATACTCTCTCCAGGTGGAAGCGAGGTACTGGCGGATATAAATTTCGAGATTCGTTTTGTAATCTGTTCCCCAGGTTGCGGCGTACTTGTCCCAGACTTCTTTCAGGTGCATTCTACCGAAGGCGAGATGCCGGGATTCGTCGACGTGATGATAGTAATTAATTTTTCGCGCGACTTCGATCAGTCTGTCGTCGTTACTCATTTTCACGTTGAAGTAATCCGCGATCTCTTCAAAAATAAAGACCTTCAGGAAGAAGAGGAATTCTTCTTCGCCGTCCTGGTATTCTCTTTCAAATTGAAATTTCCGGTCCTGATAAACTTTTCCGGCGTACTTCATGCAGAAAGTTCCGAAGAACGTCATGTGCTTATTTTCTTCGTCGAGAAAGTGATGAATGTAGCGGCTATGCTCAGAAGGACGACCTTCATCATACAGACGCTTGGCGAGCCCTTCGATCAGGGCCTTCTCGCCGTTAATATTCAGTGAGTAAAAATTCACGGCTTCATAGAAACTCAGGATTTTTTTTGTGTCTTCCGAAAGAGTTTCCCATTCTGGCTGACAAAATAATGTCAGGAGTTCAGGTGCCGTGAACCAGTTGTTCTTTTCCAAAGTCGCAGGAAAAGGAACAGCTTCAAGGGCCGAGTAATGGAGTCTCACCGAAGCTTCAGAGAGTTTTTCGGCCAATTTCTGAGAGGGGAGAGTTTCAACGTTCATACGGCCTCCAAAAGAACCGCCTGCCAGTTAAGGCCAAAGCCCGCCATGAGAAGAAGGAGCTTATCGCCGGACTTAATTTTTCCGGTCTTCTGAAGCTCACAAAGGTTAACGACATTGTCTGAAGAAATAATATGTCCTACGTCCGTGATCGAATCAAAGAAAACTTTTTCCCGCGCGATACCCAAGAGCTGGGATAAAACCGTCCAGGCATTGACGTTGGTATTTTGTGGGATAACCCAGGAGAGATCTTCAAAGGTTAGTCCCGCTTTATCCATGATATCGGTAAGGCAGCGGTGTGTGTAGCTGAAGTAGCAGCCTACAGTTTCATTATCAGTTGCCTGGGCAAGAGCACCGTTGGTAATAGCGTGGGTAGCGAGAATTTTAAAGCCCTCACGCTTTCTTGAAACCACACAACAGGCAGCTCCGTCAGAAATTAAGTTATACGCTTGCTCATAGATCGCTCCTTCAGGAAAACGATCCGCCGTCACACAAAGAATCTGCTCCATATCTGATTCTGACTGGAGAAGTGCTTTGGCCAGGCGAAGCGATCCGAGCATCGAGGTGCAGGCCTGTTGGTTAAGTCCAATCACGGCAGCGTTCTCAAGACCAAAATCGGCCTGAAGGTGAGAAGCGGGATAATCCATCAGATATTTCACATCGCGCGACGTTTCGAAGTCTTTCTGGGCCCCAAGATTGCCATTCATCGGCAGACAGGTGGCGTAGATGATGGATGTCGTAGGAGCGAGGTGTGCCTTGATCTGTTCAACAGCAGCTTTAGCGAGGTCGTAGGAGTTTTCGTTTTTCAGCGCCATTCTGTGCTTTGAGAAGCCGGCCTCTTTGAAGTCCGCAACATTGGCGAGCAGACGCCCGGCCTTATGCGAAGACTCGAGGTCAAGCGTTTCAGAACCAAGCTTATAGGCAAAATGATTGACGAAAATATCCATAATCAGACTTTCGGGATAAAGCGCCCGGTTACCTTTATATAATCAATGTATTCCTGACCGTATTGAGATGAAGAGAGTTTTTTTTCTTCCTTGCCCGCCGTCATGTTGAGAATCACAAAACCGTAAACGAGAGAAAAAATAGTCAGCACGTTGGGAGCTGCAATCACTGATGCCACGAGGGCGGTGAGGAAGCTTGTATAAAACG
This sequence comes from Bacteriovoracaceae bacterium, assembly GCA_046593575.1. Classification (GTDB taxonomy): domain Bacteria; phylum Bdellovibrionota; class Bacteriovoracia; order Bacteriovoracales; family Bacteriovoracaceae; genus Peredibacter. The sequence continues at coordinate 2,097 of JBKJNQ010000136.1, forward strand.
GATGACGGATTCTTTTGTACGCTCCCCAGGTAACAATCTGTTTCGGAGCATCGTTTTCCTGATGCCAGAGAGCGAGAGGGATTCTATGAGTTCCGACTGTAAATGAGATAAGACAATACGAGGCGACACAAATCATGGCAGCGATAGCTTCCTGAGTGGGAGTAGACTGAAGGAACAATCCTTCAGGTATGAGTCCTTTCGACTGAAGCACCACCGCGAGCGGCGATAATCCCAGCGGGAATCCCGTCACCCACCACATCAGATTGAATTTCCCGTCTCCTCTGAAGAAGATCCGGGGAAGCACTATGATGTATACGAACACCATCACCAGAACTGTCAGGAAAGCGAGACTCATTGAAAGCTCCTTCTTCGATCATACGCTTGATCAGCGTTCTTTTATTTTTTCGTGTGCTGGTCTTCGGGAGCTCCTGATAGGACAGGTAGATCCGTGAAGGTCTTTTGTAGGCCGCAATTTTCTCAGCGTTCTTCCGGATTTCTTTTTCCACGAGTTCGCGGATGGTATATTCGTCAGACACTCTTTTCAGGAGTTCATCCGACGGTACCACGACCGCGCATACGGACTCGGTGTTTTTCAGAGGTCCAGAGAGCTCCATGGCACCCACGATAATTATTTCTTTGATGTTAACAGAGATCTGCATGATATTTTCAACTTCATCTGGGAAAACTTTCTTCCCATTCCCGAGAACAATGAGTTCTTTTAGACGCCCGGTGATAAAGAGATTGCCCTTTTTATCGAGGCGACCAATATCCCCAGACTTGAACCAGCCATCTTCGCTTATCACTTGAGCAGTGAGTTCAGGCTTTTTGTAATAACCCTTCATGATGTGAGGACCTTTCAGGAGGACCTCGCCAGTTGCTTCATCAATCTTCACCTGCGTGCCTGGAACCGCGCGGCCCTGACAACCCAGGATCGAGTCGCCTTTGAAGTTCACGGTAGAGACCGGGGCCGTTTCCGTGAGACCGTATCCCTGACAGACAGTAATACCCATCAGTGTGAAAAACTCCTGAGTCGTAAAATCCAGAGCTGCACCACCACAGATAAATCTCCGCATACCGCCGAATTTTTTTATCACGGGAGCAAAAAGCTTTCTGCGGAATGAAATGATCGGAATAGCGCGTGCCAGAGCGAAGGCCAGAGCAAAATAAGCGCGCTTGACTCGACTCTTATTTACTTCGCGGATTAAAGCTCCGCGGATACTTCTTAAGAAGAGGGGAACTACCAGCATGTCGGTATACTTAAAGGCCTGAAGGCGTTCGATAATTTCATGCGGAAGAAGAGTGTTGGCATAAACCACATGAGAGCCCAGATAAAGCTGAGTCAGCATCCCGCAG
>JBKJNQ010000241.1:0-9353 GCA_046593575.1 Bacteriovoracaceae bacterium
CCGTTTCCGAGGGAACTGACGAGTGATAGACGCAGTAAGCTTCAATTTCAGGGGGGGTGTTGTTCATAGGGAGAAGAGGTTAGTAGACGAGTTGAATCTAGTCGAGGTTAAATAGGGCAAAAGGAGTCCTTATGAAAAAATTCTTCCTCGCTTCTGCTCTTGCTATGTTCTCTTTTGCCGCAGCGGCTCAAATGGTCTTTCCTCACGTTTGGAACAACCGTAACTCTGTCTCGATCGATGCCTGGAACAGCTCTGACAGAAATGTCATGTGCTGGGGTTCTATTTATCTCGAGCTCGATGAAAATCGTCGTGAAACTCTTCACGTGAACGAATACATCTGGGCCCGTGGATCGCTTTACCGCACTTATTATCCAATGACTTTTGGTGCAACAATCCAATCTCTTTCGCACTCAGTTTACTGCAACTGATTCTTGGATCCCTTACCTTACCTTGATATTCACAGCCACCGTCGTTCTCATCTCGAGGACGCGGTGGTGGTTGAATGCCTCTCGATGGAAGAACTCTCTCTCCGAAAAACTCCTGGAAAATACACTTCGGCCGGCATTCATCCCTGGTGGACGGAAGATTTCACGAAAGCTGAAATCATGGTCCTTCAGGAACAGGTTATGCATTTGGCGCGCGAGAAAAAACTCTGGGCGATCGGTGAGACGGGTATTGACCGGACTTATCCTGAAACTCTCGAGTTTCAGACGGAGCTTTTTCACTGGCACCGCGAGCTCGCAGAAGATTTTTCTCTACCGATGGTCATTCATAATGTGCGCAGTGGTTCTGACTTTCTGAATATCATGAAGAAAAATCCTCCGAAGACTCCCTGGATCTTTCATGACTTCCGCGGCAACGAACAACTCGCGAAGGACCTTTTGAGACTTCATCCTGAGAGCTATTTCTCGTTTGGTATATCCATTGATAATTCGCCTCAGATTCGTGATCTCCTGCCGACCCTGCCTCTCACCAACATTTTCCTTGAAACCGATTCCCAGAAGCATCTCGACATCCACGAGATCTATCTCCGGGCGAGTGAGAAGATCGGGATTGATCTCGATTTCCTGAAGTCACAGATGTGGATGAACTTTAAACGGATTATCTAAAAGCTTTTTCGAAAATTCTGATTTCTTCAGAGGTGTGTTTTTCTCCGAACTTTTGCCAGAGGAGAGTCAGGACAGCTTGCGAGTTTTTTTGGGAACGCAAAAGATAGTGCCTTTCTCCGGCTTCGTCGGTAGCGACCTGAATAGAAGTATTTCCATTCACGGGAGCGAGTGACGACGGGCGGATCTCTGAAACTAGATAAATGCTCTTCGTGTCTTCGTTGCCTCCTTCAGTGACGAAAACGCGTAGACTCTGCTTTCCATCTACTGCACTTCCATCGTAGAGACTGAGCTTTGGTCCGATACTCACGAGATCGAAGTCTTCCAGAATGATAAACGGTTCCAGCGCCTTCTCAAATCCGTAGGCGGAGAGAAATTTTTCCAGTGCCATGGCCGCAATCGACTGTTTTACTTTTTGATAAGACGGGGACTGAATCGGGGTAGGTTCCACTGGCGCTGAAGTTTCCGAAATTTCCACCGGGATGGTTGGAGTTGCTTTGGCCGGAGTTAATTCTTTCACCGGTTTCTTGAGGATGGCCTGAGGCTCTTTTTCATTCTCCAGAGGGAGTTCAATTTCGGCATTTTTTTTGATGTTGGCCTTCACGATAATCATGAGCAGGATGATCCCTATCGTAGCGACCAGGGCACCTAGGGGTTTCTTCACAGACACTGAATTCCCACCCGTGTGCACGACACATCAGCAGACATATAGTTTCTGCCATTGCGGGTCGCTACCGGTGCTCCTACAGCGTTTGGATCGGTAAGCAGGACCACTGAATCGCGGTATGTCCATTTGATGGCGCCTACAGTTCCCTCGTTCGTCCAATCGGAATGGCGGTAGCTTTTTTTTCCGCTGCAGTCGTTGTCCTCAAAAATTTCGTAGACGAGACGGCATTTTGGGATGCTTCCTCCGCCGGATGCTGCGGCGGTGATGGAGCAACCATTCACCTGGAATTTAGCGGGGTCAGGGTCGGCGGCCGTTCCGAGGACGACCGGGATGAAGAGAGTTGCCTCTTTGGCACCTGAAACTTTCTTCTGAGTTTCTATTCTCAGGACAAAGTTTGCCAGATACTGGCCTGAAACTTCCTGGATGTCTTTGAGCTTAATGGATGTCGCCTTAAGCCCATTGATGACTGTCGAGTTACTAATGAGGGGCAACGGAACTGTCGCACTTGAGCAGTCTCCTGGAGTCAGGAAATTTCTTCTCCCAATGACTCCATTGGTGAAATCTATTTCGGGAGTAATCCCCACTTTATTGAAATTGACCCCTTCAAAGAGACATTTGCAGTTGGGAGGGAAATTCAAAAACTGGGCGATGACGGTTGTCCGAAGTTGCTCTTTCAGATTCATGAACTCGGTTCGGTTTGAACCCTTCGACTGGGCATCCAGAAGACCTATCATGCCAGCGGCGCCGGCCCCGAGAAGGCCAAAAACCATCATGGATTCAACTAGTGAGAAGCCTGTGTTCTTAAGGTATTTCATTCAGATATTATCGCTCGAAAATTTTTCATTTGAAACAAAATATCTTTCTCTGTCACAATTGAGCGGTGACTTTCGTCTTAAGATACATGTCATCAACATCATCGGGGCAACCTATGGCTTTGTTCTCCCAAGACTTCTGTGAGAAAATGAAACCATGACTGACGAAAGTTTAATGAGGGCGTACCAGACGGGAAGCGAAGAGGCTTTCGAGCGTCTCTACGAAAAATATCATTCCATGGTGTACGGCTTTATTAAAAGACGTCTCCGCGATTCAGAAGCCGAAGATTTTTACCAGAAAGTCTGGAGACATCTTCACGAAAAGCGTGACCTCTATAAAGGTCAGCCTTTTCTTCCCTGGTTTTTTGTGATGATCCGGCATCTTCTGATTGATGAGTACCGCTCCCTTGGCCGGAAGGCCGAGCGTCCCGGCACTGACGAATATATTGAGCGCATGTATGAGAAAGCAGTTGGCTCACCAGAGGAAGTAGAAGAGCTCTTAAACAAGCTTCCCGCGGAGTCTGCTGATCTTGTTCGTAAGTATTATCTTGAGGGTATTAGTTACGAGGAACTCGAAGCGGAAAGTGGTTTGTCACAAGCGAACCTCCGCCAGCGTCTATCAAGAGCAATACGGTCACTCCGGAGAGGTGTTGAATGAAAAAAGATCTGTTCACATTTTTGATTTCGGCCGAGGTTCCCCCGGAGGTGCTTAAGTCCGAGGTAAAAAAAGATATCCAGCTCTCGTTCCGGAAATTTCAGATTATTCTGAAGTTTGTCAGTTATCAGATTCTCGGTGCTCTTTTCTCGCTTTCATTTTGTCCGCAGTTTGGTCTGGGCATCAATCCAGGCATGAATATCTCGCACTTCTTCATGCGCTTCGGGATGTGGGCCTGTGCGGGCTTCTGCGGTTCGCTTTTTCTTTCGACTGGTCTCATGGTCGCGATGCTGGGAATGAAAGGTGAGGAATTATGGTGGGTCTGGAGACGTTATAAATTACCGGTGATCATTTTTCCTGCGGCCCTGTGGTCAGGACTTATGCTCACCAATATCTCTCTATCGCTTCCGAGAGAGGATCTGAGTTTTAATATTATTTGGGTCGTTGCTGCGATGATATCGATGGGGACACTTCTCACTATGAGAAGCCGGCTTTATTCTTTGATGGTCAGTCGGGAGACATAGCCAGATCCACAAGGATCGTTCGGACGCGTGCGGGTTCTGGTCAAAGTCTCACCATTGCGGGCAAGACGGAGATTGGTTCCATCAAACATTTCAATTTCAATCGCAGGATAAACTTCGCGAAGGGAGCGAACCAGATATTTTAGCATGCCTGGTTTTGCCTCATAACTTTCGATGCAGAAATCCTTTTCTTGACCGACATCGCAGTTAGGGACAATTTCTCTATTTAGGTGGAGTTTTGGAATGACCGGAAGCGCACCAAGAAATTCAAAACTCACATCAAGCTTTTCAAATTCAAGAAAAAGTGGACAGGCAAGAATGGGGTCCGTCGTTTTTTCTGCATTATTACAGGAAAAAGTCAGTGCCATCAAAAGAACCATAAGAATGTTTTTCATGAAACTATTTTCCCGAAATGTCCCCGTCTTAACAACTAAACTTTTCTGTCAGTGGTATCCTGACCGTAAAGACTGAGCCTTTGCCTTCTTCAGTGGTGAGAGAGATTTTCCCTCCATGGGCCTCGGCGATTTCCTTACTGATATAGAGACCAAGTCCCAGACCTGCGATACCTGCGTCTTCATTTCCTCGTTCAAATCTCTCAAAAATTCTTCGGCGCTTTTCTTCCGATATTCCGGGACCGTGGTCACGAACTGAAATTTCCGCATGACCTTCGAGATTTTTAAGACTTATTTCAATCCGAGTGCCTTCGGCGTACTTGATAGCGTTGTTGATGAGGTTAGTGATGACCTGACCGAGTCTGATCGGATCAAAAATTCCCGGCAGAGATTCTGGGGCCTCAAGCTCAATAGTGGATCCGGTTCTTGCTGCCACCTGTGCAATTTCCCGGATAACTTCATTGGCAATAACCGTCAGGTCGGATGCCTTGGGATCGATGTCAAATTTATTCAGGCGAAGCTTGGTCATGTCCATCAGCACATCTTCCAGGCTGGTTAAACGTCTTGCCATGATAATGAGTTTATCGGTTGCTAGGCGCGCTTTAGCTACGTCCACATTTTCATTATGAAGTGAGCGGGAAAGAAGCTGAAGCTGAAGTCCGATGGCGGTAATAGGTGTCCGCAATTCATGAGAGGCGATGGAGAAAAATTCATCCCGCATACTGACAGCAGTTTTCGCTTCTTCATAAAGTCTTTCGTTTTCTCTGGCAATCTCTTCCAGCTTTCTGGTTCGTTCAAGAATTTGCCCTTCCAGATCGCGGTATGAGACTTCGAGGAGCCCACCCATCTGATTCACGGCCTGCTTAAGTTTTCCAATCTCATTGTTAGAGGTAACGAATAGACGCTCATAGAATGCGCCTCCGCCGATACTTTCGGATACTCTCACCAGTTCATTGAGGCCCCGTGAAATCTCCCGACTGGTTAAAAAAGTGAGTGTGAGACCAACTGCTTCTACTGTGAGAACAAGTGAAAACAAAATCATGAAGACGAGATTCTCAAGCCAGCGTGATCCCTCTCCGAGAACCAGGGAAAACTCTGCGGTGACAACCGATAACCGGTCATTCATCCGGTCCAGTTCGACGTTTAATTTTTTTAAGACCTCAGGGTCATTTTTATTTTCTAAAATATGGGAATGATATTCTTCACCAAGTCTTTTTAGTTCCTCAATCAGCACATCACCTTCAGTCCATGCAGCAACAGCTTTTTGCATGTAGCTCAGGCCGGAAAATTTCGTAAGAAGTCGGACCATAGAATGAATATCTTCCGGATGGATTTGACCTTTCGTGAAACCATCGCGGACAACATTCATGTCGGGATTTTTCTTTGCGAGCTCGATTCTCGCCTGATGGTCTCCATCATTTACTGAAAGGGCGGTTAAGAATCCCTGATAGTCATTTTCCTCTCCGGACGCGGAATAGCGCTGAAGCTTGTAGATTGCCTGCTTCTGACTTTTCGACCAGATGCCTTCTCCACCCACGAACGCACGGACTGCTGATAATTTGTCCATGGCAAAACGCAAAGTTAAAAGCTCAATCAGGATCAAGACCGCCATGATGCCCACGACGAAGAAGAGCTTTTTGGAAATGGAGAGATTCGACCAGATTTTCATTCGGCTTAGTCCTTAAAAGTCTGGAGGTAAACGAACTTAAGGTATCTCATTTCTTGTAGGGCAAGAGGAAAGGGATGATCTTCTGGCTGACCCTTGACCAATATAACTTTTCCACGGCGTCTGGATTTCGATAAGGCCTCCTGAACAATGTCCATAAACTCATCAAAGCTGATGTGGCCTGAGCAGCTTGAGGCGGCAAAGAATCCACCGTCGCGCACGAGCTTCAGGGAATCAGCGAAAATTTTTATGTAAGCTTCTTTCGCGGCCTCCCGTGCTTTTTGGTTGGGAGCGAATGAAGGCGGATCAGTAATCACGATATCCCACAACTTTTTCTCAGCGTGGGCCGTTTCAACAAACTTGAAAGCATCTTCGCAGACTGCTTCGTGAAGTTCCGGAGAAAGAAGATTGATTTCCCAGTTGAGGGTCGAGGCCTTGATAGCGTGTGGAGCGATATCCACAGTCGTCACTTTCTTCGCCCCACCAAGTCCGGCGTAGACTGAAAATCCGCCCGTGTAGCCGAAGAGATTTAAGAGCGTTTTATCTTTTGAAACCGAACGAATGAAATTTCTGTTCTCTCTCTGATCCAGAAAAAAGCCGGTTTTCGCGGCATCGATGATATTGGTTCTGAACTTCACGCCATGTTCAAGAAATTCGAGCTCCGTCAGATTGTCACAGGCACCGGCGAGAATCATGCCTTTTTCTTCTTCCTTATTCTTTCTTTTGAAATAAACACACGTTACCGGAAGCTCCATTTGCGCCATGAAGAATTCTGCGAAACTTTCTTTTTTCCAGAAAGCTTCAGAAGCGGTTCCATCAAGCTTCAGGACCAGAACGCCGTCGTAGTAATCTGCAACGACTCCCGGGAGTTCATCACCTTCGCCGTTTAAGACGCGCAGACATTTATTTTCTCTCGTGAGGAGATGCTTTTTGTTCTCTATCGCCCGCTGAATTCTTCTTTCCACCGTATCGTCAGAGAATTTTCTATCTCCCAGAGTGAGGGCGCGGAAGGCGAGATTGGTGGTGGGAGAGTAGTATCCCCAGGCCAGAACTTCACCCTTGGTCCCGGCGAGAATGGCATAGGATCCATCTGGCGCTTTTACTTTTTCCACAGCATCGGCGAAGACCCAGGGATTCCCGCGTTTGATATGTTTCGAGACATCGCGGACGAGTTTTAACCGTATGGTTTTTCCGGCCTCAAAGTATTTCATGCATTCGCTCCCTTGAGAAACCAGGTGACTTCGTGTTTGTTGTGATGAAGGTGAACTATTCTTGATCCGGGAATTTCGAGGAACTTCATGGTTGCTTCCCAGTCCGTTTCCGCTTGATACTTTATGGTGCAGACAAAATTCTTCACGGTACCAGCAGCGCGGAATTTATTCACGAGCGTAAGTAATCTTTCCGGGTAACAGATGATGTCTGAGCAGAACCAGTCGATCTCACCAAAATCTTTTGGATCAAGACCAAAGGCACTTTCTTTTCTAAAATCAATTTTTCCGAGATCCATGATGCGGTTTTCGATCGGTGCTTTGTCGACACTATAAACTTTCTCAAATTCCAGTGACCGCAGAACCCAGGTCCATCCACCCGGGCAAGATCCGACATCGATCGCCGTTCCACCGTTTACTGCTTCTGGTGCATAGACCGTAAAAAATTCCCAGAGCTTCAAGTAAGCGCGCGAGGGCGGCATCACTTTATCTTCCTGGAAATCCATCTGCCCGAGAGCAAAGGGAGAAGACGTCGTTTGAGTTGCGAGAATTTCTTCCGGTTCCCACAAAGTCCAGAAGCCCATCGGGCTTGACGGAAGGGGGTGACGGAAGGGAATGGGTTTGGTGTTGAACTTCGGAAGCTCATCCTGGATGAGCTGCGCTCTTCTGTGGTGGCCCACGGTAAAGAGACCCCAGTTGCGGCCTTTTTCTTTTAGTTTCTTTACGCCATCATTGATGGAAGTAATGGTAATCTTTTCGAGATTTCTGGCGGTCATCTGGGCCCAGATCATGTCGGGGCCGTCACCTTCCACGAGATAGAGCCGCTCTTTTTTCAAGGCGAATTTTATCCCGCGGACCTCGAACTCGCGTTCAAGCTCGGCTTCAAAGTCGTGAATGGCAAGATAGCCGGTGTAGTGCATGCAGACTTTTTACCCTAAAGACCCTGATTCCTGAATTTATTTTTTCAGTTGCTGGACTGGAAGTTTCAGGATCCGTTTCCCTCTGATCTGTGGATAGATGAACCATATCCCAAGATAAAAACAGAACAGGGCGACGGTAATGACTCCTGAGACTAAGTCTGAGGACGTGATGATTCTTGAGACTAAGTAGATATCAAGACATGTTCCCAGCGCTAAGGGGAAGAGAGCGATACTGAGGAATCGACTTCCGAGACGTATAAAGTGTTCAGAAATATGATGATGGGCCTGACGGTGATAGGCCGCAGGTGCCGCGACGAGAATTCCAGAGACCACGACCAGAAGGAGCGAAACGAGGTGAATGTACTGCTCAGAATGGTCGAGAAGCGTCTTGAAACTTGAGTTGAACACCGCGATCAATTGAAAGCCAAACAACGTCTGGATGCCCGGTAGGATCATCCTTGCTTCCTGTTCCAGGTTGTTCACTTCTTCACCGAGAGGAAGCTTGTATTGGGAAATTTTACTCTCAGTCTCTTTCATCATTCATCAATAGCACAAACCGGTTAAAACTCTTGACCAAGGATGTTAAGAGTCTTATATCCGACACCTATGAAAGACACGAAGAAAAATCAGGAAATGAAGGTTTACGGAAGGCACGCGTGCCAGAAGCTCTTCGAGAAGCGTCCTGAAGACATGATCCGCGCGTATATCACCCAGAAAGGTGTCTTTGAGTACAAGAAACTCATCCGCTACCTCGTTGACCACAAGCTTGCTTATCACGTTGTGGAAGAAGACGAGCTCAATGATATCTCTAAGGCGACTCATCACGAAGGCATTGTCCTCTTGGTCAAAGCGCTTAAAACTTCCTCGGTCAAAGACATCATGACGAAACAGGGAAAAAATATCATTCTCGCTCTTGAGGAAGTGGAAAATCCCCATAACCTTGGTGCGATCATGAGAAGTGCTGCTCACTTTGGTGTGAATGGAATACTTTATCTCGCGAAAGTTCCGGTCGCCAATTCTGCTGCCGCCATCAGAACCTCAGAAGGTGGTTATGAAAGTGTACCGGCGGTGCATGTCGCTGACTGGGCGGAAGTTCTCGAACTCGCAAAATCCAAAAAGTTTAAAACCTTCTCAACCAGTTCTCACGAGGGAAAATCTCTTTTTAAAACTGAGTTTCCGGAAAAGTCTTTGGTGTTCATGGGTGCTGAAGGAATGGGTCTTTCGGAAAAGTTACTTAAGAAAATGGATGAGCTTATTTCCATTCCCGGAACCGGTGACGTTGAGTCCCTCAATGTTTCCAATGCCACGACTGCCATTCTGACTGAGTGGTATCGCCAGTCCTCAAAGTAAAAAAAAGACCCCTTCTGGGGTCTTTTCAAATCGGCAGCTATTACGGCGTTAATCTC
>JBKJNQ010000045.1:0-4306 GCA_046593575.1 Bacteriovoracaceae bacterium
TCCTTCTTGAGAATCAACTTCACCTTTATCTCCTTCCTGACCACCGCTTTCGCCGTAGAAAGGAGTCTTATCGAAGACGAGATAAAATTGTCCTTCAATTTCTTCTTTCGCGAGAAGTTTCGCGTTCCCGGTGACTTCTTCGTAGCCCGTAAATTTCGTGTTACCGAATTTCTCTTTGATCGAATAAAACGCCTTGGCGTTATCTTCCTGAACCTTGAACTTAGAATTTTTCTTCGAGAGTTCCTTCTGGCGTGTCATGGCGTCTTCAAACGCTTTCGTGTCAAGTTCAAGATTTTTTTCCCGAAGAATGACTTCAGTCAGATCGAGAGGGAAACCAAAAGTGTCGTAAAGCTTGAACGCCACTTCTCCATTCAGTTTCTGGCCTGGTTTAAGTTTCGTGAGTTCTTCGTTGATGAGAGTAAGACCTGTCTCGAGAGTCTTGCGGAATTTTTCTTCCTCAAGTTTCAGAAGTTTTTCTGCGAGCGCCACGTTTTGGGCATTGTCAGAATATTCAGTTCCCAGAGTTTCAACTACGGCAGGAATAAGTTTATAGAAGCTGATGTCTTTCAGCCCCATGAGAGACAAGTGACGAACCGCCCGGCGGATAATCCGGCGGAGAACGTAACCACGACCATCATTGGAAGGAATCACGCCATCCGTGATGAGCATTGTACAAGCACGGATGTGATCGGCCACAACTCTGAAAGACGATTTCTCATCTTCAGATTTCGTCGTGTAGTAATCCTTACCGGTGAGTTTTCCGATCGCTCTCATGATCGGCTCGAAAATATCAGTGTCGTAATTATAGTATTTACCCTGAACAACTGCAGTCACTCGCTCGAGACCCGCTCCGGTATCCACCGAAGGCTTCGGAAGAGACTTACGCTTGATCTCAGTTCCTTCCTTGTATTTTTCAAACTGCATGAAGACGAGATTCCAGATTTCAACGTAGCGGCCCTCATCATCAATTTCCTGACAACCAGCGGGAACGCCGGTAGATCTCTCTGGACCGTGATCGAAAAAGATTTCTGAGCAGGGACCACATGGGCCAGTGTCGCCCATTTCCCAGAAGTTTGATTTATCGCCGAGCTTGAAGATTTTTTCTTTCGGAACTCCCATCTTGTGATGCCAGATATTGAGAGCTTCTTCATCAGAGTCATGAACAGTGATGAGAAGTTTTTCTTTCGGAATTTTCAGATCAACAGTGAGAAGTTCCCACGCAAAACGAATGGCGTCTTCCTTAAAGTAATCACCGAAAGAAAAATTCCCGAGCATTTCAAAGAAAGTATGGTGACGGGCAGTGAAGCCGACGTTTTCAAGATCGTTATGCTTTCCACCAGCGCGCACACATTTCTGGATGGTGACAGCACGACGGTTAGGAGGGTTGGCCTTGCCGGTGAAAAAATCCTTGAACTGATTCATTCCCGCGTTCGCGAAAAGAAGAGTCGGATCATTATGAGGAACTAAGCTTGAGGACTTATGTTTCTCATGTCCGTTACGGATAAAATAATTGGAGAAAGCATTGCGAATTTCTTGCGCGCGCATGGAAGTATCCTTCATAGGGTAATGGGCCTACGAAGAGTACCACAGGCCCCCGGATGTTTTCACGAAAAACCCGAGGAGTGCAGCGCAAAATTTTATTCGAGAGGAAGGGCCATCAACTCCTGAGTAAGATCGGAGCTTTCCTTACAGGAAAGGGCCCTGATTCGCTCAGCGACAGCATCAGCTTCAGGCTTTTTGGCCAGAAACAGGGATACCTGGTTCTTAAGAGAAGCGACACTCTTGCCACCTCGATCGGTTGTTCCATAACAGAGAGTTTGAACATGCGGATAATCGAGACGATTGATCACGATATCAAAGGTACTACAGTAGTCTTTTCCGGCGCGGGAATGAATCAGACCATTATACCAGGAACTCCATGTTCGTTTGAGCTGGTTACAGACATCAATCATAAGACCTTTAGTGACTTCCGGATGTTCCCGATTATTCCGGGTCATAAAATCATCAGCGAAGGCTTCTACATTCTCTTTCGTGAATGTCTTGCCCATGGTTCTTTCTGCTTTTTTGATCCGCTCTTCAACTTCGGACTTCCTCAGGCGGAAGTTTTCTTTTTCTGTATCAGCGTCTTCATATTTCACGCGTAACCACACTTCCGCGAGACCTCTCATACGAAGAAGTTTCAGCCAACGGGAAGAATCGAAGAGAACATCCTGCACCTGCTGGTGACTGCGGATGATTTCAGAGTACTCAATGTTAAATCCGCTACCGGTCAGCTCCTGGAAGAACCTCAGTCTCGCTTCCTGAAGTTTAATTGAATCCTCGAGTTTTGCTTTATTTGTTACGAAATCGCGAAAAACTTTGAGCTCAGGATTATCGTTTACTGCTTTTTGAAGAAGCGTTACTCCCGCTTCGTTCATGGCGATCACCTTAGTGACCCAGCGGTTACATTTAGCGATGTCTTCTGGTTTCGTATCCGCAAGAAGTGAAACGGCTGGATTCAGCTCATCCATAAAATATTTTCTTTCAAGCTCCTGGCGGAAGCGATTATCCTTCAAGCCGTCAGAGTAATTTTCCCAAACCCGGTCAACAAGCGACCCCTGGAAATTCTGGTCTTCTCGATTAGCAAAAGTTCGCACATAGCTGCAACCTTCCACGGAATCTGATGCCATCTGGTCTTTCAGGAATTTGATTTTTTCTTTGTCTTTCTGGGCGAGGTTAAACCGAGTCAGAACTTCAACATTTGGCTCTACTGGTGCCCTGGTTGCAAGAAGTGAAAGGCGACTTCTGCTGTCGATAAGATTCTGTTCGATAATCGGAGTCTGCTTCATCTGCAGATCATCAAGCGAGCTTTTAATCACATGAAGATTATAAAAGGCGCACGAACTCTTGATAAAAGAATTGCTCTGATCCGGATTTCTCATGTTAACGTTTTTATTTTTGAAGAAGGAAAGAACAGCTTTTGCAGCTGCTCCACCGAGAGATCCACCGAGAACCCATGGTATGGCCTCTGGACCACCATAGAGAGCAAGGAATGGCGCCATTCCGAGAGCGACATCCACAAACGTTGAAGCATATTCTTGAAAACCTACGAGTTCATTCCCGCATCGGTCATTTTTAAATAGATTACTGATGGTATCGAGCTGAGTGACTGCAGCGAGTGCGGTTGCCTTGGCATCAATGCCTGAACCCTGAACACCTGATTCCTGAGTTTGCTTCAGATCGTAGGTCTGAATTTTCGTCGCAATATCTTTGATCTGTGAGTTCGCCTGGTTCACTGTGTCCTGATAGGACCTGCATTCAGGACTAAGAGTAATTGTTTTCGCCAGCTTCGAAGCTGCTGCACGCAGATCGGTTAGTTTCACATTCGTGAGCGGACAACTTTGTTGTGCCCATCCACGAGGAATAAGAATAGTTGTGAGGAGGACGAAAGTGAAAAATTGTTTCATATCAAGTTGCCTCGTTCCCCATATTCATCAGCTGAGATTTTACAAATGACGGATCGGCCGGTGCCGATTTTTTGAATTCTTTTTTCTCGTTATCACCAAAGAATCCCACATCGACATTGTGCTCTTCTTTGAGAGTATCTTTGATTTCTACCTGCTCTGGAGTAAATTCCTGTACGAAGCGAAGGCGAGTTCCCTCCAGAGGACCATTGGTCAGAGTGACCATATAAGACTTGGGATCCACCTGATAAAGCATCCCGCTGTAGATTTCTCCACTGTAATCATACTGAAAAACGTTCCCTTTCATTTCCGCGAAAGAAATCTGAATTTCCTCGCGATTAGGAAGAGCAATAGAAAGTGATTCAATAGTTCCGCTCGATGTTTCGAGTTTTCCGGCAAAATCTGTAGTCGTGAGACCACGTGTCCAGAGTTTTGGATTTACGACTTCTACCAGTTCCAGATCCAGATCTTCCGGAATCGCAGATCCCAGTTCTTCTGGATTCTGCTGATCAACGGTTGCAATATCTCTGTTTTCTTTTGAACCCGGTTTTTCAATTTTCTGCCATGTAGAGTTTGTCGCCAGAATGCGTCCTGGCTGGGTAATCCCGTACATCTCATCAAGCCTCTTCACGAAGGTAAGGTCCCCGGAAAGCTCAGAATGAGAGTTCAGGATGAAGGCGTTGAACATTCCCAAGGCCAGGAATCCCCCCAAACAACCCGCTACAATCTTTTTCAAATGCTTTTTCATGACTATCCCCTGTGCCCTCTATAGAGCAAGGCTGATGCCAAAGGATATGGGACCTAAGCTCCAGTCTGGTGGTTGGGGTGGCGACTATTTCTACACAGGGGTGTCTAATTTTTAG
>JBKJNQ010000017.1:0-5184 GCA_046593575.1 Bacteriovoracaceae bacterium
GTGACATTTTCGTATCACTGACAGCAATCACTTCATTGTTTATCACCAGATGTCTCAGAGTCCTGATGACGAAATTGTATTCATCCCACGGGCCGAAGAACGAACTCGTTCGAACGATAAGGGCTCTGGGATTCACGATCAGAACTTTTTCCTCAGACTCAGCCTTGGATTTTCCATAAACGTTCAGCGGACTCTTCGTATGACTTTCGAGATACGCATCCGGTGAAGTCCCGTCGAAAACAAGATCTGATGAAAAATGAACGATGGGATTTCCCCTCTCCGCACAGACAGCCGCGAGATTGAATGGCCCGTCGACATTTTCCCTGAAACATTTCTCCGCATCTTCCTCGGCCTCATCGACCCTGACGTAGCCGGCAGTATTAATCACTGCCCATGGATTGAGACGGTTAAGTACTTCTCTCACTTCACTGATGTTGGCGATGTCCATGTCTGAGCGCTTGAGAATCCGATAAGGAATATTTCTCGCGCCACAGATCCTTGCAAATGCCTGTCCCAGTGTACCGGTTGCACCGGTAATCACGATCGGCCGGAATTTACTCCGGAGTTTCAAAGGAGAGAACGCGCCATCCTTTGGCGCCCACAAAATCCTTCTCGGAGTTCTCCACCATCCTGGTCTTTTTAGAATCGGATGATCGGAATCACCTTTGCTGGATAATTCTTTGATGAGTCTTGATACACCTGTGTGTCTTGGCCTTTTATCCGGCGACCTGAGGTCAAAAACCCCGGGTTCGTAAAATCCTTCGCATGATGTGCACAGTTTGTGCCAGTCGTAAGTTCCTAGCAGACTCCACGCTGTGATCGAAACGATGTTCGCACCTTTCAATCTCGCACGCTTGGCCTCTCTCCACATTTCGTAGAGCCAACGCATCTGTGAGTCACGATTCCCCATCGTGTGGACTTCTGTCACAGCGACCGGAATTTCATATCTCTCCCATGCTTCGAGCATAATGGAAGATGGTGTCGGCATCGATGCTTGTCCCGTATCGACAGCTCCGATATCAGCGTAGCGATCAATTCCGTTTCCACCATGGGACCAATCCGGATAAAGCTCCAGACGATGATCGAGAAATCGATTAGAAAGATGATAATGATTGATCCCGATCATGTCCGGGCGACAGTGATTTTCTGAAACCCACTGAAGCTCTTCTTTCGTCAAATCGCCGTGACGTTTGATGTACCAGAAGATCGGGTGATCCTGATCGACTTTCCCGCAAAGAAAGTCCCATCCAAGCCATCGTCTCTCGTTCTCAAAGTCCACTTGATATTTCAGTGGTTCGGTACTCTGAGCGCGGCCTAAGTCGTCGGTTTGGATGAGACGTGCCTTCGGATTTATTTCCCGAATGGCCTTCATTGCGAGGATCGTCCCCCTGACCTGATGGTAGAGTGCACGGAGATACGAAGTATCCGACTTGTGATGCGGAAACCAGTGTCCGTACAAACAGCTGAATCTCGCCGTGGTGTTAATTTCATTTACCGGGGTGTAATCCTCTATCCACGGATACCTCTCGGCAAATGCACGTGCGTAGCGGGCGAGCTTCTCGGGAAATTCAGGATCCATGAGACTCGTGTAGTGAGGACCACTTCCGTGATGGAGAAATCCAGCAATAGGAGTGATACCCAGTCTTTTGATTTCGCCTAAGCGCTCATCCAGAAAGGTCCAATCAAAATGTTCGAGATCATCGGGCGCCGTCTTTTCCCACAGGCAGGGATAGCGGAGATGTTTCACTCCGAGTTCTGCAAATAACTGCAGATCTTCCAGCCGTTCGTAATGTCCGTTTTTCACAGACTGGTCGACGAATCTGTCATGCACGCGATTCAAGGTGCACTCAAGACCCGCCCACATCTGAAGAGGCTTCACTAGATCGCTCCACCTGCGGAGATCGTCGTGGGAATAACCCGTTCAATTCGCACCGATTCGCGGTGCCGTTTCGGAAGTTCTTTTTCAAGCTGCGCCATCTTAAGGAAAGTCATTTCCCATGAATTGCCGGAGAGGAAGTTATCCACATTCTCCACCCAGTTTTTCATTTCCATGCGCTCTTTCATGGCGAGATCACAACACTTCACAAACTCTTCTGCGGTGTCAGCGATGTGAACGAGTTTCATATCTCCGTATGGACTTACAACATCACGGATGCTGGTGGAGACAACAGGCTTTCCTGCGGCCAGGAACTCCGGAGTTTTTGTCGGAGAAATAAAGCGGGTTGAATCATTCAGTGCAAACGGCATGATCGCGCAATCCCAGCCAGCGAGATAAAGCGGAAGAGCATGGTAATCTTTTCTTCCGAGATAGTGAATGTTCGAAGACTTCGGAAGAGTTTCCGGATCAATCTTCACAACTGGTCCCACCATGACGAATTGCCAGTCAGGACGGGCGGCCGCCATGTCTTTTAAAAGTTCAATGTTAAATCTTTCATCAATCACACCATAGAAGCCCAGGCGTGGATGAGGAATGTTCACCTGATCATCCGGTTCAACCAGAGACATGCGTCCCTGTGAAAAATGCTCATAATCAATTGAACTCGGAAACGGATGAATATTGTGGTGAGCGTGCTTTGAGGCTTCATAGAGAGAGTGGCCGCCGGTATAAACGAGATCCGCGCGCTTCAGGAGTTCCGCTTCCATATCAATAAGCGATTGCGGAGCACCTTGAAAGAGTGAAAGCTCATCCATCTTATCAAAAATCATACTCACAGGTTGAAGGTGTCTTGTGAAGGGAAGTGCCATCGGAGTGTAGTACCAGGTGCTGTAGGTAGAAAGATCTTCTTCGAAAATAAGTTCATCGACGAGATCACGAAGAGCAGCTTCCACATCTTCCGGTTTAATGTGAGCAGGAAGATAAGGAACAGCAACCTGTACGGCTTCGGTTGTTTCTCTTAAATGAAGGCGTGGCATATCCGTCATGCCGAAAACTGGTTCTTCAAAATAAAACACACGACGATACTTCGCGTGACGTGACAATAAATGCTGAGGACGCTGAAAAACGAAATCCCAACGGAGATGTGAGAAGACTAAAAGGTCCGACGTTTCGCAATGTGAGTTCATGGGGTTTGTCTCCAGCTGTTGAGGTATTCTTAATTTATCGCCTGGATAGGCATTTGAGCTGGGCCAATGTTGCTAATTCAATGCCAAGGCAAATGATCGTCTATTTAACGGCCCAACTTTTGAAATACCTCAGGACACTTAAATAGAAGCGCTGATTTTCTAGGGGTGATGGGATGGCAGCAGAGGAATTTATGGACGGTGATGGGGCAAATCACCCGAGGAAAATGTTCAGGCGCGATAAATGGAAATCATTGAATGGTCTCTGGGACTTCGCGTTTGATGACAAGCTGAAATTCCACAAGCCGGCAGATATCCCGGAATGGACTCACAAGATCAAAATTCCTTTTGCTCCGGAAACAAGTGCCAGCGGAATTGGTGATACCAATTTTCATCCGCGTGTCTGGTACAAAACAAGTTTCACTTTCAAGAAGACAGAGATGAGATACATTCTTCATTTCGGTGCTGTCGATTACCAGGCGAAAGTCTGGTTCAATGGACTTCTTCTGGGTTCTCATCAGGGGGGATTTACTCCTTTCTCTTTTGATATCACTAATGAGTTGAGTGATGATGGCGTTCAGGAAATTACTGTTTGTGCTGACGATGATCCACACGATCTCGCTAAACCACGTGGGAAACAGGACTGGCAATTAGAACCGCATAGTATCTGGTATCCCCGCACAACGGGAATCTGGCAAACTGTTTGGATTGAAGAAGTGCCAATCACTTACGTAAAAAAACTTCAGTGCTCACCACTTCTTGAGCGCTGGGAAATTGGCGTCGAAGTTTACATCGAAGGACCATGTCCCGCGGGACTTGAACTCCGGGTACAGTTAAAAAATGGCGAGCTTCTTCTTGCTGACGACAGATACAAAGTTATTCACAACGAAGTTCACAGACGGATTGCGATGTCGGATCCCGGGATCGACGACTTCCGGAACGAACTTCTCTGGAGTCCGGAGAAACCTACACTCCTCGATCTCGAGCTTGAACTCTGGTGTAACGGCAAAGTGATTGATCGCGTTCACTCATACACTGCTCTTCGATCCGTGGCCTTCAACCGTGACCGCTTCATGCTCAATGGTCGCCCTTACTATATGAGACTGGTTCTTGATCAGGGCTACTGGCCTGATACTTTCATGACACCTCCGGATGAAGCGGCAATTCTTAAAGATATTGAACTCACTAAGGCGGCTGGATTCAACGGGGTGAGAAAGCATCAGAAAGTCGAAGATCCGAATTATCTCTACTGGGCCGATAAGATGGGTCTTTTAGTGTGGGGAGAAATGCCGAGTGCTTACCGCTTCACCAAGGATTCCGTCGAGCGCATCACCCAGGAATGGATTGAGGTGATGGAAAGAGATATGAATCATCCTTCGATCGTTGTGTGGGTTCCTTTCAACGAATCATGGGGTGTGCCGGACCTCGCGGATAAAGTCGCTCACCAGAATTGCGTGCTGGCACTTTATCACCTCACGAAAACTCTCGATACAACGAGACCATGTATCGGTAACGATGGCTGGGAAGCTATCGCCACCGACATCATCGGGATTCATGATTATGATGATCAACCTGAACGCATTCTCAAAAAATATTCTTTCAGTGGAAATCCGGATGACGTATTTAAAAAATACCGTCCTGCTGGCCGCGTGATCACCGTCGACGGATATTCTGCCAAAGAACAACCTGTGATGTTGACTGAGTTCGGAGGAATTAAATTTGTTGATCCTCATGAATCGATTATCAAAGCGTGGGGATATTCTGAAGCAAGTTCCACCGGGGAATTCCGTCGCCGCTACGAAGAACTTCTCGGAACGATTCACAGAATCGAGCTTTTCTGCGGATTCTGTTACACCCAACTTACTGACACTTTCCAGGAAACCAATGGTCTCTTTAAGGCCGATCGGACCCCGAAAATTCCCTTGAATGTCCTGGCCCGGGCGACCCGGGGAGTGGGCCTTGGCCGAGGCGAGCTTTCCAGTGTGCCTCAACCGCCACCGCTGGATCACGATAATGAGCACATGGAGCGAGTGAAGGATCAAGCCTAGAATATTTACAGGGTTTTAGGCGGGAATTTTCAGAGGGTGTATATTCACCCCTCATGAAAACTCTCATCGCTTTTTC
>JBKJNQ010000062.1:0-2906 GCA_046593575.1 Bacteriovoracaceae bacterium
AGATTCTTAGTCTGAGCGTTAATGCCGTCTTTCGAAGCTCCACGGAACTGAGCAACAGTGTTGTCTTCTTTGCCGTAACGGAATGTCACAACTTCTGGCTGCGAGGAAGCAGCGAAAGTTTCACCAACACGTTTCGTATGTTTTTCAAGATCATCAGCGAAAACGATAGCATCAAAAGTCTTCCCAGATTTTTTCACGAGGTAGGCCAGTGCCTCACCTTTGTGATGACCCGAAGTCATGAAAACACCATTCATGAAACTAACCGGCTGCTTAAAGGGAGCTTCCATAATCTCTTCAGGAATTCCTCTCATGATTGTCTTGTCACCAAATGAAAGACCATTTCTCTTAAGTTCTCTTTCAGTCACATTACGAAGACCTGGTCCGCGTGAAGTGAGAAGGAAGATGCTGTGGCCGTTCGCCTTGAGAGAGGCGACGAGCTGAGGAAGATCTGCCTGGGTGAGGTCCATTTTAGAAAGCTGATAAAAATTTGCCTGAGCTTCAAGAAGATCATCGAAAGTCGCAAAGGCCGCTTCCGGAGTTTTCTTTGCGATCGCATCGGCCTGCCATTCGAACCACTGGTCAGATCCCAGCGGCTGTCTTGCTTTCATAAGCGTGTTGTCGATATCGAAAACAACGAGAACGCGACCAGCACCATAGCGCGCCGAAAGCTCAGTAGCTTTCTTCACAACATCAGCGTGGTTGTTCGTGGTGAGTGCTTCGTGAGCAAAAAGATTTGTCACGAGGACAAAAGAAAGAAGAATAAACTTCATCATAAGGACTCCTTTAATAAGAGATACCCGTGAGAAATAGCATAAGGACCTTCCGGTAGACTTGGGAGGTGTAAACTTTTCTAGGCGAGGTGGAACCAGATTAACGTCTCAACCATTTGAAATGTCGTTTTCCAGTCTAGGAAACTGCTGTTTCGACCGAAAATGAGTCATGCAAAAAATCATCCATATACAAGACATGTCCTACTCCATTCCTCACTCCGACTCAATTATCGAGAAACTCGATCTCGAAGTTGGCCCCGGCGAATTTCTCGGAGTTCTGGGCCACAACGGAGCAGGGAAAACCACCTTGATGGATCTCCTGATGGGGTTCCGGAAAAAATCTTCGGGGAAACTAGAAATTTTTGGTGAGGATCCACATGCGATTGCTCGCGCTCATAGAAAAGAAATAGTCTTCCTGTCACAGGAAATAAGTATCAAGAGCAGTATCACAATTGGTTACTTCCTTGAGTTTCATGCATCTTTTTATCCTACGTATTCAAAGGATGAAGAGCTACATCTCTTGAATGTTTTTGGTCTCAAGCCGAATCAAAAGATCGGTTCTCTCTCAACGGGCCAACAAAGAAAAGTCCAGGTTGTTGCGAACCTGTCTGTTTGCCCGAAACTTATTTTGATTGATGAGATTACAGCGGTGATGGATCCTGAAACCCGATCTCTCTTTTTCAGAGAGCTCGAGCGTGTAAGAAAAAAATACGGCTCGGCAATTCTTCTGGCGACAAACATCGCCGAAGACCTGATCGAAAGATCTGACAAGATCCTCTTCATCAGCGGAAAGAAATCCTCCGTTCACTCACCATACGAGATTGCAAAACTCTTTAACCTGGTCCAGGAGTCTGCATGAACTTTCTGGAAAAAATTTGTTATGTCTATAAGTGGCATAAAGATCAGTTCTGGTTTCTGAACGGTCTGACTCTTGTCTCGGCTCTCTTCATTCACTTTGTGAAACTCGATTATATGATAGAGATGATCATCATTCTTTTCACAATGGTTAAGGTGCTGGCACATGTGAAACTTCTGAATTTCATTCCAGGCTCAGTCAATGATCAGGAACACTTCTCATGGAAATATCTCCAGTCACTGCCTATTTCCAAGAAAGACCTTTTCCATTTCATGATTCTCGCGCAGATTTTTTGTTATGTCCCTGCGCTCTTCTGGATCAGTTGCTTCCACACGCCACTTTTCAGAATTTTTGATATAGAAGTTACGATGTATTCACGCTTGTTTTACGGAATCATAGTGATTCTCACTTTATTTTCAATTTCCGAAATGTCATTCAAACAATTGGTCCTCTTCCCGAGAAAGCAGTTCACAAAAATCAGCCGGATGATCCTTCTTCTACAGACCTTTAGAAATTCGGTTTTCTATTTTATCGGAGTTCTTGCCTGTATTGCTGCGGCGATATTGAGCGCTATGTACTTACGTGATCACCTGCCTGAGGTCTGGAAAATACTTGGAGTTCTCAAGTCTTACCTTTGGAACGATATCACATTCCTTCTTTATTGGTCAGCCTTCGCAGCCATCTTCCATCGCGGCACTTTCGCGGCTTGGATAGACGAGAAAAAATCCTATCCAAAAAGGAACTGGAAGACGTTAAGGGACATTCCCCTGATGGCCGGTTGTTTTGGACTTCTGGTTTTTTCTCTCTCACTAATTAAAGTTTCCGATCATGACGGAGGAACCAACCTTACCGATGCAGTCATTGATGGTAAGGCGGGCGTTGTTGAAGAGCTGGTAGCAAAAGGTGCTGACATCAATAAGCCGAACAAAAATGGCTTCACACCTCTCATGACTGCGGCCAATCGCGGAAATCATAAAATGTTTTTATTCCTAGAAAGTCTGGGTGCCAAGAAAGAAGGAATCGTAAATAACGAAAAGAATCCACGGGTCAATGGTGCCGACCTCATGGCGCTCGCAGTTTACGGCGGTAACTTGGAAACTGTGAAACGCATTCTCACCAAGGAGAACGTCAACAGCCAGAATAAGCGAGGGAATCGTCTCCTTCACATCGCTGCCGGGAAATGCCACGCTGATATTGTGGATTTGCTCCTGGAGTATAGTCCTGATCTCAATGCACTCAACATCAAGGGAAACACTCCCCTTCACGTGGCCTCGTTTGAG
>JBKJNQ010000074.1:0-5808 GCA_046593575.1 Bacteriovoracaceae bacterium
CCACAGAATCAGGGTTTCTGCGAAAATCTGCGTAGAGGGAATCAATGAATGAGTTGTCGGAAGATGAGACGTACGAAAAGTCGTTCATATTTTGCTCGTAAATGGAGGTTTAACTTCGTGCCCTAGTATAAAACAAGGGACGCTTCGTGAAAATGCAAAACCAAGAAAAATAAAGAGTTAAAGCTTTGACAGCTACTCTGCGTTAAAAAAGAAATTAGACATTGAAACCCTGCCCGCCTATTTTTATCTGGTAACAAGGAATGAACATGAAAAGACAAATCGCTTTCTTTATCCTTCTTCTCGTTCTTGCTCCTTCCGTATTTGCTGCGAATGCGCTGCGCGGAACTAATCCTCTTCTGCGTTTTATTGCTGAAGTCCGGATTCTTCGCGAAGTCGCCCTCTACTCGCTTCTGGAAGATCGCTGCGATCGTTACATGAAAAATGCAGAAAAAGAGTCGTGCTTCGAGGCGGTGGATCAGAAGATCACTCTCCTCGATTTTGATATTCTTCTTGGCGATGACAAAAGAACTCCCATCCTTCTCAATAAAACGAATCCGACATCCTTTGTTTTTGTCGCCTTCAAAAAAGATTTTCTGAAGCTTCTCTCGGATCCCCGTACCCAAACTTACCTCCGAACCATCAACGAAGAACTTTCGAAATTCCTCTCGGGCCAGAAAACAGAAGTGCCCAATGTGTGGAACCTCACTCTCGCCTTTTACGGTTCAGAATTTGAAGCATCCCGCGCGATGGCAGTTCTTTTCCAGGACACTTCGAGTGTAAAACTGCATCTGGCGTATCTTGAAATGAGCGGCGTTCGGGGAACAACTCCCTCGTTTGATCCCAACCGCGAATTTTTAGGACGCACGATCGACACCATGAACATGGTTCTCGATGCCACCGGAGAAAACTTCCAGGATCTCTTCTATCCGAAAAACGTTCCGGGAAATCTCCACCGCACGATCTATCACTTCTTTGTTCCCAATTATCTGGCGATGTTGCTCGAGAAAAAAGGTGTGCCAAAGCGTTTTGCCTTTATCGCTCCCCTCATGATGACACTTACGTATGAGTTCGTGACGGCCGGCGAGGATTCCCGTTATCTCTTTGAAGATCCTGAAAGACTTGTTCTCGGTGAGAGGAATGATGACTGGAAAGTCGGTGATATTTTTACCGGCTACAATGGAGCTTCATTCGGAACAAAACTCAACAGCAAATTGATTCCGCTGGATGAGTTAAGAAAAGCGTTCAACGTTTCAACTCTCCAGGGTGTTCAGCTTCTTCTTAAGTAAATTGAGCGAGAAAAGTTCCGACTTCTTTTACCACTTGCGGGGGAATTTCATGTCCCCCGTTAAATAGACTCAGCTTCCCCTGAAAATTCATCGACTGTAGTTTCTTCTCAAGAGCTTTGGCACCTTCGACTCCGAGAACTGGATCCTGAGTTCCGTGAGACTGATAAAACGGAATACCACGGGCCGCTTTCGGAAACTTCGCTTCGGCGAGAAGTCCACCGGACAGAAGAATCAGGCCATCAACAGCAAAACTATCTTTCATCGCCAGATGTGAGGCACACATCGCTCCCTGAGAAAATCCTCCAAGGATAAGGCGCTTGTGCTTTTTCATCACATCCAGCAGAAACATCTCCAGGCGCTGCAAAGTGGTATCAAGTTCTGGAGGAATGTTGGTGGCAATGTCTCTGTGCAATCCTTGTCTCATCGCCTTCTCAAGAGCTTCGATATCAATCGAAAACCATGCACGGCCTTCGTAATAACCCATAGGAAGAGACTCCACGCCGTTTGGAAAATACCAGTTGAAGCGGTCACGATGCCAGAGTTCCCACAGTGGAAAGAGATCATTCATGTTGGCACCGTAGCCATGAAAAAACACAACTGCGGTATCAGCATTTTCCGTCATCATGGAGAGAGCTTCTACTCCCTGAATGGTAACTCTTTCGGGTTTCATTCGCGCACCCTGATTCTGATAAGTGGTGGATCCACCTGAATACGAGGATCCTTGATTCTGTTTTTCAGTTCTCTCATGACCGTACTCGTGACCGGAAGGTAACCAAATTTTACAAGATCCACACGGATAACGAGAGTCTTAAACTCATCTTCGTAATGAAAGGCGCCCCAGGTTCTAAGGCCCGCTTTCAGCACATACTTCGCGAGAAAGTACATAGTGAAGTCACCCTGCTTCGAAGTCAGGGTAAAGTTCTTCAAAGGAGCATTATCTTCCGGCATCGGCGGAAGACGGTTCAGGACATCAGCGAGAAAGAAATCCATCGGAATATCCAGACGGTCCATTTCCACATTCATGCTCTCGCGGCAATCCTCAAAAATCCGGTTCTCCAGATCAGGAAGGTCTGAGCTTCCCGCGCAGTGAAGAGTTCCCTTTTCGATTTTATATTCGCCTTTAAATTTTACTGAGCCGTGATCGAGAGTCAGATCATGCGCATTTTTTCCGGCGCTGAGATCAAGACTTTCAATTTTCAGAGCTTCCACATCAAAAAGGAATTTCCACGGCTCCATCCAGGTGAAGTCGAGAAACGAAGTGCGTGCCACAAAGGTTTTCCCTACACGCTCAATCGTAAAAGCTTCCTCACTCGCCTTAGAAAGACCAATGTCGAGTTTTCCGACAGTCCCCTGGCCAGCAGGTGTCGTGTAATCAAGATTCAATTTCTGAACGTTCAGATGATGAAGACCCGCGAAGGCGGTGGTGGAGAGAAATAAGAGGGAGACAAAAAAGGCGCGCATAACTTATCCCTTTGTTGGATAAATTATTTTCTTTTTTTTGCGTTGAAGTCGGCAAGAAGCTTTTTGATCATTAGTGCTTCTTGTTTCATGTCGGGGTGTTTGGCATTGATGCGGACAAGTAACTGCCCAATTTGATGTTCGAGGAGTTTCATATCGCTTAGCATCTCTGTCAGAAATTCTGTCTTCATTTCTGCGACGGCGACCTTGACTTCGCTCTCTAATTGAACGCGTCTCATTTCCTCGCGCATCTGGATGATGCTTTCACTCTCAAAATCATAGTTGGTTTCAAGCGCACTTGAGCCCGATACCTGCGGTCGTGCGACTGCAGGAGCTGCTCCTCCCGTTGCGGGCGGAACCGGACGACGAACTTGCGGCTGGGCCTGAGAAGAAGCATTAGCATTGGCGCGAGCATCTTCGATCTTTCTCACTTCCGCACCAGGTGGTCGCGGAGGAACTGGACGCGCTTGCGGTTCTGCTCCCTGAGGAGCAGGACGTGCTACGGGCCGAGGCTTACTACCAGGATCGGGCGCCTGAAATTCCAGGTCCACGTCCTGCTGTAAAGTCTCTGCCTTCTTCTTTCTGGCCGCCTCTTCTTCGTCTTCGAATTCGAGGTTTAAATCATCAAAGGGCATTTTAAATACTCACCTATCCTTAGTGTACTTATCGGAAATCGCAGTCATAACTTGAACATACCTCCGAAACCCTTAAGCCCGGAAGGCCATCCTCCGAGAAGGTTCTGAACCCATTGAATTTTGAGGAGTTTTCATGTCCTATGGTGACGATGATGACAGGCCAACTGTAGTCCTCGATCTGAATGCTTTGAAGAAACAGAAGCTCGCAGAAGAGGAAAAGCTCGGCAATATCGAGGATGAAATCCAATTCGATGTACACGCGAAATCGACTGATGAAGCCACGATCACTTCTGTCGGTTCACTTCCCCTGAAAGATCAGGTGAAGGTTGTTCTCTTTGATTTCCAGTCGGAGTTTTTCCGCAAATCCATCTCGAATTTTCCTCACGGATACGACTACATTATGGCGACGTCCCTCGAGGAACTGAACAACTGTCTCCGCTCGAAAGAAAATCAGATTGTGGTGATGAATTACGACGTGAATGCAAAAGCGGTTAACCAATTATCAGCACAAATAAAAAATAAATTCCCTCGCAGTAAAGTTCTGATCATCGCCAAGGCGATCTCTCCCGAAAAAGCGAAAATCCATGCCCAAACTGCTGCAGGAGCTTCAGGCTATTATCAATTGCCACTGAATGCAGAGAAGATACGGGGTGAATTAGAAAAAATCGCTATGGGGTTTAAGAAGGTCGGATAAAAGGCCATCGCGGTCAAGACGATGGCCTGTTATCATTCTGGGAGTGAAATCAGGCGATTTCGTCCCCAACAATGGCGCCAGCATCAGTTTTCGTCAAAGAGGATTTTCAAAATTCTTGTGACGTAGAATCCCAATCAAACTGTTAGCGCGGCCTGGGGCAAAGCTTAGTTGACCAAACCCATCTAATTGAGAAACATGATGGAATGGAAAAACAAGCACTTAAATATTTTTTGTTTACTCTCCTCCTTTTGCCTTTTGCGGCCTCTGCCCAGTGGGCGCGAGATACTGAGGTTCTCTCACCTCGGGAAAATATTTATGCTCTTCCCGATACGGAGTGGAAGGCGTCCGTGATGGCCGGAAGAAAGCACGCGCTTTTTTATCCTGTCACAGTGACGGGACTGCTTATTCCTTATGGGCCTATGAAAAAGTTTTTTAACAGTGCTGAAAATGATCCCGTCAGAGCACTGTTGTTCCGTCTTGCCCAGGTCGTAACACCTTTTAAATCCATGACCGAAGTCTTCAGCTGGCTGGGTCTTCATGATTATCCAGCGATGGATGATCCAAGAAATCCCAATCCGTTACCGGAACTTTCCCAAAAGGAAAAAGAACTCCCGATGGGAGCAACACTTCTCGAGTCTCACGGAAAACCAGGAATGACTTTCAGCTGTGCCACCTGCCACTCAGCGGATCTCTTTGGGGTCAAAGTTTTAGGTCTTACCAACCGCTTTCCCCGCGCGAATGATTTTTTCCATGAAGGAAGCCGGGTCGCTCCTTATATCAATTCCTTTCTCTTCAAGGATCTTCTTAAGTCGAGCGAAGAAGATCGCCTGATGTTTATCGATTCCAAAAGTGCCATCCGCTACGTCGGAACAAAAACACCGGTCGTACTCGGACTTGATACGAGTCTTGCTCAGGTAGCAATGTCGCTTTCCCGGAGAGCGCAGGATCCTTATTCCACCAAAACTCCGGACTCCTACAAGCATCCTCGTCCGAATAAACTCGAGAAGATGGTTGCTGATTCGAAACCTGCTGTTTGGTGGAATTTAAAATATAAAAATCGCTGGCTGTCGGATGGCTCTATTGTTTCCGGAAATCCAGTTCATACAAATTTCCTGTGGAACGAAATCGGCCGCGGAACTGATCTCAAGACTCTCGAAAAATGGCTTCTCGATAACGATGGAAAAATCCGCGAGCTAACGGCCGCGGTCTTTGCCTCACGACCTCCTCGCTACGAAAAATTCTTCGGCGTCAACTCACTGGATATTGATAAGGCCAGACGAGGCCAGAAGCATTTCGTCCAGGCCTGTGCCCGCTGCCACGGTACATACACAAAAGGCTGGGATCTCCCTGAGGCCGGCACTCTCCCGGATGAAGCACTCATTCAAAATATTCAGCTGACCTATCATAAAAAAACTCCCGTGCGTGACGTGGGAACTGATCCCGGACGCTATCTCGGGATGAGGGAGTTTGCTGACTCTTTAAACTCACTTCAGATTTCAAAATCCATCGGCACTGTTGTGGAGCCACAGAAAGGTTATGTCCCACCACCGCTCGACGGAATCTGGGCGCGCTGGCCATACTTCCATAACAACTCGGTTCCGAATCTCTGTGCTCTTCTCACGAAAGCTTCTCAGCGTCCGGCCAGTTACTGGGCAGGAAAAGCGATCAATAAAGAAACGGAACCGAGTTGTTATGGAAGTATGGCCAGCGCGCCCAGATTCCGTCGAGCGGTGGT
>JBKJNQ010000086.1:0-9762 GCA_046593575.1 Bacteriovoracaceae bacterium
TATGATTTTTCTCAGTTGACGTAGGCATGACCTGAACGTCTTTTGGATTCACACCGAAGACGTGAGAGACAATTTGCTGGATCTTGGTATTTACTCCCTGACCCATTTCCGTAGCCCCGGTTGAAACCTGGAAAGTTCCGTCGAGGTGGAGATTCACCAGAGCATTTCCTTGATTCAGAAATCTCGCGGTGAAAGCGATACCGAATTTTGTTGCTGTGACTGAAAGTCCGCGAATGGTACCGGTGCGCTTTTTATTATGCTCATCGATTTCTTTTCTGCGAGCTTCGTAGTTCGCGGCATCCATGAGCTTATTCATCACATCCGGAAGCATATTGTTCTCAAGAATTTGTCCGTAGGGAGTTCTGAGATTATTTTCCTGATAGAGATTGAGATTCCTGATTTCTTGCGCGTCTTTTTTAAGGAAGACCGCGATATCTTCGATGATCGATTCCATCGCCATCGTTCCCTGAGGACCACCGAATCCGGGGAAGGCAGTATTGGAATGATTATTTGTTCTGAGACAGACTCCATCAATCTCGCAGTTCTCAAGATAGTAGGCCGAGTCCATGTGAAACATCGCCCGCTCTAAGATGGAGCTAGAAAGATCGGAGTACGCTCCCCCATCAGACATGAGAAGAACTTTGAGTCCGGTGATTTTTCCAGCTTCATCGAATGAAACTTTATATTCAGCTTCAAACGGATGGCGTTTCCCCGTGATCTTCATATCATCATCTTTCGTTAAGATGAGACGCGCGGGACGCTTGAGTTTTGCCGCAACTAAAGCAGCATAGGCCGCAATCGGTGCGCCCTGAGATTCTTTTCCGCCGAATCCCCCACCCATTCTCTTCACGACACAAACAACGTGATGAAGAGGAAGGCCCAGGGCCTCAGCGACTACTCTTTGCGTTTCACTCGGATGCTGGCTGGAAGAATGAATTTCAATCTGTCCGCCTTCCAGGGGATAAGCGACTGCTGCCTGAGACTCCATGTAGAAATGTTCTTGTCCGCCGCAGGCAAAGTGACCGCTCAGAACATGCTTCGAATTTTTAAGAGCCGCTTCCACATTTCCCTGCGAAAATGGCTTCGCTGCTTTATAGAGAATGCTTTCCGCTTTTCTGGCTTCCTGAATAGTGAAAATTCCCGGAGCTTCTTTCACATCCACTTTCACGAGCTTCCGGATATCCTCTACGGATTCACGCTTGAGTGAGGCAATGATCGCCACCGGTTCTGCCATGTAACCAATTTTAGGATTCGAAAGAAAAGGCTGATCATGAACGATTGCTCCCCACTTCTGGTGAACGAAATCTTTCCAGGTGTATACTCCTGCGCAGTCCGGATGCTTTAAGGCTTCTTCCGTATGAATCGCAAGAACTTCACCGCACGCAACGGGAGCAAGAACGAGACCTACGTGGAGCTCACCCCTTTGCTCAGGCCGGTCATCGATGAAGATACTTTCGCCGGTAACGTGAGCAATACTGGAATCAT
This sequence comes from Bacteriovoracaceae bacterium, assembly GCA_046593575.1. Lineage (GTDB taxonomy): Bacteria > Bdellovibrionota > Bacteriovoracia > Bacteriovoracales > Bacteriovoracaceae > Peredibacter. The sequence goes on from JBKJNQ010000086.1 coordinate 1,486, forward strand.
GGATGACATCTTTTCCGACGCTCATAGTGAAATCTCCTGGAAGGAGAGATCGTGCTCTTTCATGACTTCGTCACAAAACTTGAGCATCAGGTTGTGGCAAAGGGTGAGACGAAAATCCGAACTCCCACGAACATCAGATAATGGTTTGATGGAATTCTTCACGTCAGTTGCTAGACGCTTGAAAAGCGCCTGATTAAAATACTGGCCGATCGCCTTCGTCTCAATCTGACTCATGCGTAGAACCGTCGGCCCCACTCCGCCTAAAGCCAGCGAGAATTCTTCCAGGACATTATTTTTTAATGTGTATCTCACCGCCATTGTAACAGTTGAGATATCGAGATCTTTTCTCGAGGAGACTTTGTAGAGCTTAAACTCGTGTTTCGTTTTCGGAAGGCGGATGTGAGTGACGATCTCGTCGGCACGCATATCCAGTTCCTTGTAACCACCCTTGATAAACGTATTCACATTCACCACACGCTCGCCCGCAGAGCTTTTCATCACGATTTCTGCTTCCGCGACACGAAGAAACGGAATTGTGTCTGCAATCGGAGAAGCATTCACCAGATTCCCCACAAGCGATGCAGAGTTCTTAATCTGGGGAGAAGCGAAGAGATGAAGATTTTTCGAAAACTCAGAAAATGTTTTGACCGTTTTTCTTTCGATCTCATCGAGCGAAGCGCGGGCGCCAATCACAACATGAGTATTGTTTTCTTCGACAGCATAGAGAGATTCAATATTATTTAACGACATGACCTCAGTCAGTTTCAGTTTCCCTTTATTAGAAACCACGCCGAGATCGGTCGCTCCACCGGCCAGTCGGGGGGTTTTATCTTTTTTCTCACGGGTGGCTTCATCGACAGTTGCCGGAAGGAAGATCGATTTATTTTCACCTGAAATTCTGACGCTACCTTTGACAGCAGCGAGTTCCTTTTGAATTTTTCCATCATCGTAATATGAACTTAAGAGCGGAGTCGTTTTTAGATCAACGGAACAGCCGGATTTGATAATGGAATCATAACCGGTACAGCGACACAGATTTCCCGTGAGATAATTTTTTACGCGCTTTTCTTCCAGCGGAAACTTTTCGTTTTTCGCGTCTTCCGTCAGAGACGCCATGGCACAGATAAATCCCGGAGTGCAGAATCCGCATTGAGCGCCGTGATTTTCCACCATCGCTTTCTGAACGGGATGGAGTTCGTTATCTTTCTTCAGACCCTCAACGGTAATGAGATGACATTTATCCAGAAGGTACATGAAAGAGATACAGGAATTGATCGCTTTATACGGACCCAACTTCTCGTTTTGCAAACGAGAGACAAGAATCGTGCAGGCACCACAGTCCCCTTCGGAACAGACGACTTTCGTACCAGTGAGCCCCTTTCGGTAACGAAGGAACTCGGCCACGGTCATAAACGAATTTTCTGGCGACAGTTCTTCCCGCTCGCCGTTGACGAACAAAATAATGCTATTTCTCATCCTGAATTTATATCAGGCCCGCCCTATATGGGTAAAGGGAAAGAAACCAAAGAATAACTGAGGTTTTTACACGTAGCAAAGGCCCTATTTCGGTAGGCACTTCCCCCACACCTTCGTAAAATAAGGAAACCCAAGGAGCTATTCATGTCCAAGCAACTCTCCGCTGTTGATCCAGACGTCTTCAAATTCATTAATCTCGAACAAGAAAGACAGGAGATGGGGCTCGAACTGATTGCCTCGGAAAATTACTGCTCAAAAGCCGTCATGGAAGCTCAGGGTTCATGCCTTACTAATAAATATGCCGAAGGGTATCCGAAGAAGCGCTATTACAATGGTTGCGAATTCGTGGATGAGATCGAACAGCTCGCGATCGATCGCCTGAAGAAAATATTCAATTCTTCATATGCTAACGTTCAGCCGCACTCGGGCTCGGGCGCCAACATGGCCGTTTACATGGCGATGATGAATCACGGGGACACTTTCCTGGGTATGGATCTCTCGCAGGGTGGACATTTGACTCACGGATCTCCCGTGAATTTCTCCGGAAAACTTTATAAGGCCCTTCACTACGGGCTCGATGCGAAAACTGAAACCATCGATTACAACAAGCTTGAAGAAATCGCCAAACGTGAACGTCCGCGCATGATCATTGCCGGAGCTTCGGCTTATCCCCGGATTATTGATTTTGAAAAGTTCAGCCAGATCGCGAAATCTATCGATGCGGTTCTGATGGTGGACATGGCCCACATCGCCGGGCTTATTGCTGCCGGACTCCACCCCTCTCCGATGGGAGTGGCCGATGTTGTGACTTCTACCACTCACAAAACTCTTCGCGGACCTCGTGGAGGAATTATCCTCACGAACAACGATGAGCTCGGGAAGAAATTTAATTCTCTGATTTTCCCGGGAATTCAGGGCGGACCACTCGAGCATGTGATTGCCGCTAAAGCAGTGGCGTTCAAAGAAGCACTCGAACCAGAATTCAAAACTTACCAGCAACAGGTTATAACGAACGCGAAAGTTCTCGCTCAGACTCTGATGAATTACGGGATTGAACTCGTATCCGGCGGAACAGATAATCATCTGATTCTCATAAAAACTGACTCTGTAAACATGTCTGGAAAAGAAGCGGGAGAAGTTCTTGAGAAAGTGGCGATCACTTGTAATAAGAACATGGTTCCAAATGATAAACGCTCACCTTTTGTGACTTCCGGAATCCGTCTCGGAACTCCGGCAGTAACGTCACGCGGGTTTAAGGAAATCGAAACCAAAGACATGGCAGAACTCATTGTGAAAGCACTTAGAAATCCTGCTGATGAAAAAAATCTCAGAGACGTGAAAAATTCCGTGATGGAACTCTGTAAGAAATTTCCGGTCTACGGATAAGGACAAATATGAAATGGCTTCTACTTCTCGCTCTTGTTTCGTGTGCTACACCTCCGAAAAAAGCTGAGGCACCAGTCTCGGGCAATGAAGGTGAAAGTGATGCTCAACAAGTTAGTCCTTATACAGTTCAACCCTGCCAGTGCATGAAAATCTTCCTGCCCGTGTGTGCGGATGGAAGAAATTATGGAAACTCATGCGAAGCCGAGTGCCACGGTGCCAAGGCCTGGACCGAGGGCAGTTGCGCTAACAAAAAGAAGTAGTTAGAGAAGCCTTACCTTTCAGCCATTTAGCTTTATCTCTTGTGGGTAAAATGATAGATATGGGGTACCAACCACTATATCTAGTATGGGTACACCATGAAATGTCCTTACTGCTCGGCCCTTGATACAAAAGTCCTCGATTCGAGAAACCTTGAAGAGGGATCGACCATTCGTCGTCGCAGAAAATGTGATACCTGCCAGAAGCGATTCACAACTTTTGAAACAGTAGAACTTTCCATGCCGATGGTGATCAAGCGTGACGGAAGACGTGAACCTTATCGCCAGGAAAAAATCAAAGTCGGAATTGATAAGGCCTGTGAGAAAAGAAAAATTTCCGCAGTTCAGATTGAGCGGATCATTCACAACATCGAAAAATCTATTCTCGATATTTCTGATAAAGAAATCCCAAGCTCAGAAATTGGCAATCTCGTGATGATGCATCTTCGCCATCTCGATCCCGTTGCCTACATCCGTTTTGCTGCTGTTTACAGAAAGTTCCAGGATGTTGAAGAATTCGTGAACGAACTTAAGCACGACGAGTACAATCAGTACAAAATACATCCGCCACAAGTGAAGGAAGACCGTGAGTTCTAAGCCGAATACTAAAACTGAAGCTCGCGAATTTTGCCTGCAATTTCTTTATCATTTTCAGCTGCCCGCTTTTCAGGATCTGAAGAAAACTCTTGAAACGTCGGATCTCTTCCAGCGCATTCAGGATTTCAAGGAAACTCTCGGCAAAGAACTGAGTAGCGAAGGCCAGGCCTATGTCTCTTCGACAGTGAAAGGCATTTTGAAGTCTCACGAAGAAATCGAAACGATTCTGGTGAAGTATCTCAAAAACTGGAAGCTCTCACGTATCTCAAAAATTGAACACACGATCTTCATGCTCTCTATCTACGAATTGAAATTCACCCCCGATGTTCCGGCAAAAGTCGTGATCAATGAGGCGATCGAACTTGGAAAGAAGTATTCCACCAAAGAGTCTTCCTCGTTTATTAACGGGATCCTCGACAGCGTCATGAAGCAGGAGCTTAAGCGCAATGAATGACCTGGTTCGGGAAGTCTCTCCACTCACCCGTGCCCTCGTCTGGCTCAGGCCCTCTGAGCTCAACTCCCAGTGGCCCCATTATAAATCCATCGATTATCTCTTAGATGGTCTACTCACGGCCAGCTCACGCAACAAGATGGATCAGTCAACTCTGCTGGTTGGCGAAAACTTCAATCGTAAGCTCTATGTCTTTGTGACAGATAAAGCACCCAAGCGCAGCGAGCTCGATAGCTTCATGTCGCTTCTAGCGAAAGATCTGAAAGCGGAAGAGCGTATTCTGGTGGTGGACGACGTAAATGGGAGAGAAAGCTTCCTGAAACTCGTTCCGGAAAAACTTCTCCCCCATTTTCACGTCTTATAATTAAAGCGAAATAATTCTGGCGTTTCTCATGTCGAGGTTACTGACAACCCGCTCATAAATTTCACCCCTATCAGTGACAGTAAACATTTTCCCATTCAGGTCCAGGAAGTAGTTAGTCCCAGTCTTAGTGATGTTCATCAGTTTAAAGCTTATGGGAAGCGAAGGCACAGTCAGCTCCCCTTCAGCACTTACTGTGAAAATGACGTTCGCCGAATCTGTGAAGAAATTTCCTCCACGCTTCTGCATGACACCTACGCGGATATCCGATCGCGGAGTCAGTCTTCCGTCATCTGCAATCGTGTGAACGACACCTCTATTTGTCATAAAGTAACGGCCGCCGAAAGCAACCACATCACGAAGATTGAGAATCCCTTCGATGTTGGCCTTCTGGGCAACACCATCGTGGTTCACAGTGTAGAGTTCACCGGCACTAGTCATGAAGTAGTTGCCGCCGAATCCACCAGCGAGCTTATAGGCCTCTGATGTTGTGATGTGAACGAGACCCTGACTATCGATGGAATAAAGCTCTCCCGCTTCAGAGATAAAATAGTTCATCCCTTTTCCGAGGATCTTCTCCGGGATCACTTCATACTTACGATAGAGAGTTCCCAGATCATCGATCGTGACGATGACATTGTTGTCTTCAACGAAGAAGCGTCCGCCCCTCATTGTGATCTTCTGAGGAAAGGCAAAGTTCCCCATGTCGTACACAAATCCAGATTTGTCCGTCGTGATGACTGTTCCGTTGTCCATGACCAGATAACTTTGAGCAAAGGCATTGAGTGAAAGTGTGGCGAGAATTGCCATGATGATTTTTTTCATATCCGTCTCCCTGGTTGAAAAAGCCAGACGAATATAGACGAGTCTAATGCCGGAATCCAGAATGGAGAATCAAATTATTGGAAGAGACACAAGGCCATGAATGGCCCTGTGTTTCCTTAAGATAACGCTTAGAGAGAAATGACTTTTACGTTGCGAAGATCGTGGCTTCCTACAGCGCGCTCGAACACGTTGCCGTTATTGTCGACGACAAAGAGCTTCCCGTCAGAATCGAGCATGTAGTTCGATCCGACCTTCACGATGGTATTGAGGTTAAGATTGATGGGCATAACCGGGTTCGCAAGAACTCCTGTTTCTGAAACAGTGAAGAGTTTGTTCATGACATCGATGACAAAATTTCCGCCGATCTTTTTCGGTGCGGCCACTCTGACGTCAGACTTCGGATAAACAAATCCATCCTTATCAATCGTAAAGTAAACACCCCGGGCAGTCATAAAGTAAGTGCCACCAAGAATGGATATTTCCGCCGGGTTAAGTTCCGGAAGAGAGATGTTAAAATAGTTGCCCTTGGAATTGATTGTATAAAGGAGGGTGTTCTTTTTTTTCTCGTCTTTCGCAGTAAAGAAGTTCCCGCCAAATTTCTGGATACGCTTAAAGACATCGTCCTTGTCATACTTATAGTAGAAACCCTTAGCATCGACAGTCAGGAGTTGCGAATCATTGTTCAGAAGATAATTATTCCCCTTCCCTTTGATCTTTGAAACTTTTTCGTCTTTGTCGTACTTGAATCCACCATCATCAATCGTCATCAGCTGTTCTTTCTCAACGAAGAACTGTCCGCCGTTAACTTTCACTTCGTAGGGAACGACGAAATGACCGAAGTCATAAAGATATCCAGCACGATCGGTCGTGAGAAGAACACCGTTGTTCAGGACCAAATAAGACTGCGCTGAAGCACCAAGTGAAGCGAGCAAAAGCCCAAAGGCGATGAAATTTTTCATGGGAATCTCCCTTTTAAGAATTAAAAGGACTATAGCCCACGCCGTGGTGGTTACAATGGAGAGGGTAGTTTTTTCAGGGTTTTAAAGGGGGCACGAGGCCCCCTTTCATACAGAAATCAGTAGTTAAGAAGCTCGCGGGCAGCATTCAGGATTCTTGTGACATCCGGAAGTGTCGCGCGCTCGAGGATTCGGTTAAATCCAACTGGTGTGAAGGTCGATCCTACCCGGCGAACCGGGGCATCGAGATGCTCGAAAGCATGCTCATTGATCTGACTGACAATCTCACCACCGAATCCTGCGAAGACCTTATCTTCGTGAACGACCAGAGCGCGATGAGTTTTCTTCACAGTCGCGAGGATCGAATCAAGATCGAGTGGATTCAGTGAACGAAGATCGAGCACTTCCACATCAAAACCTTCTTTCGCGAGGGCTTCAGCGGCTTCGAGAGAAAAGTGAACAGTGTTTCCGTAAGTAATAATGGAAAGATCTTTTCCTTCGCGACGAACACGCGCCTTACCAAACGGAACTTCGAAATCTTCTGGGATCGGAGTCATCGCATACTTGGCATTATAAAGAGCTTTCGGCTCGAGATAAACGGTACAGCCTTTTGAGCGCATCGAAGTTCTGAGAAGTCCGGCAGCATCGTCAGCAAAGGCTGGTACGACCACGCGAATTCCCGGAAGAGTGCAAAGAGTCCCTTCGATATTTTGTGAGTGATAAAGTCCGCCACCGATGTAACCACCGGAAGCAAGACGAACCGTCATGTTCGGAGAAAAGGCACCGTTTGAGCGCCAGTGATCGTGGGAAGTTTCCACCATCTGTTCCATCGCGGGCCAGAAGTAATCGGCAAACTCCGCCCCTTCTACCACGATATGAATTCTTTCCTGATCAAAGCGGGACATGCCGTTAGCCGTTCCCAGGATATAATCTTCAGCGATCGGTCCGTTGAACACACGGCTTTTTCCGAACTCCTGCTGCATGCCTTTTGTGACGTTGAAAATTCCGCCCTTCTCTTTATTGGCGACATCCTGACCCCAGATATAGGTGTGAGGATTGTGACGGAATTCTGCTTTCAGTGTTCCGTTGATGGCGTCGATGAACTTCTTCGACTCTCCTTCTTCATGGTGAACTCCATCCGTGTACTTCTGAGGAACATATGCCGGAGGAACGATGTGCTCCCAGATAGATTCAGGAGTAGGATTCGGTGCCTTCACAGCTTTACCGTGAGCATCGAGGAGTTCTTTTTTGGCGTCGGCTTCAATCTGTTCGATTTCTTTTTGTGTGAAAATTTTTGCCTTGAGGAGCTCGTCTTTGAATTTCGGCAGAGGATCCTGGGCCTTGGCGTCCGCTAGTTCTTTTTCATCCCGATACCAATCCTGGTTATCTGAGTTCGAGTGGTTCCCGATCCGCACGCACATCGCGTGAACAATAACTGGTTCGAGATTATTTTTCGCATGTTCCTTAGCAGTCATCATGGCGTTCATGGAATCGAAGACATCTTTCCCGTCGCACTTGATGATCTTGAGATTTTTAAATCCGGTGAAGTTATCCGCCACCATTTCGTTGGCAGTCTGGTCTGACTTCGGTACCGAAATTCCGTAACCGTTATCCTGGAAAACGAAAACGCATGGGAGAAGTTCTTTATCCGCACCAGTGATCGCCTCATAACAGTAACCTTCTGAAACAGAAGACTCTCCCTGAGAAGAAATCGCGACACCTTTATGCTTATAAGTTTTCATCCCGCGTGCGACACCCACAGCGTGAAGAATATGGTTACCAGTGCAAGAGGAGACGTTGTGAATATTCCACGCAGGTTTTGCGAAGTGATTCGACATGTGACGGCCGCCCGAAGCGAGATCGGTGGCTTTCGAAATACCGTTCAGAAGAATTTCTTCTGTCGTTAAACCCGCAGACAAAGCCGTGAGCATGTCACGGTAGTAGGGAAAAAGATGATCGGTGTCCTTA
>JBKJNQ010000093.1:0-10009 GCA_046593575.1 Bacteriovoracaceae bacterium
GGCTAGGGCCTCGATGCCGGGAATGATGGATACAGTCCTGAACCTTGGTCTCAATGATAAAACAGTTATCGCCCTTGCGAAGAAAACGAATAACCCGCGCTTTGCGTGGGATTCTTATCGCCGCTTTATTCAGATGTTTTCGAACGTTGTTCTTGGTGTGAATACCTCGCACCTTGAAAGTAACCTTGAAGATCTGAAAGAGGCGCGTGGTGTTCATGAGGATACGGCACTCACTGCTACTGATCTTGAAGAACTCGTGAAAGTTTATAAAGCGGTTCTCCTTGAAGATCATGGTGTGGTATTTCCTCAGGACCCGATGGAGCAACTCTGGCGCGCTGTCGGTGCTGTTTTCGGTTCATGGAATAACAACCGTGCGATGAAATATCGCGAGATGAACAGTATTCCTCACGATTGGGGAACTGCAGTAAATATTCAATCCATGGTTTTTGGAAACATGGGTGATACCTGTGCCACTGGTGTCTGTTTTACACGTGATCCATCGACAGGAGAAAAGAAATTCTTCGGAGAGTTTCTTGTAAACGCGCAAGGTGAAGATGTCGTTGCAGGGATTCGAACTCCGCAACCCATCAATGATGCCTCAAAAATGGAATCCAATAAGCATCACAAGACACTCGAAGAAGTCATGCCGAAAGCTTACGGTGATCTGGTCGAAGATTATAAAATGCTCGAGCGTCACTATAAAGATATGCAGGACATCGAGTTTACCATTGAGAATGGAAAACTTTGGATTCTCCAGACCAGAAACGCCAAACGCACCGTAAACGCAGCTCTGAAAGTAGCGGTTGATCTCGTCGCCGAAGGAATGATTACTGAGCATGAGGCGATCCTCCGCATTCACCCGGAAGACTTAAATCATCTTCTTCACCCGAGACTTGATCCACAGGCCAAGAAAATTCTCATCGCCACTGGTCTTCCGGCTTCTCCGGGAGCTTCTTCCGGTCAGATGGTTTTCACATCAGCCGCGGCTGAGGAGTGGCATAAGAACGGAAAAAAAGTTGTTCTGGTACGCGCGGAAACTTCTCCCGAAGATATCGGCGGGATGGTGGCTTCCAGCGGAATTCTCACCGCCCGCGGGGGAATGACTTCTCACGCAGCTGTTGTGGCGCGCGGAATGGGGAAACCCTGTGTCGCAGGGTGCACGGCACTGGTGATCAGTGAAAAAGATAAAACTCTCACGGTGAAAGGCAAAATTTATAAAGAAGGGGACTTCATTACTTTCGACGGCGCCAATGGCGAAGTCTATGAAGGAGTTGTTCCGACGATCGAAGCAAAAATCACAGCTGATTTTGCGACTTATATGAAATGGGCGGATGGTGTGAGAAAGCTTCGTGTGCGCACGAACGCTGATACACCTGAAGATGCTAAAGTTGCTGTCGAGTTCGGTGCGGAAGGAATTGGCCTTTGCCGGACTGAGCACATGTTCTTTGCTCCTGAGAGAATTCTTGCTGTTCGCGAGATGATCTTTGCTGAAAATGAAAAAGACAGAAAGAAAGCCCTCGATAAACTCCTTCCTTTCCAGAGAAGTGACTTCAAGGGAATTTTCCGCGAGATGAACGGCAAGCCCGTCAATATCCGCCTGCTTGATCCACCTCTTCACGAGTTCCTTCCGCATTCAGAAAAAGACCAGAATGAACTGGCGACTGTTCTGAATCTCACGATGAAACAGATTAAAGAAAGAAACGATGCTCTTCATGAGTTTAATCCGATGCTGGGTCATCGCGGTTGCAGGCTTGCGATCACGTATCCAGAAATTTATCTCATGCAGGTGAGAGCGATTATCGAGGCGGCGGTTGAAAGTGATAAGGAAGGAATTAAAATTCTTCCGGAAATCATGATCCCGCTCACCAGTGAGCTCCGTGAGTATTCTCTTATCCAGAAAGAATGCAAGGCCGAGATTGAACGCGTCTTTAAGGAAAAAAATCATACGGTGAAATACAAGATGGGAACGATGCTTGAGCTTCCACGCGCTTGTATCATGGCCGGAGAAATTGCCCGGGAAGCCGAGTTCTTCTCTTTTGGGACGAACGATCTCACGCAAACGACTTTCGGATTGTCTCGTGATGATGCCGGAAAGTTTCTTCCCACGTATACGCAAAAAGGGATTTATCCCCGTGATCCTTTTGTTTCCATCGATCAGGAAGGAGTGGGCTTTCTCATGAAGCACGCTATTGCTGAAGGAAAGAAAACGTCACCGGAAATTCATGCGGGAATTTGCGGCGAGCACGGTGGTGAACCCGTATCGGTTGAATTCTGCCACAGGATCGGGCTTGATTATGTGAGTTGCTCACCATTCCGTGTTCCGATCGCACGACTTGCAGCTGCTCAGGCAGTCCTGCGCTAAATGCTGAAAAAACTTTTGCTCCCCGGATTACTCTGGGGAGCTTTCATCTTTGTCTTCTCCTGCGCCGAGGAACCAATCCAGGATCCGAATAAGCATGATGATGGCGCTTATAAGACAACTCTCGTGACCGGAAGGTTCGATGGTTTTCCTGACTACAAAGAATGGGTTGTATATCTCACCGGTTTCAATTACCGCTCCGTTGCCTACAAAGTAGAAACGGATGGCGCCTTTCATATCAATGCGGTCAATATTCAGCCAGGGCTTTATCAACTGCATTTTGGACTCAAAAACCAGAAAAATCTGGGCTCCATGAAAGTCCGGATAGAGGCCATCCGGACTCATCTGGGAACCATTAGGTCTGATTTATGAATAGGATGACGCCATGAAAAGTCTTGTCTCGATTATCCGAGCTCTCATGCCTGCTGAAAATTTTGATGCTGTTGGCGTGGGTATCATTGATTTTGAAAAGATGACTTATGAAGCCTTCGAAGCTGAAAAAAGTCATGAGGAATTGCTTTTTCGATCAGAACCGAGAATTTATTTTGATCTCGCCTCAGTTACTAAACCACTCACAAATTCTCTTTCTTATTTTTTGAAGAAAGACCAATTCGATGAGCAGATGCTTCTTTGTCTTTCTCATCGTGGTGGACTTCCCGCGTGGGGACTTCTTCCGAAAATAGGATGGAAGGAAATGATCCGTTCTTACCAGGTGAAAGAAAGTCCTGTTCTTTATTCTGATTTCTCTGCTTTGAGAGTGATGCTTGATCTCGAGAAAAAAGGCATTAAAGAAAAAGAAATTTGCCAGAAAATCTGGGACAAAGAAACGCTTCACTGGCTGGATCTTCCTCCGTGGTATCCCACTCTTCAGAATGGATACGTGAATGGAAAACCAAATTTTCGTGAAGTCCATGATCCTAATGCCAGAAACGTTCGTGATTTCTGTTCGCACGCGGGCCTCTTCTCAACTGTCGATGGTCTTTGCCGCACACTTCTGAATTACGAGAAAGCGACCGGCATGCTGGCGCAGGTGAAGAAAGATTTATCTTCTCACTCCCACCGCTTTGCTCTTGGTTGGGACAGAGTGGAGGACCCGGACAATACTCTGGCGGGTAAAGGTGCCGGAAAATTCACCTTCGGTCACCTGGGATTCACCGGCCAATCCATATGGATTGATCCTGATCAAAAACGCGGTCATGTGATTCTCACGAACGCCACTAAGTATGCCTGGTACGATAAACAGGGGCTTAATGATCTTCGGCGCGCCCTCGGTGAAAAAATCTGGGAAATGAAATAAATTCATAGTTTCCCCATGTCTCTAAAATCTAAGTTATAAATGTGGAATGAAAAACTTCCTTCTTTTGGCCCTCATCAGTCTTCCTTCTTTTGCGTCTATCACGGTGATCAGTGATCTGGATGATACGATTAAGATTACCGATGCCGGTCATGTCGCTCATGCCTCTTATAATGGTATTTTCACGGAAAGAATATTTACCGGAATGCCAGAGTTCCTCGAGGCCACGCGTTCGTTTTCAGATTCACTTCACGTCGTAAGTGCCGGTCCAAAAATACTCATCCAAAGCCGGGCCCGCGACTTATTAAACGACTACCATATAAAATTTGAAGGCCTTCATTTTCGGAAAATCCCTGGCAAAGAAGGAAAGCTTGCATTCAAGGTACGGACAATTCTTGAGATCATGGCAAAAAATCCCGGAGAAGTGATTCTCATGGGTGATGATGTGGATCTTGATCCTGAGGTTTATACCGAAATCGTAAAACAACATCCTGAACGTGTACTTGCGGTCTACATTCACACGGTTAAGAACCGGAAAATCCCGGGGGATTTCACCCGTTACTGGACCAGCCTGGATCTCGTTCTGAAAGAGCACATTGCCGGAAGACTCGATGCCACTGCGGTCGGCTCGGTGATTTCTGCGCTTTCAAAAGAATCCCGACTTTCAAGAATTATCCCGAATTTTGCTGATTGCCCTACCTCGGCGGTGGTCTGGGAGTGGCAGCAGTCGACGATCTTCATGAACGAGTCGCTGGAGCTCTCCCGTAAACTCAATGAGTTCTGCCACAAAGGCAAATAGTCCCCGCCTTCAGCTTGTCTAATCTTTTAACACCCAAAGATCTTTTTTCAATCAGACTCCTCCACCGGGGTCTGTTCTCTATAATGCCGTCAGGAGCAAATTATGAAATACCTGAATGTCGCATTACTTTTGATGATGTCTTTTACTCTGCCTGCAAATCACCCTGCAGAGAGGACACCAGCGGCAGAAGTCCGGAGATCTCCGGTTGATGAAATCCTCAAAAATGCTCTGGAGCTAAGGCAGCGGGGAGATTTCGAAGGTGCTCTCGTTCTTTTAAAAGAAGCAAAAGAAGCACAGCCAACCAATGCCGATGTAGGATTTTATCTGGGTCTGACTTTTTATAATCTTGGAAAATTCGATGATGCGGAGAAAGAATTGCGCTCAGTTCTTGCCGCTTACCCTCTCTATGTCGATGTCAAAATTATTCTTGGACGCGTGCTGATTGCCCAGGGGAAACTGGTTGAATCAGAAAAACTTTTGCGCGAATCTGTTGCTCAGTCTCCGGACTACATGGATGCTTACGATGCTCTGGCTTCGAACCTTTTAGCACAGAAGAAAAATGAAGAAGCCATCTTCATCCTGGATCTCGGGATTGCCCGGAAGCCGGACGAGGCCACTCTTCTGGTTAAAAAAGCAAAAATTTATTTCGTCATGAAGAATTACGCGAAAGCTCACGAAGTCGCGCGCACTCTGACCGGTGTCACGGATATTTATGGCCGCTATCAGGGCCACATCCTTCTCGCCAAAATAGCCTTTGAAGAAAATCCTATGGTCATTGAAGGTGCCGTTCCTGATCTCGAGGAAGCCATTGATCTCGAGCCTTCTGAAACTGAAGCTTATCTCGTTCTCGCGGACGTCTATACCTCGATGTGGAAGTTTAAAAAAGCGAACGAACTTCTCACGGCCGCTCTTGATGAAGTGAAAGATCGCGCCCGGATTGAACAGAAGATCGCCGATATTGGTTCGATCGAAAAAGGTGTTCTGAATTTTTCCGTGAACGCTTCCTTTGCGCAATGGAATTTTAAAGACGGCCGAGCACCCTGGACCGAATTTTATCTCGATGCTGTCTGGAGAATCGACCCTTATAAAACTCTGGTCTTTGGCTATGAAAAATTCACCCGCGGTGGTGTGAATGACGAAACAGTCCGGGTTGAATACATTGAGAAAGTAAATAAGTGGGTTTACATCTATGCTTCGGCAAAAGTGACCGCTGATCCCGATTTCCGTGAGAAGAGCTCTTTCAAATTGGGAACTAATTTTGTCACCAACCCTCTGGGAGTCGGCTCAACTGTTTTTGTAGCAGAAGCTGAAACGAGAAATTACGACACTGGAAAGATTTATTTCTTAACCGGTGGAGTAGACCAGTATCTTGGGGACTCTCTCATCATCAACGCCAGAGTTTTCCGGGTTCTTACTGACAGTCAGGATTTTACAGTCTGGAGCACGAAAGCGACCTGGAGTCTCACTCCCAAATTTGATGTCTCGGCCAGCTACGGAACCATGACTGAAGATGTGAACGGTCGCCTGGTTCGCGGAACCTCGGCCGGAGTTGGTGCCCAATATCGGATTAACGACCGTGTCGCCGTGACTGGTAACTATACGAGAGTGAATAATGAATTGTACCGGGCCAATCAGGTGAGTGTCGGACTAAAGGTCAGCCTCGGTCGCTCTTCCTCTTCTCCCTCACGACGGACATACGACAGAGATCCAGCTCCCCGCTATGAGCAGCCACGCTATGAAAACAGAGAACCAGCTCCCCGTCCCCGTGTAGTCGGAAAACCCCCGGTAGCACGTCCAGCCGAGGAAGTTAAAGAACCAGCTCCTAAGCCGGTTAAGAAAAAGAAACGCTTTTTCTTCTTCTAGAAGTTTTTGAGCGAAGCTCTCGGGTTAAATTTCACCGTTTAACCCACACATTTACCTCCTCGTCTGTTAAAATAGGTTCATTGAAAAAGGATTTTCATGGACCTCCAAAACCTCATCTCGCAGGAAGATCTGATCGCTTCCCGCCATAAGATCAAAAAAGTTTTCTTCTACCGCATCTGCGGCGCCGGCATGGGCCCGGCTGCTGTTCTGGTGAAGCAAGCGGGCTTTGACGTGGAAGGAGCTGATTCAGCTTTCTATCCTCCGATGAGTACGTTCCTGGAAACGACTGGCATTCCTCTGCATAAGCTCGAAGCCGTTACACCGGAATTTCTGAAGCAATATGATCTGATCGTGGTCGGTAACTCTGTTTCAGGGAAAGCCGAAGGTGCTCGCATGATCGAGAAGACCGGAATTCCTTTCACCTCTTTTCCTTCCGCCCTTGGATCCCTCGTTCTGAAAGACAAGAATGTTGTCGGGATCTGCGGAACTCACGGAAAAACTACAACAACTTATTTTCTCACTCAACTCCTCGAGAACCTCGGACAGAATCCCGGTTACCTCGTCGGGGGAATTATTGAAGGCCGCGAACCGGCCAAGCTCGGAGATAAATATTTTGTGATCGAAGGCGATGAATACGATTCAGCTTATTTTCACAAGATTTCCAAGTTTCGCCTCTATGAACTGAAGAACATGATCCTCACATCTCTGGAGTTTGATCACGCGGATATCTTCTCTTCAGTTGAAAAAATCGAAGATGAATTCCGTGCCGTTGTGCCTAACTTGAAATCCACTCTCATTTTCAATGCTGAATATCCTTCAGCGATGAAACTTCACCGCGAATATTCCACCAACGACCGCCAGAAATGGTTCGTCTACGGAAAGGATTCAAAAACCGGCCCGCATGACGTGAAGACTTTTGAGAACGGATCAGAGTTCAAAGTAGAGTGGAAAGGCGAAAAAATACCTTTCACCTCGAGTGTCGTTGGGGAGCATAACGTTCTCAATCTCACGAGCTGCCTTCTTTTCCTTCTCTCAGAGGGATTCGAAGTTTCCAAAGTCCAGAAAGCGGCAAAAGAAATCGGCATGGTAAAACGCCGCCAGGAAGTCAGAGGTACCTATAAAGGGATGACGGTCATCGATGATTTCGCCCATCATCCGCGCGCCATCACGGTTACCATGGATGCGATTCGTGCCCGCTTCCCGAAGAAAAAACTCATCACGATTTTTGAACCGATCTCTGCTACTGCCCGCAGTTCCATCTTTCAAAATGAATTCCGTGATTCACTCGCGGCCTCAGATAAGGTGATCATCGCCAAGCAAGATCTCGCGACAACTGCGCTGGGTGGAACGGATTTAGATGGCGAAAAACTCGCGCGTGAAATTGCAGTGAAGGGAAGACCAGCAGTCTGTGTGAAAGCACTTCCTGAACTTCGCAAGGTCATCGATGAATACGCTGAAGATAATGCTGTACTCCTCATTTTAAGTAACCGGACCTGTCTGGGTCTTTGTGAGTCTGATTTTGTCCAGGCGCTCAAAGCTTAGTTACGCCCTTCTGGGCGTGACACTTTCATTTGTTTCCTGCGCTCATCCTATCCCGTGGGAAGGGAAGATCGAAGATCAGGTGAAGAGCTACATGTCGGCCTTTGAGAAATCCCGCAAGATTATCTGTGTTCCCAATGCCGAGAAAAAATTTGAGGAATATCTTCGCTCTTACCGTGGCCAGGGCTACTGGATTCCGGAATTAAACGACGATGTCGATGTTGCTTCTATCAATGCGCTTCTTCCTGAAATGGAAAAGAAGATGAAGTGGATCCAGGATCAGAAAAAGAAACTCTCGAATGGAAAGTTTCCCACGTCGAAAGTCACGACTCCCATGAGGGACATTCTTCGCCGTCTCCTGACACTGAAGAAAAGTGAAATTCTCACGGATGAATCTCAGAAAACCAAATCGCGTAAAGAATCCCTGAAGCTTCTCACTAATCTTCAGCACGAATACGCGACTCTCATGAAGAAACTCTCATTCTTAAGCAATCATGCTTTCCCGGTTGATCATCTGAAAAACCGCAAAGTCTTTGACCAGTACCGCGAAAGCGAGGAAGAAAGTTCGGTTAAGATCGCTAATTACACATTTCTCTACCGTAAAATCCTCGAAGACGGTGCCTGGGATAAAAAGCATACGTCTTCAGATATTTATCTGCGCACTACCCTTGATACGCTCTCTTTCGAGCTGGGTGAGCATGATTTTTATCTTTCCGAAGATGCCCGCTACGATCTGGAATTTGTTCTCGCGAAAATTGAGAGCGAACTGGGAAAAGGGAAAGAGAGAAGTCTCGAGCGCCTGACGGAATGGGAAGAGCGCACGAATAAATCTTACGCATTTTACAAATCACTTACGGAACCGCAGAATCAGTCTCCGATTGAAATCGCTGGTGTGAAGACAACTCCCAATCGCGAACTCATCAAGGAACATAACAAGTCCCAGAATGAGCTGAAAGAGTATGTTTATACGAAGCAGTCGGAAGTTTACCGCCACTGGCTTGATCAGCCTGAGCTTACCCGGGCGATTTTTGTTCTGGAAACAATTCTTCTGAATGAAGTTGGCGGCGTTGACGGGGAAGATGCTCTGGAGCGGATTGATGTCGCCAGAGTTGTCATGAACCGACTGGATAAACCCAAGTATCTCTCGATTGGGAAAAAAGATTTTCTCTATCCTTATCTAAAGAAGAATATGTCCGACTCTGAAATCAAAAAAGAGCGCTGGCTGAACGCTCTCTTTAAGCAGGGCGAGTTTTCTTTTACTTATTACTACATGTCCGGCGTTCCCAAAATTTTCTGCCCGGATATTGCCCAAGGGGCGAAGAAACTCCGAAAAGAAAATGTGGAAATTGCCCTTCAGGTCCTGAAAGAAAAAGAGAATCCGCTCAAAGCGACCCGCTATTTCTCACGCTCAAGCATGATCGGGCGGATTCACATGGACGCCGTCTGGGATGATTACATTCCTTTTCCCGAGAGACCGGGACTGTTAGCGGCCGGACAGGAAAACCTCCAGAAAGCCTTCGCTGCCAGCGAATACACGTATTTTTATTCCTTCCGGGATCCCCAGGATCACCCGTTTGTAGTCGTCGAAATCAACGGCGAAAGCTTCGCCATAGGAGAGGAAAAAGGTATAAAACTCTTTTTCCATCACCGAAATCCGCACTATTTTCGCTACTTCACAAAAACAGACTCTAAATAATCCAATTTCCTTTTGAAAATCTGACGCGCTCGCGGTATAAAATCGCCCATTAGTTTATTATTTGTTTAGGAGCTTCACCATGCTGAAAGACTATATGTTTACTTCTGAATCTGTAACCGAAGGTCACCCGGATAAAATCGCTGACCAGATTTCAGATGCTGTTCTCGATGCCATGCTGGCCCAGGATCCTAAATCACGTGTTGCCTGCGAAACTCTCATCACAACTGGTCTCGTCGTTGTGGCCGGAGAAGTTACCACTGGTGCCAACGTCGACATCAATGAAATTGTTCGCAAGACCATCAAGAAAATCGGTTACGACCATTCTGATAAAGGCTTTGATGCCAGCACTTGCGGAGTGACGATCGCTCTCGGAAAACAATCCCAGGATATCGCCATGGGTGTGAACGAAGGCGATCGTCACTCCGCAAGTGCTGGCATCAAAGCCTTTATCAGAATGGT
>JBKJNQ010000094.1:0-20887 GCA_046593575.1 Bacteriovoracaceae bacterium
GTGAGAGGGCCTGTTGTCTCAGCTGGTGAATTTCTTTTGAAACACCTTCGCGAATTTCCGGACTGTAAATGGTCGAAGCACTTCCGATAGCGAGTTCTTTTGCTTTCACCAGAATATCAGTGAGTTCTTCCACAATGTTTTCTGTATAAGAGAGTTGAGTCTGCGCGAAGTTCAGGTTTCTTATGTACTGCTCGGCATCGACATTCTGCGAACGAATCGCAAGCAGTTCGACGTTCCCCACGGGATCGTCCGAAGGCTTCGACACACGCTTCATGGTCGAGCCCTTCATTTGTAAATCTTCGACCTTACCCTTGGTTTTCCCAACGGCGTAGTTGATAGAGTTTACGGAACTGTTTTCAGAGACCCTACTCATTTCCTAATTTCCTATGACATTAGGTTTAATACTGCTTTAAACATTTCATCGGCCGCTTTCATGACTTTCGCAGATGCCTCGTAAGAGTTCTGGTAACGGATCATGTTGGCAGCTTCTTCATCGAGAGATACACCGGCCAGGCGTTCCTTTACGGATTTTGCCTGTGCGAGAATTCCACCGGATTGTTCTTCATTGATTCTGGCCTTACCGGCCGAGAGTCCAATGTGACCAACCGATTTTAAATATTGTTCTTCAAACGTCGTTGTTCCGCCGCCCAGAACTTTTTCATGCTGAAGCTTTGAGATCGCCAGAGCAATACGGTTATCACCGGGCTGGTTCGGCTCGAGGGCTGTGGCGATGTTATTCACATCTTCTTTTACTTCATCCGAGAGATCGATGTATTCAGCAGCGCGCTTCATATCGAGCGGTTCTTTGAAGAAATTGATTCCTGTAACCTGTCTTCCTGCTGCATTCGGAACGGGATTTCCCTGGGCATCAAGAGGAACCGGATGATTCGCGAAACCTTTTCTGTGAATAGCATTGGTCGCGTGAACGAGTCCGTAGGCAAGCTCATCAACCTGTTTCTCAAGCTGAACGACTTCCTCGTTTCTGGTCTTGAGAAGGGCGCCTAAAGTTCCGCCCTTAATATTGTCTGAGATATGAATACTCTGGCGGGAAGCGAAGTAAACTTCGATATCGCCTTTGTCTGCTGAGTTTGATCCGGGCTTAACAGTGGAACCAACTTTGAGCTCTTGGTTATGGCCGCCGGATACGAGAGACCCAAGTCCTTCAACACTGACCACATACTGGCCCTCGTCGTCGGTGTGAGTCTGAAGAGGGAAGTAATCAGCGAGTGTGCGAATGGCGCGATCACGCTGGTCACGAAGATCGTTGGCCGTACTGTCTGTCACTTCTTCAATGTTGATTTCTTTATTGAGTTTAGCAATGGTCTTAGTGAGACCATTGATATCATCCACTGCGAGTGAAATTTTCTTATTCATGCTTCCGCGGATCTCATCAAGGCTTGACTGAATTCGGTGGAAGTCGCCAACCACGATCTTGGCATTTTCCTTAACAACGTTACGGATGGTTTCATTCTCCGGCTGATTGGAGAGTTCTCTCATGGAGTTGAAGAATCGGTTCAGAACCTTGTTCATCCCCTCAGAGTTGATCTCGTTGAAGATCTCTTCTACGTGACCAAGCTGCTGTGAGCGTTCTTTATCAAAGTTATTTGACGTCAGTGAGTTGTTGAGTTTTTTCTCGACGAGTTCGTCATGCTGGCGCTTGATACTCTGAATCTGGGTACCAGTACCAAGAACATAGTTCCCTTCCGGGAGAGTGAAGCTCGTTTCCTGTCTTACTTCCTGGCGGGAGAACCCGTCAGTATTGGCATTCGCAATGTTATGCGAAGTAGTCGCCATTGCGCGCTTAGAAGCGAACAATCCCGATTTACCAATGTTAAGTAAGTCGCTCAACGCTATCCTCTTCTTCTATCGGTTCAGCTGGCGGGTCATGCCGTCAGCACCGTAGGTTGTATAAGTCTTCTTGCCGCTAAAGCCCTGTCTCATCTCGCGGATTGAAAGCATGGCCTTGTTAAGGAACATCTGGTTCTTTTTATTTTGTTCCTGAATCTTGTTAATGATATCGATCAGGAGACTGTTCAGGTTCCTGAGTGCCGGAATCCCGCTCTTCTGATCAATGTCAGCAAAAGCTTCCAGCAGTTCTCCTGCGCGGGTAATTTCCACTGCGAAGAGATTTGATTCGTTAATTTTCTTGATCAGGTGAGCGCGTTCTTTTTCAAGTTCGCCGACTCTGCCGATAATTTCTTCTTTGAGAGGAATCATGGTTTCGATCTTATCGATGTCACTGGCAAGGAGAGTGATGTATTCATCAGCTGTGAGATCGTAGAGTTCTTTATGAAGACGGCAGAAGCCTTCCCAAATGGTAACGGCTTGCTGGTAGTAGAGGAGTCGTGCCTGAGAAGAAGTATCCATCCTGGACCTCTTTAAAGTTTTTTTAGAACTCGGAAGTTAAAATCTTATCTGCGAGACCGTCGTAATCCACTTCGTAAGTCCCGTCCTGGATCTGTGCCCTGAGGCGCGCGATCTTTTCCGTGTTATCGACATCCGGAGCGCTCATTGCTGCTTTCTTGATCCGTGAGAAATCTTTCACACCTTCAGGAATGTTCACGCGTGCGTCGCCAGCGGTTTTTTCTGTAAGGGCAGAAGCACGGTCAGCATTGCTTCGTTCACCACTATCGACCTGTCTGCTTTTTGCAGATTCCGCCTGTGCAGTTTTACTTCTTGGAAAAAAGGACGGGCGTGTGTCGATGCTACTCATATTTTTTCTCCTTCGTGGAAGCGGTCAATCCTTGAGCCACTTCCGGGTGCGAATTCTGCTTCAGGTAATGCTTCATATTCTGAGGCACAATCTGGTCGAGGATGACTTTCTTCACTCCAAGACCTGTATCTGATTTTGCCATAAGTTGTGCTCTTTCGTAATCCAGCAAAGAATTGTAGTAATCCATTGATGGAGAGTCCTGCCCTTCTTTCGGGATCGACTTTCTCATTTCTGCCAGCATGTGAGAGGTAAAACTCGCTTCCATGCCTTCAGCAATATCTTCGTATGGTTTCACCGGATTGGTATTTTGATTGGCGGGAATAGATTTTGAATCGCTACCGATTTTCACTCTTACCATCCTGGTGTTCTGACCTCATCATCCTGATGAGATTCTCTTTAGAGTGTAACATTTTTTGGAGGGGGGGTGTTAGGGAAAAACCCCCCTGGGCAAATTTGACCTAGGGACTAGATTAGCTCTATATCTGCTACTAAAGAGCCGTTCTTTTTGAGCGCCTGAAAGATCGAAATAAGATCTTCCGGAGAGGTTCCGAGCGCATTCAGCGCCTTAACTAAGTCATTGATTGTCGTAGATTGTTCCACCATCTGAATGGATCTTCCGGCCGACCCTTCTGATCCGCCTTTCACTTCGAGGACCATGTCCCGGTGACTGACGGCGGATTTTTTGAGCACAATGTCCCCACCCGCAACCAGGGTTCCAGTTCTTTCGTTGATCACAATTCTGGCATATGTATCGGCCACGACGCGGTAGTTTTCTACATTGGCGAGAAGCTCAACTACTTTTCTTTCATAATACTGAGGAATGATAAGATCGATAGTCGTGGCGTCCGAAGCCGTCGCGTATTTCCCGCCGAGCTCCTGATTAATCGTTCTTTCTACCCGTGCAGCTGTGGTGAAATCGGGAGAATTAAGCGCCATACGAATGGCCTTCTTATCATTGAATCCTAGTTCAAGTTCCTTCTCAATAGTTCCGCCTGATGGAATAAGAGCGGTCGTTGCCATCTTCTTGCCCTTATCAAGTCCACCAATGGAAAGTGCACCGTTAGCGACAGCATAAACCTGACCGTCTCCACCCTTAAGTGGTGTAACGAGAAGAGTTCCGCCAGCAAGTGAAGAGGCGTCTCCGATAGAGGAAACAGTCACGTCGAGGGCCTGGCCCGTTCTTCCGAATGCCGGAAGTTTCGCCGTCACGATGACAGCAGCCACGTTTTTCGAAGTGACTTCTTTCTGAGGATTAAGTCCCAGAGTCTGAAACATTTTTTTAAGAGAGGTATTGGTGATTTCTCCACCGCCGTCGCCTGTGCCACTCAGACCAATCACCAGACCGTAACCGATCAGGGGATTTTCTCTCACACCTTTAATAGTGACGAGATCCTTGATTCGGCTTTGATTGGCCAGAGCTGGGAGTGAAAGGACACAAAGAATGAACGGCAGGATTTTGTACATTTTAGTTTTCCCTTCCTAGGATGAAGACCCGCGACTCGAGAAGACGGTCGGAGTTCACATAATCATTTTCCATGATGTCCTTCCGCGACACAAGTGCCTGCACTTCGATGGCCCTTTTTTCCTTTTTAAAGATCACTTCCTTACGACCTTTCAGGACTATGTAATCTTTATTCAGTTCCTCGATCACGGTCCCTGAGATTTTGTCGTAAACCTTCATGTCCATGTCTTGTTCCTCACCTGGACGGAGTGCTGGAGCAGCAGGTTCTTTCGAAGCAGCTTTGTCGTCTTCTTTTTTCCCGTCTTTCTTTTTCATGGGTTTATCAGGGAAAGTCCGCTTGAGCTCAGATGAAATCTGATTTCTCAGATTTTCCAGAACATTGATGATCACCATGTCGCCGGTATGCTTGTCATTTTGATAGGTGAACAGTGATGACGAAGATCCCTGGTTGGCCCAGAGACTTCCGTCGCTTTCGTTATCCTTGAAATCGTCGGCTTGATATCTTTGCGGACGATAATCACGTTTAACAGGTGGTCGAACCGAACCCGATGGGCCGCCATCACTCAAAGAAAATGTCTTAGCATCTTTAATGGGGCGTTTGTCAGTTTCTGGATGAAAACGATCACGCCAATAGGGCGCATTCGGATCTGGTCTCTTGGGACGAGCTGGTCCACCACGAGCCATTTTTTCTTCACGGTCCATCTGCTTATGGACTGACGTGACGTAGTTAGCGCAGGCAGTGAAAAGAAGAAGTGTAAAAAGAATGACGTGGTTCATAGTTCAACAAGCACTTTGTTATTATCAATGACTCTGCCCTGATACTTTTTATTTTTTTGCTGATGATAAACTTCAACTGTATCCCCGAAGGCACCATTGCCGCGACTGATACCAGAAGTCTTGATTCTCACCATCTCATTCTCAAGGATAACTTCTGTCTTGAGACCCGCCTTCACGATATTGATGGCATTAAGATCAGAAATACGGAGAAGCTCCCCGGATTTAAGTGGCTTATTAGTTTTGTAATATTTTAGGTTCTGAACATCAGAAATAAAATCCGCGTGAGGGACCGCCTCAGTGAATTCTTCCTTGATGTCATAGACCGTGATATCCGCAAATGAGTTAAGCGGACGGGTCAGGCGGAAGGCGCGAACCATTTTTCCAAAATCAGCGACTGAAATAAAATCACGACGGGTCCCATCGAAGCCATTGATCGTGACGTTGATAGGTTGTTTTGATCCCCAGAGGCAAGCTGAGCAATACACCATCAGCTGATCGCCCGGAGCGAGGGCCAGAAAATTCGATGAGTTCACGGTGTAAGTGGCCTTCACCTGTACACCGGCAGGGATAGGAAGCTGGTCACGGAGAAAAGTTTTCAGGTTCTGAATCTGAACTGAGTGCTGATCAATCTGAACAGTATGTCCTTTAGAGTTCATCATCTCAGTTAACTGAGCGGAAGAAATTCTTCCCTCTACCTCAGTCAAAGTGCGATGAAGATCACGGACAGTTTCCTCTGAGCAATTTGCCGTATTGATCGGACTTTGCCCGGTGATATCGTCACCCAATATGACAAGTCTGTGAGGCATGCTGATGTCACACGCAAAGGCAGACGAAACAAAACAGAGCAAAAGAAAAAATAGTTTCATTTCCTACCTGATGTTATTTACGGTCTGAAGCATCTGATCGGCGACGCCCATAACCTTGGAATTCATTTCATAGGCACGCTGGGCCTTAATCAAGTCTGTCATTTCATTCATCACGTTCACGTTAGAAGCTTCAATCGCTCCCTGGATCACATTCCCTGATCCATTTTCGCCCGGGGCATTCTGAATCGCTTGACCTGATCCAACGGTCGCTCCGAGAATGTTTCCGCCTTCAGAGCGAAGTCCCACTGGGTTCACAAACGTGAAAACCGGAATTTGTCCGAGGGCCATCGGCTCTACTGATTCACGTGTATAGGCTTCAACCTGTCCACTTTCAGAAACTCCGAGACGAAGAATATTTGGAGGAACGACAATTCCCGGAAACACTTTGTGACCAGCGCGGGTCACGAGATTTCCCTGAGAATCCACGTTGAAACTTCCATCACGCGTGTACTTCAAATCACCATTGGGGCCGATGATACCGAAGAAGCCTTCTCCGTTTACCATCATGTCGTATGGGTTATTGGTCATTTGCGGGGAACCTTGAGAATGAATTTTTCTGGTGGCCGAAACTTTCGCTCCTGAACCTACCTGATGTCCGACGTTGTATTCAGTATTGCCGGAAGATTTTCCACCAGCTTCCTGAATTGTTTCATAGAGGAGATCGTCAAATTCCGTCCGGGCTTTTTTAAAGCCCGTTGTATTCACGTTCGCGATGTTATTCGAGATTGTGTTGACGTTGGATTCCTGAGCGGCCATGCCGGTAGCGGATGTGTGAAGGGCCCTCATCATATATCTACTCCTTAGAATTTCCCAATATCATTGGCAGCTTTGCCACTGATACTGTCATATGCGTTTATAGCTTTCTGTATAGATTCAAAATGACGGTGGGCCTTGATGAGCTCCGACATTTCTTCAATCGCGTTTACGTTTGATCCTTCAAGAAATCCCTGATGAACTATTGTCTTAATATCGTTTCTCACGATATTCGCCTCATCCGGAGTGATATAAAGAGAGTTTCCCTCTTTCCGGAGAGCGTGCGTATCCTTGAACTCAACCACGGATAGCTTTGAAATGGGACCATCCTTGGTCATCACATCGCCTTCCCTGGTGATCGTCACTTTTGCGTCCGTAGGAATTCTCACAACTCGTTCTTCTGGTTTTGGATAAGAGGGAAGAGAGGCAGGATCGCGCACTCCTTCCGGAGCTCCTGCAACTGCACTCAGAACTTTAAAGCCCTGGTCGGTGACGAGTTCGCCTTCACGATTGATGGATAAGTTACCTTTTCTTGTGAAACGCACGCCATTGGGAGTGATGACTTCCATGAAGCCTTCACCTTGAAGGCCGACATCTAATGGATTTGAAGTTGGCTGGAGTTGGCCCTGTTCAAAAATCGTATAACTTCCATCCACTGCCACCATGGAGTTTTCTGCTCCCTGTGTGTGATAGAAATCTTCCGGTGCAAATTCTTTTCGGGGTATATCAATATCCTCAACACCTTTAGTAAGTGCTGTGAGGTGCTCTTTAAAAACCAATTGGTCTTTTTTGAATCCAACAGTGTTTGCGTTCGCCACGTTGTTGGCAATCGTTTCAACTTTTTGCTGTTGGGCCACCTGGCCGGAAAGCGAAACCCAAATATTACCCAATGATGTTCTCCTTCATCCTGATGGAGGGGCGACAGAATCACCCGTAGGCAAATTTTAGCAATGCGGGTGACAGAAACCTAGCATGGGCAATTTACACCACCTGACCTAAGACCCTGATAACTTGTCGTTAAGCCCCTCGTGTGCCATGATTGGCATGACAAATTAGTGTCAAATGAACGACGGAATGACCTATGAGTGGGAAAAATGATTCACATGACTTCGAAAGCTCGTTGAAAGAGCTGGAAAAAATTGTCCGAGAGCTTGAGTCGGGTGACGTTAATCTGGACGATAGTCTGAAGAAATTCGAAAAAGGGATCTCACTATATAAAGAGTGTCGCCAGACGCTGCAGTCAGCAGAGAAGAAAATTAAAATCCTGAGCGATAGCCTCAAAGAAATGGATTACAAAGAGTAACCTTTCCTAAATCCGGAATTCCCTTAGAATAGTCTTAAATTTCAAACGAAGGATCGTCTTTGAAACGTCTGATAAAGACCCTTGCCGCTCTCGCGGTTCTTTTCCTATTGGGTGTGGCCTCTCTTGTCGGGATTTTCTTCTATATATCGATGGATCTTCCGCAGATCAATTCCCTGAAAGATTATAATCCTCCTATGAACTCGCGGATCCTTTCCCGCGATGGCGAAGTCCTTCTCGATATTGGTGTGGAAACACGCGATGTCGTTCCTTTTGATAAAATTCCGAAAAAAGTCGTCGATGCCTTTCTCGCTGCGGAAGATGATAATTTTTATCATCACCAGGGAATTGATTATCTTGGTATCGTGCGCGCATTTGCCGTGAACATGAAAGAGGGCCGGCTTGTTCAGGGTGGATCAACCATCACTCAACAGGTCGCTAAATCATTTCTCCTTTCTAAAGAAAGAACGATCTCAAGAAAAGTAAAAGATCTTCTTCTCGCCCGCAAAATTGAAGAGAAATTCACCAAAGAAGAAATTCTCTTCCTCTATCTGAACCAGGTTTATCTGGGTGGCGGATATTACGGCGTGAAAGCTGCTTTTAAAGGTTACTTTGATAAAGATCTCACCGAGGCCACTCCTGCTGAGTGCGCTCTGGTTGCTGGTCTGCTCGTAGCTCCTGGCAAGTATTCTCCCTATGTGAATCCGCATCAGGCGAAGATTCGTCAGCGTTACGTGCTTAAGCGCCTCTACGAGACAGGAAAAATTCCGAAAGAAGAGTTTGAGAAGTCGGTCGCCGAGGACATTAAGATGCGCATTCGTCGTATCAATGAACTTAAGGGCGGACATTTTACTGACTGGGTTCGCCAGGAAGTGAGTAAGACTGTCGGCTCCGATGAATTTTTAAATAACGGATTTACCGTTCAAACCACTCTCGACTGGTCACTTCAATCCAAAGCCGAGAAGGTCGTAAAAGAAAAAGTAAAAGAACTCGATAAGCGCCAGGGTTTTCAGGGTGCAGTGAAACACTTAGAGACTGACGAGGAAATTTCTCAGTTCATCGTTGAGCAGAGAAAAAAAATCTTAAAAGAGCAGTCTTCTTTTTTCATGTTCAGTCCGGAAGGGAAGAATATTTTTGAATTCCATGAAGATGACGATGCTCTTCAGAAGAATATCACTTACCACGAATCTGAAAGAGAGAAACTCAATGAGCGCTTCCGCGGATTCGTTGATATCGGCAATCTTCCTAAGGATCCTTTTGTTGGTTTTCTCCAGATCGGGAAATCTTACACAGGCATTGTCCTGAACGTAGATGATAACAAAAGAACAATTCTCGTCAGTATTGGTGGTAGTCGCGCTATTATTCCGGAGAGTGGTTTTGACTGGGCCCACGAGCGGAAGTTCAGCGAGAACGCTCTTTATTTTAATCCTGTGAAAACACCTTCTAAGATTCTCAAACGCGGGGATCAGATTCTTGTTCAAATTGAAGAGAAGAATGTTCCTCTTGATCAGATGATCACGGCCGATTTCTTTAAGAAGTACAAAGACGGAACTTTGAAATCTCTTCTTAAAAAACAAATATTTTTTAAAGGTAAGCTAGATCAGGCACCAGAAGTGGAAGGCGCCCTTATTGCCATGAATGCCAACAATGGTGAAATCATCACTCTCGTCGGAGGTGTCGATTTCCAGAAGTCCCAGTTTAATCGAGCCATCCAGTCTTCCCGACAGCCGGGTTCATCATTTAAACCCTTCATCTACGCAGCAGCCCTCGAGAATGGTTATAAGCCAAACACAACACTCATGGATTCTCCACAAGCACTCGGTGGAGTGGATAATTCTCTCAGCTGGAAGCCTCGAAATTATGATGGTGAGTTCATGGGCCCCATGACTTTCCGTCATGCTCTTGAAGTCAGTCGTAATATTCCTACCGTGAGACTCGTTCAGGATCTGGGTGTGAGTAAGATTGCTAACTTTGTGGAAAGGTTTCATATTTACGCTGATCTTCCGAAGGACATGAGTTTATCCCTTGGTTCATTCGGTATCAGTCTTGCTGAACTCACCAAAGGTTATGCCGTTTTCCCGAATGGGGGACGCGCTATCCGTCTTGTTCACATAACTTCAATTAAAGATCGTAATGGAAAAAGTTATCCACCTCCTGCTGCCGATCAGGGATGGAAAGCGGAAGCTCCTAAATCAGAAGTTGCTGAAGGTGCCCCGGAAGCTGCTCCGACGGGAAATCCCTTCCAGGCAAATCTTGGGGGAACACAGGTGTATGATCCGAAACTTGCTTACATCATGACGAATCTTCTTCGAGGCGTGACGATTTACGGAACAGCTGGAGCGGCGGCCGTTCGCCTTGGGACAAACATTGGCGGGAAAACCGGAACAACCAACAATTATGTCGATGCGCTCTTTGTAGGATTCACGAATAATATTGTTGCCGGCGCATGGGCAGGTTTTGATGATAACCGCCCGCTTGGCTATGGAGAGACTGGCGGAAAAACAGCACTCCCGATCTGGATCGATTATATGGAAATTGCGATTCCCAAATATGGGGCGCCGGAGTTCCGGGTTCCAGAAGGCATTACTCAGGTAATGATCAACAAAGAAACGGGTAAAGTCCTTCCTCCGGGAACTCCCGCTGGCTTCATGGAAGCCTTTGTAGAGGGTTCAAATCCTGAATCCGGACCAGATTCATTTGAGCAGAATGGTAGCACATCAGAGTCAGCTACCGAGGACGACGACTACTTCAAGAATCAGTAAGAAATTTTGCAAAATGCCGATAGGACTTCTGTGGAGGTCCTATGGCCCTTGATCGCAAAACTTTTTATTACTTTCTTCTGGGTGTGTTTGTCATCCACGCTGCCCTCATGGTGGTTCAGCTGCGGGATCACCTGAAAAGTGTGTCCTTCACTCCCTCCCAGCCCATCAAAGTAAAACTCATTCAGGAAGCCCTGAAAGAACTCACTACCACGCAAAAACGTCAGATCGTTCAATCCGAAGATTCAGACAATCAGGAAAAAGCAGAGAAAGCTTTTCTGAGCGATAAAAACCGAACGTTTGATCGTGAAACAGTCGCTAAAAAAATTGATAGTTTTCAGAAAGCTGCCAAAGGAAACGCTTCCGTTACGCAACCTGAAATGACGAAGACGTCGAAGACTCAGAAGAAAGCGATCAAAGACCTTAAGCTTGCTGATTTTGGCATGATGGCCGGCGATCCCTTACCGGTCGAGCGGAGTCGTGCTCCGGCCTCAGAAAGTATCAAAGGAATTGAAAACGGAGATCTCGCTAGCCAGGGACTTTCCGCCACAAATGATTACGTTGAAGAAGTGACTCTCGGAGATTTCACGCATTTAAATACTGTGGAATACAAGCATTACGGATTCTTCCATCGTATCCGCCAGAAACTCGAACAGTTCTGGGGAAAAACTCTTCACGAGAAAGCGAATAACATTTTTCGTTCCGGGCGCCGTCTTCCTGCCAGCGATAACCTCATCACTTCTCTTCAGGTAACTCTGAATACCAGAGGCGAAATTGTAGCAGTCAAAATCATGGGCTCATCCGGAGTGCGTGAACTGGATGATGCTGCGATTGAATCTTTCAATCAGGCCGGTCCGTTTCCGAACCCTCCCAAAGATCTACTCGTAAATGGCAAGGCCACGATTGAGTGGGGATTTGTGGTGAAAAGCTAAATCGATTTAGTGAGTAGTGCGCAGAAGCGACTTAAGACGATCAATTCCTTCCATCACAACATAATCAGACCAGATTGAATCTAGTTCTCTGATGGCCTCAATGACCTGAAGAGCAGCTTGATCACGGGAAATTTTCTGAGTTTCTGCATATTGAGAAATGCACTTATTAAGAACTTCAATTACTGGCGAATTACAAACCTGGTTCAGGCGTTCTTCGAAGGATTGATTAAGTTTCTTTTCTTTGCTTTTGATGATCGCTGTATTGAGAAGCTGGATGGATTCCATTAAATCTTTTCCTTAATCGCGGGACAAATACTCTGTTGGGAGGGGCAGTATCGTCAAACGACCCAACTTCGTAAAGATGGATTTGATGAGAGAGAAAAAATTTTAGAATGAAGTTTGGGGAGTGCTTAGAATGAATCTCATCTAAATAAAAATTTTAATCTTGAGATTGAAACCGCCACAATTTTTCATTGTGGCGGAGATTATGTTTAGTGGGAGGTGTTGCAAAATTCCAAATACTGCTGTGCCGTTAAGAGATTATTAAGTTCAGCGGTGTTTTTAACCTTGACTTTGATCAGCCACGATCCGTACGCATCTGAATTAATTTTTTCTGGCGAACCTTCGAGATCACTATTCTTAGCGATCACTTCACCGGTCACAGGTGAATATAAATCTGAAACAGACTTGATTGATTCAACGACGCCAAAAGTATTTCCTGTCTTAAGTTCAGATCCAACGTCTGGAACTTCAAGAAAAACGATGTCGCCAAGTGCCGATTGAGCAAAATCAGTGATTCCAACAGTGACTGTGTCACCTTCAACCAGCGCCCATTCGTGCTCTTTGGTGTATTTCAGATTGGCTGGGATATTTGTGCTCATTTATGTCCTCCGGTTACGAATGGTTTCTTCGTGAGTTGTGCGGGATAGGCCTTTTGGCGGATATCAATATTAAATACTTCATCTTTCGGGGCTTTTTCAATTTCAATACGGGCAAAAGCGATACCTTTTCCAGTAATCACGGACATTGTCCCGCTGGTGACAGCTCCAATCACTGCACCCTCGCCATCCAGCACGGGATAATTTTCCCGTGGAATGCCTTTCTCGAGAGTGAGCTTCACGGTTTTGTACTTGGACTTCTTCGATTCAAGTGCAGCCTTTCCAACAAAATTTGTTTTCGTGAGTTTTACGGTCCAGCCGAGTCCTGCGTCAAAAGGATTGATCTCATCATTAAGTTCATGACCGTAAAGCGGGTAACAAACTTCAAGTCGGAGAACGTCTCTGGCCGCAAGTCCACAGGGAGTGACTTTTTTCTCCATAAACTTCTGCCACAATTCTTTGATCGCAACATGTGGGCCAAAAATTTCAAATCCATCTTCACCAGTATAACCAGTGCGGGCAATGATCACGGGATGAGAACCGAAACTCGTTTCAAAGACTGAATAGTATTCAATATCCGGAAGATCTTTAAGAAGTGGCTTCAGTGTGTTGAAAGCTTCCGGCCCCTGAAGTGCTAAGAGAGAGAATTCATCCGAACGGTTAGTGAACGTGCAGTCAAAGCCCTTAAAGTGAGACTTCATCCAATTAAAGTCTTTATCGATATTGGATGCGTTCACGCAAATGAGAACTCTTCCGGGTTGAAGTTTGTAAACGATGAGATCATCCACAACTGTGCCGTTTTCACGACAAAGGGGAGAGTAAATCGCCTTGCCTTGAGGAGCATTGAGAATGTCGTTGGTGACAAGGTAATCAGCAAACTTCTCTGCATCCTTACCTTCAAGAAAAAACTCACCCATGTGACTGACGTCGAAAACTCCGACCTTCTGTCTCACCGCCAGAACTTCCTCTTTTACAGAAGTGTATTGAACCGGCATATCCCAACCAGCGAAAGGGACGATCTTTCCGCCAAGTTTAACGTGCTCATCATAAAGTCGGGTGCGAAGAAGTTCGGTCATATTATCCCTTTATCTGTTTTTCTGCGGCCGTGATGAGGTTTTCAATGAGTGAGAGAACAGTCATTGGCCCAACTCCTCCCGGAACCGGACTTACCGCACGGACGACTTCTAAAACTTTCTTAGTATCGACATCACCTACTAACTTTCCATCGAGACTATTCATTCCGACATCGATCACGACAGTATTTTTGGCGGAATCAAAAAAGTTTTCGTTCAAAAAATGTGCTTTGCCGATAGCAGCGACAACAATGTCAGCATTCCTGGTAAATTGCTTCAGATCTTTTGTGCGAGAATGCGTAAGTGTCACAGTTGCATTCATGTTGGTGAGAAGAAGGGAAAGTGGCTTACCCACGATCAGGCTTCGCCCGACGATCACAATGTTTTTACCAGCAACTTCATAACCATAATGCTTCAGAAGATTCACTACTCCTTTCGGCGTGCAAGGAAGGAGGAGCTTCATGTCGGTCGAACCTTCAAATAACTTTCTGGTATTCTCTCCATGAAAGCCGTCAATATCCTTCGAAGGAATCACGAGCTGAGGGAGATCCAGGACAGCGAGATGATCAGTAACCGGCAGCTGAATGATGATGCCGTGAGTACCGTGGTCATCATTTAAAGCATGAACCGTTTTTAAAAAATCATCCGGAGAAATTCCCGGAAGAAGTTGATGGAGAGTGAACTTTGCACCAATCTCTTCACAAAGTTTCTTTTTATTTCTGATGTAGCTCAAAGATGCTGGATTATCGCCAACGAGCACCACGCTCATGGCCGGATGGCAGCCGCGAGCCTTGAGAGCTTCGCATCTCTTTTTGAGTTCCAGTTTTACTTCATCAACACATGGTTTTGCGGAGAGGATTCGTGCAGTCATAATTATGCAGTTAATATAAATTCCTCGCGCCAAAAAGTCCTTTCTTATTTCATTCCCGTTTAGTATCTGTGAGGGATGAAAATGCTCTTTTACTTTGGTCTTGGCATGCAGCTTTTTGGTCTGACTGCTGTGGGGCTTTGTTTTTTTTCCGGAATCAGGAATGGCGATTACGGACAGTTAGAGCTGATTCAGCTTGTTCTCGGTTCATTCGTGTTTTACGCCGGAAATTATCTGAAGGGTCGGGCGAGTAGCTAGACGCCACCAGAATTCTTTAGGTACAATCTTCCTAACATCACCCAGGAATTTTTTTTGATTGTCCTTGCCATCGATCCAGGTTCTGTCACTGCGGGTTACGCTCTCTTGAAAAAAGAGGGTCGCAAAGTCACATACATTGCTTCTGGAATTTTGAAATTCGATGCGAATGTGGAGTTTCTGCACAGGGTAAAAGATATTTTCGGGCAAACCCAAAAACTTCTCGCCTCTTATTCCCCTGATGAAATTGCCCTTGAATCACTTATTTTTGTAAAAAGTCCGACTGCACTCATGAAACTTGCTCAGTCCCGCGGAACCATGCTGGCCGCTTTGTCCCAGGAATATCACGAGAAAATTTTTGAGTATTCACCCAATCTGGTGAAATCAACCGTTACTGGTCATGGTCACACCGATAAAGAAGGCATCCAGAAATTTCTTAAACAGTATCTGGGGCTTTCAGATTTTAAAACTCACGATGAAAGTGATGCCTGTGCCATCGCACTTTGCCATCTTCTCTCAAGAGACATGCGCATTCCTGTCGAAAAAAAGAAAAAGCCGTCTAAAAAAGCAGGGAATGGTTTAGCTGCCGCACTCTCTCATAGAATTAAGGAACCCGTTTTATGATTGGATATATTTCTGGAACTGTTATTTATTCTGATTCTCAGAAGTCCATCATCCTGACGGCCCAGGGAATTGGTTACGAAATTCATACAGCGACGCCTCTGGTTCCCAATAAAGACACATCACTTTTCATCTCGCATATCATTCGCGAAGACGCGCAAAATCTTTTTGGATTTGAAACTGCTGACGATAAAAAGTTTTTTGAAATGCTCCTGAGTGTAAATGGAATCGGTCCTAAGTCCGCCTTTGCCCTCGTCTCTCATTTGGGAATGTCCCAGATCATTACCGCGATCACACTGGAAAATGTCGACGTGCTGAAGTCCGCTCCGGGTGTTGGTAAGAAAAGTGCTGAGCAGATCATCCTGTCGCTCAAAGATAAAGTTTCAAAACTTGAAGTTGGGCTTGTGACAAAAGACAAACCTGTTATCGCCGGTGCCAAAGGTAAAGAAGAGAAGCAGGTTGATGCATTTCTCGTGAAAGAAACTCTCGCCGCTTGTCAGGGTCTCGGCTATCGCGACCAGGATGTTCTCCCCATGATTCAGAAGCACATGATGCATGTGACGAAACCAGAAGAGCTCCTGAAACTCATCTTAAAAGAGTTGAGGTAATCCATGGAAAGAGTTGTTGATGGTGATGTCACTCATTCCGAAAGAGACCAGGAAACCCAACTTCGTCCTCAGAACTTTGCTGAATTCATTGGACAGAAAAAGGTCGTAGATAATATTGATCTCATGGTGAAGTCAGCTCTTGTCCGAAAAGCGGCGATGGATCACGCCCTTCTCTCAGGCCCTCCGGGACTTGGGAAAACTTCTCTTGCGATGTTGATCGCGAAAGCTCTTGGATCAGAACTTCATGTTGTTTCCGGTCCTGCGATTGAAAAGAAAGGCGACATCGCTGCTGTTCTCACTAATCTCAAGCCTCGCGACGTGCTCTTCATTGATGAAATCCACCGCATGCATATCACAGTCGAAGAAATCCTTTATTCTGCGATGGAAGATTTTCGTCTCGATATCCTGATCGGTCAGGGAGCATCTGCACGCACGATGCAGATTGAGCTAACACCCTTCACTCTTATTGGGGCGACCACGCGTTCCGGGCTCCTCTCGAACCCACTTCGCGATCGTTTTACTGCTCATCTGAATTTTGATTATTACGAACCCGAAAGCATCGCTGAAATCATTCTGAATAACTCGCGCAAGATGGCGATTGAACTCAACACCGAATCGAAAAACGAAATCGCCAAGCGCTCTCGTGGTACTCCCAGAATCGCCAATAGAATTCTGAGACGAGTGAGGGACTTTGCTCTGGTGAATGGAACTTCCAAAGTCGGAATGAAAGAAGTGCAGGCCGCTCTGACTCTTCTGGATATCGATCACCTGGGCCTCGATACGATGGACCGGAAAATTCTGACCGTGATGAAGAACTACTATGCAGGTGGTCCGGTGGGGATTGAGGCGTTGTCGGCGACCCTCGGCGAAGACAAACAAACGATTGAAGAAGTTTATGAACCCTATCTTTTAAAGCAAGGCCTTATCCTGCGGACACCCCGGGGAAGAGTCTTGTCGGACATGGCCAATTCACATGTCTCTTGACTAACAGAGTCAGGTTTACTACATACAGCACAATTTTCTCTCGTACAAACTTACTAAATTCATTTATAATCGAATGACGTGCCTGTTTTATTGAAAGGTTAGAATGATAAATCAAAGAACGATTGCAAAAGATGTGAAAGTGACCGGAATCGGGCTCCACTCAGGTCGTAAAGTGACCTTGAAGCTTATTCCTGCTGAAGCAGATTTTGGGATCCAGTTCATTCGTACCGACATCCCCGGATCTCAAGCTATGACGGCCAATGCCCTCACAGTGGGAACAACGGAAAACGCCACGACTCTTGGGTCGGGCGCAAGTGCCATTCATACCGTGGAACATCTTCTCGGTACCCTCTATGGTCTCGGCATCAATAACTGCCTCATCGAAATCGACGGCCCTGAAGTTCCTATCATGGACGGATCAGGTGCTTCGTTCGTGTTTCTCCTGAAAGAAACCGGAATCAAGAATCTCAATAAATCGAAAAAATTTCTCGTGATCCTCGATACAGTCCGCGTGGAAAAAGACGGCAAGTGGGCGCAGTTTGAACCAAACCAGAATCTGGTGATTGATTCAACCATCGTGTTTGCTCATCCGGTCATTAAAACTCAGCGGTTTTCATTCGAGTTTTCATGCGAAAACTTCATCCAGGATATTGCCCGCGCGCGTACTTTTGGTTTTGCGAAAGATGTTGATATGCTCAAGAGAAAAGGCCTGATTAAAGGTGGATCTCTGGACAACGCTATCGTTCTCGATGATTACAAAGTCATGAACAATGAAGGCCTTCGTTTTGCTAATGAGTTCGTTCGTCACAAGATTCTCGATACCATTGGTGACGTGAGTCTTCTCGGTTACGAAATTGCCGGTAAGATCACGACCTATAAGTCAGGTCACAATCTTCATAATCTTCTTTGTCGTAAACTTCTGGAAAACCCGGCAGCTTACGAAATTGTTTCCGCATCAGCGCTCAAAGCTGAGGTGCGTGAAGCTCATAAATTGCCTCAATTCATCACCGTATCTCACTGATCTTTTCCCAAATTGAGCTCTTTTAGTTAACATAGTTCCACTCAGGGGGACCTATGCGTTTATTTTTTCTACTCGCTCTCATTTCTTTACCGTCATTTGCGATGAACTGGTTCGACATGGAACTGGGAACTGAATACGTTCTCATGCAGGATCTTTCTCTTCCTCAAACGGAAAGAAGTGGTTCCGCGCTCACTATTTCTCAGGGTGAAAAGTTCGTCCTGAAAGAGGTTGTCGGTATCACCATGGGCCTCATGATGTTCAATCTCGAATACAAAAATTGTCCGGGTCCAGCGATGGAAACGGAAGTGGAAATCATTTCTGTTAACGGCACTTCGCCAGTCATTGAAGTCGGAGCTATGGTTGCAGAAGGTTGCGAACTCTGGGTTTATGTCGAAGGAAAAGATTTCTGGACCAACAGCTTATTTGAATAAGGGATCTCATGCGTCTTTCAACTGGTTACTGGCAAACTCTCAAAGAAACTCCTAACGACGCCGAGGTTGTCTCGCAACAGCTGATGATGCGCGCGGGTCTCATTTATAAAACCGGCGCCGGGCTATATACGCTCCAGCCTATGGCCCTCCGTTCGTATAAGAAAATCGAAAAAATTGTCCGTGAAGAAATGGATCGTATCAATTGTTTTGAAGTTCTCATGCCCGTCATTACCCCGGGAGAGTTGTGGCAGGAATCTGGCCGCTGGGACGCCATGGGAGGGCAGATGCTGAGGTTCAAGGACCGCGCAGACCGCGATCTTTGCGTTTCTCCTACGAATGAAGAAACGGTCACGGATCTCTTCCGTCGTACTGTGAATTCTTATAAGCAGCTTCCGGTTTGCCTCTATCACATCAATACAAAATTCCGTGACGAAATTCGCCCGCGCTTTGGTCTTATGCGCGCGCGCGAGTTCATCATGAAAGATGCTTACTCATTTCATTTTGATAAAGCTTCGCTCGATAGTTTTTATGATCAAATGTTCATCGCTTATAGCAACAGCTTTAGCCGCATGGGACTCGATTTCATCGCGGTAGAAGCAGATGGTGGGAACATGGCCGCTGGTGGTGCCAAGACTCATGAATTTCAGGTTATTGGAGACAACGGAGAGGATCTCGTTGTCACAGTTCCGCGCACGAAATTTGCCGCCAACATCGAAAAGGCCATCACGACACGTAAGAATACAGTTCCAGCTTCCCCTGGTGAACTGACGAAGTTTGCGACTCCCAACCAGAAAACTTGCGAAGAAGTGTGTGCAGCTCACGGCATGCACATCACCCAAAGCCTCAAGTCACTTGTCATGCACACTGTGATCAAGGGCAAAGATCAGTTTTTCATGGTCATGCTCCTGGGTGACGATTCTCTCAATGAAGTAAAATTCAAAAATAAAGTCGATGCTGAACATATCCGTCCCGCTCAGCAAGCTGAACTCGATCGTCTGGGTCTCGTGAAAGGTTTCATGGGACCAACGACCACTGCCGAAGGATTCAAAGTCATCTTCGATGAGGCCATCGATATGAATTCTTCTTATGTCGTTGGCGCCAATGAGCCCGATCACCACTTAAAAGGATTTGTTCCTTCTCGTGATACCAAGCCGAAAAACTTCCGCGCTGATCTTCGTCTTGCTAGAGAAGGCGATTACATCGGTGATGATCAGATTGTCCTGAAGAAGGGAATTGAAGTCGGCCACATCTTCCAGCTCGGCGACAAATATACCAAAGCGATGAAAGCCACGGTTCTCAATGAACAAGGTAAAGGCATTACTCCACTCATGGGTTGCTACGGCATCGGCATGACCCGCGTTCTGGCTTCTGCTATTGAACAAAACAATGATAAAGACGGAATCATCTGGCCCGCTTCCATTTCTCCTTATGATGTTTACCTTTGTTTCATTGGGAAAACCCCTGAGACAAAAACACTCGTTGAAGGTATCTGGGAAGATCTCAGAAAAGATGGTCTCGAAGTTCTCTTCGATGATCGTCAGCTTGGTCCAGGTATGATGTTTAAAGATGCCGATCTGATCGGGCTTCCACTCAGGGTTGTTATCGGTGAAAGAGATTTTCTCGCCACTGGTGAGATCGAAGTGAAAGTTCGTAAAACTGGCGAAACACTGAAAGTAAAAAAAGATGAACTGCTTCCCACTGTGAAAGCAAAACTCAAAGAGCTCGGTAAATGGCTGTAGATTTTGAACTGATTTTTGGAATGCACAGTATTGCTGCTGCCCTCACGAACCCGAGGCGCACGCACACTCGTCTGGTCGCGACTGACGAAGGACTGATGGAGCTTCAACGAAAGCATCAGATTAATCCGAAAAAGCTGAACGTGACGGTTGAAATTCTTTCGTCGCATGCCCTCCAGGAAGAAGCGAAACAACTTTGTTTTTATATGGACGTGGAATTTTTCCGTGTGCCGGGGCAGATTTTTCTCGAAACTTCACCGCTTGAAACTTATGAGCTTCAGGAATTCCTGAAAGCTCCTAATATAAAACTTCTCGCTCTCGATCAGATCACGGATGTTCATAATGGTGCCGCCATTCTCAGAACGGCCTGTTTCTATGGCATCAACGGAGTTCTCATTCCTTCTGCAAAATCTTTTGGTCTCACTCCTTCATTTTATCGAATCGCCTCAGGCGCCACTGAATATGTGAACCTCATTCGTGTAAACTCTCTCAGCCGCGCAGTTGGACAATTGAACGAAGCTGGCTTCCTGACCGTAGGCCTTTCTGAACATTCATCGGAAAACCTGACTCAGGATGACCTGCGGAGCCAAAAGAAGATTTGTTTGCTGCTTGGGGCCGAAGAAACCGGATTGTCGAACGCAGTTGCCCGTCTGGTTCAGAAAAACATGAGTCTTCCTTCTCAAGGTGAGATCAAATCACTCAATGTTGCTTCTGCTGCCGCGATTTCTATGGAAAAAGTTTTCGGTAACTAACCCGAAAAAACTTGATTTCGTTCACTTATGCCATTATAAATTTCGGACTCGTCTGTTTTTCTGATGAAGTTTATGGGCTGCTCTAGCTCAGTTGGTAG
>JBKJNQ010000085.1:0-29655 GCA_046593575.1 Bacteriovoracaceae bacterium
TCGAAAAAAGCGCCGCCGTTTTCACTTCAGAGTCAGCGAGGAAAACCACTTTCTGATTTTTCTTGATGGTGAAGGATACGTTGTTAAGAATCTTCTGCCCTTCAAATGTGTAATTCAGTCCATCCACACTCAGGAGCTGATCTCCGGCTTCGCGATCAGGCTTGAATCCGACATAAGGATATTTTCTGGTGGATGGTTGAATGTCTTCCAGGGTGAGCTTATCGAGCATTTTCTTTCTCGATGTGGCCTGGCTGGATTTCGAAGCGTTGGCAGAAAAGCGCTGGATGAAGTCTTTTAAGTCCTTCATTTTTTCTTCGGTCTTCTTATTCTGATCGGACATGAGCCTCTGGGCGAGCTGGCTCGACTTGTACCAGAAATCATAGTTCCCGACATAGAGCTTGATCTTGTTGAAATCGATATCACAGATATGCGTGCAGACTTTATTCAGAAAGTGACGATCATGCGAAACAACCAGAACAGTTGTTTCCTGCTGGTCCATGATGAAATTCTCGAGCCACTGGATCGCCTTGAGATCAAGATCGTTGGTGGGCTCATCCAGGAGAAGGATTTCTGGTTTGCCGAAGAGTGCCTGAGAGAGAAGAACTTTGACTTTCTCTCCACCGGTCAGCTCTTTCATTTTTTTCGTATGGAGATCTTCTTTAATCCCGAGCCCCGCCAGAAGTGAAGCGGCCATGGATTCTGCTTCCCAGCCGTTGAGTTCACCGAAGCGCGCTTCAAGTTCAGCAGCTCTCTCGCCGTCTTTATCGGAAAAATCTTCTTTGGCGTAGAGAGTTTCTTTTTCTTTCATGATCGAGACAAGTTCTGCGTGGCCAAGAATGACAGTCGTCAGAACTTCTTCTTCATCAAAGGCAAAGTGGTTCTGCTTTAAGACCGCCATCCGTTCGCCAGGAGAAATTTCCACGGAACCGGAGTTCGGAGAAATCTCGCCCGAAAGAATTCTCAGGAAGGTCGATTTACCGGCACCATTGGCACCAATAATCCCGTAGCAGTTGCCGGGAGCGAACTTGAGGTTAACATCATCAAAAAGAGTGCGGCCGCCGAACTGGAGGCGAAGGTCGTGTACTGCAAGCACGTGCTGGTCCTTGAAATTTTTCTTGGATTTTTAGCATGCTTAACGCAGAAAGACTAGAAGGGAATTAGAGGGAAACGCCTACGATATCGGCGTCTGAGCGGTTCATGTATTGGATAGAAGAGTTGTACTGCTGATGACGATCAGTCACCTCAGAATAATGTGATCCGAGGATCTCTTTTAACTTCTCTTCGTGCTTCACTTCAAGCTGCCCGATAAGTGTCTCAAAATCCTGACGGGCGTCTTTTCCGGCCTTGTCTGCTTCTTTTGAGAGAGCATCCACTTCGGCTTCAAATGATTCTGTTTCTTCCATGTAAGAAGTATAAATTTCTTCACCATTTTCCGGATCAGCATCAACCAGGAAATCTTTCAGGTCACTTCTCCAGCCTTGCTTGATGTCTTCCCACGGAATTTCATCCGTGTGAGCAAGCTCTGAACTATCGGGTGCGAGTTCTTCCGTGATAGCAGAATCTGAAACGGTGCTGATGGAACGGTTATTCTCTTCACCAACGAGAGATGCAGAAACGTGATGAATCGCGGTTTGTTTATCATCGGGGCGCGCTCTAGCTGCGGCCATTTTTGTTTTAATCTGATCGATCTGGGGCACCCCATCCGGCTGAGGGATGATGTTGTAAACAAAGGCCGCAGAGATCAGACACAGGATAACGAGTCTCTTCATGCTTAAATGATAGGACCTAAAACTGAACCGTCCTAGATAGGTAAAAAGCTTCACTGTCTGAGCCTTTTAGTCAGGAAGGCCATACCCATCATGGGAAACCACAAAATGAGAAACTCTGAAACCAACACCTGCACTCCCCTCATCTCGATGAAGTTACCGATTCCTATAGGAGAAACTTCCACTGGTCTCCAGGGAAAGAAATATCTGCCGGTATCAAATGGCCACCACAGGGCCACTCCGAGACCACCATTGGTGAGCATATCGAAGAGCGGATGAGAAAAAGTGGAGAGAGTGGTGAGCAAAAAAACATTCTTTTTATTTTCTTTGAAGATGAAAGTGCAGAATATCCCCATGATCAGGGAGAAAACCAGAGAATGCGTGAACCCGCGATGACCCCATTGGGATTCATAAGGAATGCCGAAGGCGAATGAAATCACGTCTGCATCTGGCAGAAGCGAAAGTAAAACGCAGGTGATAATGAGAGTCCGGTTAAGCTTCTGGCCACTTCCCCAAATAAGAGAAAGCGGCCCCGCCGGATGCGAAAGAAGTGACGCCACTTCTTATTTCCGTCTCCCCTGCATTCTCAGGATAAAGAGAAAGAGGTTGATGAAATCAAGATAGAGCTTGAGTGCACCCATGATCGAAGCGCGTGCAACATGATCACCGGTACCAGTTGGCGCCATGTTCTTAATCACCTGAGTATCGTAGGCAGTAAGTCCCGCGAAAACGATGAGACCGATGAGCCCGTAAATCTGGCCCGCCATTCCGCCCATCATCGAAGGAAAGAAAAATGAAATGAGCGCAAAGCCCAGCATGCCGAAAAGTCCCATGGTGCAAAAGTTTCCAACCGGGCCCAGATCTTTTTTCGTGATGTAACCGAATGCCGAAAGTCCTGCGAACGCAAACGTTGTTGTAAAGAATGCGGCCTGGATACTTTCAGAAGTATAGATCATCGAGAAAATCGAAAGTGTGACTCCATTAAGTGCGGCGTAAAGAAGAAACATCGCAGTTGCCATCATCGGAGACATTTTATTAATTCCGGCAGAAAGCCAGATTACCAAACCGATTTCAGCGAACATCAGTCCGTAGAAAGCAATCCGGTTACTAACGAGTGAATACATCATGTCTGGATTCGATGCGATACTCCAGGAGACAAAACCTGTGAGAAGAATACCGATCGTCATCCACATGTAGACTTTCGACATGTACTGCGAAAGAGCGAGTTGCGCCGTGGGGCTGGCGTAAGTGTTAGGAGTTTCCATCATCAATCCTTTGACGAGTTAAAGATGGAAACATGGTCTCAGACTAGGACCCTGTCGTCAAAGGAAGCGCACTCCAGCCTGAGAATGAGAGCGAATAGTGATCACGCAGAGGATTTTTTGTCTCATCGAGACGAAACTCGGGTATTGACCTTAAGATTTCCTCGAAGAGAAGCCGTATCTCAAGGCGCCCGAGTTTTGCTCCGAGGCAGTAATGAGGACCGTGTCCATAGGCGAAATGTTGTGCTTTTCTTTCCAGCTGAATCTCGTGGGGGCATTCAGCTTCAGAAAGATCCCGGTTGATACAATGAGTGGAAATGAATATCACATCCCCGGTCTTTACCGCGTGACTCAGAATTTTTGTGTCTTTCCGGACGACCCGAAAAATAAAAGTAACCGCCGGATCCATCCGCTTCAATTCCTCAAGAGCATTGGGAATGAGTTCCGGATTCTTCCGCAGGGTTCGTTGGAGCTCTGGTTTTGATGCAAGAAAGAACATGATGTTATTGATCTGATCGGTCGTCGTCACCTGGCCCGCCACGAGCATCATAATAAGCTGGGAAATAAGTTCATCATCGGTGAGACCTGACATTGGTTGAGCACGAAGAAGAATCGAAACGTAATCCTGTCCTGGGTTCTTTTTTCTGATGGCGATGAGCTTTTCAAAATAGGTTTTAAGATTGAGGGCAGCTGAATTAACTTCAATGCCATCTTCGTTCCGGTACTGAGAAGCACCTCCAAAAAATCCAGTCATGATATTGGCCGAATGAAAAAAATCTTCGCGATCGGCTTCAGGAATACTGAAAAGATCCGCGAGAACTGTGGAAGGAAGTTTCTTCGCGAGCTTTTCCACGAACTCAATATCTTTCATGTCTTTGACTTCAGTCACCAGGGCCTTGACAGTCTTTTGAACTGTGACAGTAAAGCGCTCAAGAATATGATCTTCAAAACCCTGGGAAGCGATCTTTCTTCTTTTACTGTGATCTTCATCATCACTCATTACCATCATCTTTTTCACGACACCAAAAAAGTCCCCGATCAGACGAAGATCCATGTTTGGCATGCGCGACATGAAGAATGCTCCCCGATCCGCACTGAAATCTGGACTCGTCAGAACCTCTTTGGCGGCATTGGCATCTGTGACGACATGAAATCCACCCTGCTCCCAGAAATACACATCGCCGAAAGATTTTACATAATGACTGAAATCATCATGAAAAGTGAAAGGGTCACTGGTTTTCTTGAAATCAAGAAAGGATGTATTCATAAAGCCTCCGGAAGAATCTGGATGCGTTTAAAGCATCTGTTCATGTTG
Organism: Bacteriovoracaceae bacterium; assembly: GCA_046593575.1. Lineage (GTDB taxonomy): Bacteria > Bdellovibrionota > Bacteriovoracia > Bacteriovoracales > Bacteriovoracaceae > Peredibacter. The sequence continues at coordinate 4,344 of JBKJNQ010000085.1, forward strand.
GATTTGAGGGCCCTTCTTCCGTGAAGGTAGCGGAAATTATCCACGATCAGGAGATCACCTTTCTCCCATGTGTGAAGAATCATATTCTGATAAAGCTTTTTTACCATGCGATCATAAAAATCTTCCGAAGCTCCCTCTAGAGAGAGAGTCACGGGATTTTTCTCTGTCTCAACTCTCTCTGCCAGCCGAAGGATCACTTCACCGGTTACTGGATGAGTCTGAACCAAAGGAACTCTGATCGTTCCACCGTAGTGAGCTTTTTTCTCAGTGGTATAAGTCAGAGTCACATTCCGACATTCTTCTTTTTCAGCGTCCGTTAGAGAGTTCCAGAGTTTCGTGGTGTCTGAGAATATTGTTTCTCCACCAATTCCTTCACTTTCAAGGCAGTAGAAAAGAAGCAAACGCGGTTCTTTGTAAAAAGCTCCATCCCAATGGAAGGGCACGGCTTCGTTGGAGAATAAATAGTTGGCAGCGTCCTTTTGATACTTCATGGTCATCACGGGACCGAAGTCCCAATGAAGAAGGGGGCCTAGTGCGGAGGCCTCTTTTATTAATTCATCCTCATGGAGACACACTCCTTTCAGGAGTGAGCGGCCATCAGAGTTCAAAGAAAGCATACTTGCCTCCCAGCTTTGATTCCCTGGCACCAAGTTCAAGAGCACGGGATTTATGCATGAGAATAAAACCCTGATCAGATTTTACTGTGACGTTATGCCAGGGTGTCGCCCACTTTTCTGACGAAGTCACCAGTTTCACGCCGAACTTTTCATGCGCCAGCGGATAAGGGTGAATGGAAAGTCTCAAAGAGTCCGGAAAATAAGATTCGAGAAGTCCGGACCAAGCGTCCGATCGTTTCATGAGCTCGTACGTTTTCTCTTTCATGAGCTTACTTAACTGATTTTTTGAAATCGTTGAGAGCCCTGACTGGTCTTCCACCATGAATTTATGAAGTCCGTTGAAGAGAGCGGGATTCATTTTTGCCTTTTCTCGCACCTCTTCCGTTGTGACGGAAAAACTTTTCAGGAGTTCAGCGCGAAGTTCATCGCCTTCTTTTCCCGGATGGAGATCATCCATGGCAAAAGTTTTCAAATGAGTGAGATGGAATTCTTTGATAATGGCATCAATCCCCTCCGCGTAGGCCGTAATGTGCTCATCCGGAACTCCCACGACATCACTGAAGACACGTCCATCTGAACAGATCACGACTTCAGCACCTGGACCGTAGCTTCCGGTAATTTCTCCGCACATATGATTCAGATTCTGTAGTGCTAACACTTCGCCAAGGTCAGGGAGGATCCCGCAAGTCTTATGTGGACTGGGAGATTTGGCAGGAAATGCGGGCAGGATAAAGATGAGTTTCTCGCCTCTCATCATCTTGGCCACAAGCTTTCTCATGATCGGAATCTCGCGGATTTCCTCCGGCGATCCGGTAAAGTTTGAAAGTGCGCTTAAGGCACGGATGGCGTGAGCTGCGGTTTCATGGAATGTGTCGAGTTGCAGAGCTTGCATGGGCCCCTCCCTTTTTTCTTTTCCAGTTGTAACAATGCCCCTTTGATAGTAAAATCCAATAGCAACTATCATTAGCATAGAGGATCGCCTATATGAGTATTACCTTCAAAGACCTTGAGAACTTCATCACCGTGGCGAAATCACGGACTCTTTCCGAGGCTTCGGAAAAACTTGAGATGGCGCAACCCTCTTTGTCTCTCGGTATTAAAAAGATGGAGACCGAACTCGGCATGCCGCTCTTTACCCGCGGAAGGAATGGGATCAAGCTCACTCCTCAAGGGAAAACGATTCTTCCAGAAGCGGAACTTGCGATTCAACTTCTCAACCGCATCAAGGGTGCACCGGCAAATTTGCGCTTTCGCATCGGCTGCCATCCTTCGATCGGAATGTTTATCCTGGGCGAATTCCTTCGCAACATGAATAAGATTGCTCCCAAGCTTGACATGGATATTGTGAATGCTTCCTCACACGATATTAATAAGAGAGTCGCCTTGGGAGAGATTGATTTCGGCATTGTCATGAATCCTCTTCCGATTCCGGGACTCGTCACAAAATTCATCGGCGAAGATGAAGTGTATGTCTGGGAATCCAAAAATCGTTACCACGATCGACTCATCTATAATCCCGACATGATCCAGGCCAACTCCATCCTTTCCCGATGGAAGGAAGCTCCTGCTCAAAGAGTAGAAGTCCCAAACCTTGAGCTCATTTGCCATCTAGTGGAAGCGGGTGCAGGGATCGGCATTCTTCCTTCGCAGGTCGTAAAGGCCCAGCGATTAAGTCTTAAACGAATTCCTTCAACTCCTTCGTATAAAGACAGACTCGCTGTTGTTTGTTTCCCCGAGATGCTGAAGACCCAGGAAGGAAAACTCATCTTTGAGGAACTCAAAAAGTCTTATAGAGCATAACCTATATGACTTATTCCATTCATGGGGTTGTTCCAATAGTCAAAGTTGCTAGAACAGTTCCATGAAGGCAATTGTCTATAATATCTTTGGTATCGGTCATATTAACCCCACACTCCCTCTCGTGAAAAATCTCGTAGAGATCGGTTGCGAAGTGATTTATCACACCTCACCGGAGCGGAAAGAGGTTGTGGAAGCCACGGGTGCTGTTTTCCGGAATTATGGTTACGATTCTTATAAGGCAGCCGATTTTAATCCCGGAAAAAATTTCGTTCTGCAGACGATTCCCGCGACCTTGGGTCTTCTCCCCTATCTTCTTTCTGAAATTGAAACAGAGAAGCCGGATTTCATCATTTATGATTCGATGGCCCCTTGGGGTAAGGCGATAGCAGACATCACGGGTCTCACTGCCTTTTGTACGGTGACGACTCTTGCCCTCTCGCTCGAGCGTAAAAGAAAAATGCTGAAGACATTTGATATTGAAACTGATGAGGTGAATAGAGAGGCGCTGAAAACTCTCCGCGACCGATACGGTTTGAAGCTGCAACTGGAAGACGCTCTTGGTGCTTACGGAGATCAGAATATTGTATTCACATCGCGCGAATTCAACCCACCGGTAGAAAATGAACATACGTTTACGTTTCAGGGACCAGCACTCGACCGCGAAGAGGATATGTCTGGTTTCGTTTATCCGACCCGCGGTAAGAAAGTCATCACGATGAGTCTCGGGACTCTCCTGAGGGGTGAAGATCCGACTGTCACGGAATGGTACCATGAACTCATTAAGGCCTTTGCTGATCATCCTGAATACGAACTTATTCTCGCCGGCGGGGATCTGGGCCCCTTGCCCTCGAATGTCCGTTCTTATGAAAAAATTCCTCAGCTCTTTGCCTTGAAGCACAGCCACGTTTTCATCAATCATGGTGGTATGAATTCCTTAAACGAGGGTCTTCACTTCGGGGTCCCGATGATTGTGATTCCTCATTCAAAAGATCAGTTCGTGAATGCGGAAAGACTGGTTGAAACCGGCCGGGGACTTTCTCTTAAAAAAAATCAGGTGAAGGCGCATATCCTTCGCTCATGTGTGGAACGGCTTATTTCGGAGGCAAGATGAATCTTCATGAGTTCTGGTTTAAAAATATTGAAGTCACACCTGAATATTATGAAACTCAGCTTCGGCGCTGGTTTTGGGGACAGGATAAAGAGATGGACCGGGTTTGTCGTGCTGAGTTTGCGCCATTACTCGATCATGAATTTCTTATTCCGGAAAACTCTCAGGATTATTTATCACTCATCATTCTCCTGGATCAGATTCCCCGGAATGCTTATCGAGGATCATCCAGGGCCTTTGAGTATGATGCTTTTGCTCAGAGACTTGCGCTTTCGGCACTCGGAACAAAATTTGAAGCGGAGCTGACACTTCCTGAAAGAATATTTCTCTACATGCCTTTGGAACACGCAGAGGACATAAAACTACAGGAATTATCGGTGGAGAAATTCTTTGAACTCCATCGGCTGGCACCGAAGGAGATTCGTTCCTGGACACAGTTGGGTGTGGATAAAGCGATCGATCACATGAAGACAATTCGCGAGACTGGGTACTTCCCGGGGAGAAAACTTCTCCAGGGAAGAGACGCCGCAGCATCAACGATTCTCAGAGTTTAGTCTCTAACCCTGCCCATTCTTCAAAAAGACCTTCGAGTTTTTTCTCGTGAGTCTCCATCAAAGTCTGGGTCTCCTGAACTTTCTTTTTATCGTAGTTCTTGGTGTAATCAACAGCCGCGAGCTCTGACTTCATTTTTGCAATTTTTGCTTCAAGCTTCTCAATCTCGGGGCCTAGTTCGTTATAGCGATTCCGCTCTTTATTGCTCATGCGTGAAGGATCGGGTTTCTTTTCCTGAAGCTGGGGATTTTTCTTCTTCATCTGCTCAGCGAGATGAACTGCCTCAAGGAAGTCCTGAGCTTGAGAGAAGCCCGCCTCAAATTTCTCGAGCTCGCCTTCGTGGAGGACCCAGCATTTGTCTGTCACGTTATCGATGAAGCTTCTGTCGTGTCCCACGATGATAAGTGCACCTTCATAGGTCCGAAGTTCTTCTTCCAGAATTCCGATGGTCTCAAGATCGAGATCGTTGGTCGGCTCATCGAAAATCCACACGTCGCGCGAATGCTTCATGAACTGAGCTAACTGCAGGCGATTTTTTTCTCCGCCGGAGAAAGTATGAATAGGTCTTTTGATTTCATCAGAAGAAAAGAGGAAGTTCTCGAGGTAACTGGCGACGTGCCTCTTGTCGCCAGTATTGGAGATCACAAAATCAATCCCCTCACCGATCATCTTCCACGGAGTCTCATCGTCTTTCAGTGCTTCACGTTTCTGTGAAAAATAACCCACATCGAGAGTCTCGGGTTTCGTGACCTTTCCGGAAGTCTGTTCCAGGTCACCCAGGAGAATCTTTAAAAGAGAACTCTTACCAGTACCGTTTCTTCCCATAAGGGCAATTTTGTCACCCTTAGCGATCGTAAAGTTGAGATTCTTAAAGAGCTCGCGCTCACCAAATTTAAGACCAAGATTTTCAGCATTAAAGAGAATCTTGGTCTTTCTTCCAGAGGCTTGAAGATTGAGAGAGACCGTTTTGTGGGCCTGAGCTTTCAGATCCTGAATCGCCTTATTGAGGGTGGCGTAGTCTTCAATACGTTTCTTAGACTTCGTTCTTCTCGCCTTCGCCCCACGACGGATCCACGCCGTTTCCCGGCGGTTATAGTTCGAAAGCTTATCGAGTTCTTTCTCGCGACGGTTCTGATCCTGAATCAGGAACTCGAGATAGTCCTCATAGGTTCCGGCAAATGACCGTAGCTTTCCTTGCTGGATATGGATAATCCGGTCCACCACGTTACTGAGAAGGCTTCGGTCGTGGGAGATAATCATGAAAGTCTTGCGTGAACCCTGGAGCTCTTCTTCGAAGTCTTCAATCGTCTCAAGGTCAAGATGGTTGGTCGGCTCATCCCAGAGAATGAGTTCCTGAGGAGCAGACAATCCCAGAGAGAGAGCTACTTTTCTTTGCTCACCACCAGAAAGGGTCGCCATGTTTCTTTCGAGATTTTCAACACCGAAGAATTTCAAATAACTAACAAACTGAGCATGAACTTTATCTTCACCGAGTTTAGTGAGTTCGTCATAAATCACCGACTGCTGATTCACCAGTTTTTCAAAGTCCCCTTCACCGGTAGAAAGTTTCTCATCAATAATCATGAGTTTTTTCTTCAGATCTCGCATGACGGGATAGAATTCATAGAAAAAATTCTCAATATCCCAGTCACCAAGTGCCGGCAATTCCTGCGGAACATAGAAATACGTGAAGTCTTTATTTTTGTCGTAGATAAAAGGCGGGACACTCTTGTCTGGAGTGACAACACCGGCGATGACCTTAAACAGAGATGATTTTCCGTGACCATTGAGGCCTAGAACACCGATCTTATCACCCTGATTGAGCGTAAACGTGACGTCTTTAAAAATCGTCTTATGAGGATAGTGCAGATTGAGATTCTGAAGAGTGAGAAGAGTTGTCATATTGAGGAACTATAACTCTTCTCACTCGATGTGTTAAGGATTACCGACCTTCTAAGATCTCAACACTCGATTTATATACCGGAAGGCGATCAGCATATGTCGGAGTTAGGTCTTCCAGAATGGTTACTACTGCTTTAGCAGGCACACATTCGCAAATACGGTGATAAGTCAGGGTGTAAGTAGTTACGCCCATCTTTACAGATTTAGTCTCAATAGATTTAAGAGAAGTGATATTGGCAGTGTTGAGCTTGGCCGAAACATCCGGGTTTCTCACCAGAATACGGCTCATCACCTCAACGTCGGGGGTGACTGTAGTGGCGATTGATGACAGGGACAAAGTTAAAAGGATAGCAATAAGCATGATTTTCATAAACCCTCCGGGCTTAATTATTCGCCTCATTTTAACATGGATCTTTGTCTTATGCTTCGTTTCATGCGGGAGTTTAAGGGAAGCGCCTCTGCAAAACATGGAATTTTGGAGAGGGAAAGGCCGGGAAGAAGTGAAGCTGGGATTTTCTCACCTGACTGCGAAAATCGAAGAAAATAGAATTACCTACCGAGACACTGATCCCCTGCCTACGCCGGCCAGGTGTGCCGTGATCGATTGTTATCCGTGGACTTTCGGCCCACGAATAAATTGTACTTATGTCTTTAAATTTCGGGATGAGAAAGTTGTGAAAGCGACAAAGGAAGGGAACTGTCGATCAGAGCACAGGAAAGATTAAGCTCGCCCTCACCTATCATGAACATATTGTAGGAAGCAGCATTCATGCTGATTGATCCGAACATGACCCCATCAAAAATCATGAACGCACTTACTTGACCCTGGATGGCAGAACCAATGAGTTCAACCTCCTTGTAAATGCCCAAACTGACTTCCGTGATATCTTCCATTACTTCCACTTTCTGCGACCTGATTTCTTTCCCATCTATCGAGGCCGTACAGGAAAAATCCGTCGCGAAAGCAGAAGTTGAAAGGAGTAACGCTAAAAAGAGAAATTTCATTAGTTAGAAACGGGTGCGCAGTAGTAAGGCTCTTTTGTGATTCTGCAAGAAATGCTCATTGGCTCTTTGCCGATCATCTCAAAACTAAGATTTACTTCAGTATCGCTTGTTCTGAATTTATTACCGTCTACTTCAACAGTAAGTGTTACTGATTCATTCTGAGCGAGAGCGTTGATATTAACACCAGCTCGATTTTCAAATTTAAGTTCAGTCACTCCGTTTTCAACAATATCAGAACGCTTCATTACGCGGGTAGAACCTTCATTAAGGTTACAAACGAGTTCGCGGCCATAAACAGAAGAACTGAGGAGAGCGAGAACGATAATTGTTTTCATGGAGACCCCTTTGTTGAATGGGCCGAACATAGCAAAAGATGATTATCCGAACAAGTCTTTCATCGTGTCGAACATCTTAGCTTTCGATAAATAATTGCGGATGAAGGTCTTGTTTTCAGGCTTGTACCAGAAAAAGAAATTCCGCTGCTTAGTCTTATCATCAAGAGTAATCGCGGTTTTGACCGGTTTCAGCGTATAGGGATGAAAACCCGAGTAGTAGATCTCGGTAGCGACTGTCATCGGCGTGGGCGTGAAGTCCTGAATCTGCTCAAGTTTGTAACCCAGGGCCTTCGTTTTCGCCGCAAGTTTTGCCATGTCTTCCGGCGTACAACCCGGGTGACTGGAAATGAAATACGGGATGATTTCCTGCTTCAGGTTCTTTTTCTTGGACACTTCTTCGAAGCGCTTTTTGAATGTTTCAAAATAATGGAAAGCGGGCTTTCTCATAAATTTCAGAACTTCATCTTCCGTGTGCTCAGGAGCAACCTTGAGACGGCCTGATACGTGATGAGTAACCAGCTGCTCGACATAATTCTCATCTTCTTTAGCGTGGGTGGATCGTGGATCAAACATAAGATCATATCTGAGTCCTGAAGAAACGAAGGCCTTCTTCACTTTCGGATGTTTGGAAACATCCTTATAAAGATCCGTCATCTTTTGAGGATTTGTTTCAAGGTTATGGCAAATTTGCGGGAATACGCATGATGGTGCTGAACACTTGTCACAGATCGACTGATCTATCCCTTTCATCTGATACATATTGGCAGATGGCCCACCGAGATCAGACAGATACCCCTTGAAGTCCGGCATCTTCACGATCTCATCAACTTCTTTCATGATCGACTCTTTCGAGCGCGAGGCAATCATTTTTCCCTGGTGAGCGGAGATGGTGCAGAAACTGCAACCACCAAAGCATCCGCGGTGAGTGTTCACGGAAAACTTGATCATCTCAAAGGCCGATATCGGTCCACGGTCTTTATATTTTGGATGAGGAAGGCGTGTGTACGGAAGATCAAAACTTGAATCGATCTCTTTTTCCGTCATCGTCTGATAAGGAGGATTGATAACGAGAGTCTTCCCTTCCACTTTCTGGATCAGGCGCTTAGCGAACTGCTTATTACTCTCCACTTCCACATGCATGAAGTTTCTCGAGTATTTTTTCTTATCAGCGAGGCACTCTTCATGGGAAGTAAGCTCGAAAGTTTCCCACTGTTTATTTTTCGGAAGCTCTTCATCTGAAGAGAGAAACGCCGTCTGAGGTATGGTTTTAAGTGAGGAAAACGGAGTTCCCCGCACGAGATATTTCACGACATCGCGGATCGGCTGCTCGCCCATTCCGTAAATGAGAAGATCCGCGCCTGAAGTGCTGAGAATGTTCGGCACAAGTTTATCAGACCAGAAATCGTAATGTGTCACTCTCCGGAGAGAGGCCTCAATGCCGCCGATAACAACCGGAACATCAGGAAAAAGTTTTTTTAGCGTCTGAGTGTAAACAGTCGTGGCGTAATCAGGACGAAAATCCGGAGACCCCCCCGGAGTGTAGGCATCTTCCGAGCGCTTGCGTTTCCCGGCGGTGTATTTATTCACCATCGAGTCCATGTTTCCGGAAGTCACACCAAAGAAATATTTTGGCTTCCCGAATTTCTTGAAGTCACGAAGATCATCTTGCCAGTTAGGTTGAGCGATAATGGCAACCTTGAGGCCAAGAGATTCAAAAATTCTTCCCATGACCGCAGCACCAAAGGCCGGATGATCCACATAAGCGTCTCCGGTAATGAGAACGACATCGAGCTCGTCCCAGCCGCGCTTTTCTGCTTCTTTTTTCGTGGTAGGAAGCCAGGCCGTGATCGGCAGCTCCCTTGGGTCAAAACTCATGACCGCAATCTAATGGGACAGAGACCTTATGACAATAAAAGGGTATTTCTTACAGAGGTAATCAGGTGGTTTCTTTTACGTAGTTCAGGAAACTTCCCTCGTAAACCGCCAGATACTCTTCCAGAGGACTCCCCTTATGCGTCTTGAAAACTTCCCTGAAGACTTTCCAGAGGTTTTGGTCGGCATGGGTCAGGAGGGCGTAAGCAAGTTCCTGGCTGGCGAGGAGGCATTTTGAGAGATCGAGAAGATCTGGGTGAACCCCGACCGGAATATCAGTTCCATAAAGGTCACCGTGATGCTGGCCGATAATCGTCACGACTTCCGGAGAACCAATCTTATTGAGTTCAACCATAGAAGCAGAAAGTGAAGCGTGCCACTTGATTTCCTCTCTGGCATCTTCCGGAAGAATCGCAATGTCTTTCAAGCACCGAAAGTGAAGATACTCGGGGTTTTTAAGAGACATGTCGCTGAAGAAAGCAGCACAAACAACATTCTTAATTTCCTCTTTTTTTCCGGCACGTGAGCGGCCATCAAGAATTTGCGTGGCGATAAAACTTGTGAGTTGAACAAAGCGGTAATTGAAATCGAGTTCAGGCCGGTTCCTCAGGTTCTGCAGGTAAGACACCGCCTGCACCCCTTTGCCCTTGTCGACTTCTTCAATCAACTGAGTCATCAAAGTTTCACAAAGCTCAATCACTCTGGGCTTGAGACCAATCGCCGCAACAATATCGCGGACAGTTCCAAAAACTTCACTGGTCGCTTTTTCTTTTTCTGCGGGAGTATCGTAGTCCAGCTCGATTCGGTTAATCATGTTGTTCATGAGAATATTGGCAAAATCTTTTCCGTAGCGCCGCTCGAAGAAAAATTCCTTCACACCTCGCTGGCGATAGCTCTCCAGTACCTCAACATCGATCACTTCAAAGGCCGGAATACGCTTCACGAATTTACCCGGAGAGAGATTGAGGAAAAGGGCAAAGGGCATCACTTTAAAGTGGATCAGGCAATCAACGGGAATTCCCACGTAGCCATCCTGTGGAGTACTCTTTTCTCCGAGAATGCTTTTCAGATGCTGAAGGAGCGATGACCAATCTGCGGAGTGAAAAACTTTCGGAAACATGGGCGACTCTTCATCGCTAACGAGAATAACGTGATTGATCTGATCTTTTCTTTTCCCTACAAATTCAGAAAGGCGCTCGAACTCTCTACGACCTTTGGGTGCATCGATGACGAGAACATCGAACTTAGGAAAGATATCGAGAATAGTCTGGAGCTCTTCAACGGTGTCGTAAAAGACCGGGAAGCATTCTTTGATGTTCAGACATTCGGCATCCAGATAAGACCGGAAATCAGCCCGCTCCGTGTAGACAAGAACCTGGTTCATAGGACCTTTGCAGTTAATTTTTTCTTATTAATATATCGACTCTTTCAGTCCGAAACTTAAGACTTTCGGGGGATACCCAGAAATGCGAGCTTTTCCTTGCGGGTAAAGGACTTAAACCGGGCCTCAAATTTGGAGGCATCGGAACGATTTTTGAAGCGCTTCCTGAAGATAATTTTCAAAGGGGCAGTAGTACGGAAAAACTTCGCCCCTTTCTTTCCGGAAGCGTGTTCTTTAAAACGTCGCTCAATGTCGGTGGTGATGCCCGTGTACAGATGGCCCTTCTCAGTTTCAATCACGTAGGAATACCAGGGCTTTGTCTTCATGATATGATGATAACGAATGATCGATAAATTTGTTATCCCTTTTTCCGAGTTCAACTTTACCTTCGCGCGCTCTGGTGGTGCCGGCGGACAGAATGTGAACAAGGTAAACTCAAAAGTTAATCTCACCTGGAATATGCAGGAGTCGCCTTCTCTACCGGCCGACGTGAAGTATCGCTTCCGCCAGAGGTTTGTAAACTTCATCAAAGATGATGGATTAGTGCATTTATCTTCGGAAAAAGAACGGTCCCAGAAAGCGAACATGGATGATTGCATCCGTAAGCTTCATGACATGATTGAGAAAGTCGCTGTTCCGCCGAAGCCGAGAAAGAAAACCAAGCCGACGAAAGGTTCCATAAGAAAACGCCTCGATTCCAAGAAACTTCACTCTGTGAAGAAGGAATCGAGACGCAGAGATTTTGACTAAGGCTTTTTGTTCACACACTGCATGTTCGAATACCCGGCCGGTAATCTGAAATTCTTATGCTTCACGACTTCCCATGGAACCACGCGCTTAGTTGGATCCAGGAGATCAAGATATTCCATCTGCGGATGTGAATTCGAATCCGGGTCGAAGAAGAATTTATTCCCGGCAATTCCACAGCGGGTTTCTTTAATTGGATGCTTGACCTGATTCTTAATAAGAGTCGCAGACTCGCCTTCCAGTGACTGCACTTTTCTCCAGATCATGATGAGAGCAATATTGTAGCGCGGGCCCTGAAAGTACTTAAGTCTCATCGGGATTGATTTCCCCTCTTCCATTCTTACGAGATCTTTTGCACAGAAGAATTTGGTTGGAGTAAAATGATCTCCATTTATAATACTCACACTTTCGTTAGATGCCTGAACATCCAGAACTACGCCATCATCTGCAATGAGACCAATTTCATAATATCCGGGCTCGTCACCTGCACCGAGTTCAAGTTGTCCATTGAACTCAATCCCGAAGTTTTCTGACAACAGCTTGCCCATATTGTTCATAACCATCGTTCCGTCTTCACGCGGAAAACCTTTTTCAAACTTTCTCGTCGGGATATTGAGCTTACTCATATAGAGAAGGCCATCTACCGGAGATCCTTTCGAAGCGAGATCAGAGTAATGATTAATCTTGTTGGGAGCACCGTCATAAATTTTACCTACGAGTCCGTGACCCAGAAGAATCTCTTCGCTTTCATCTTTTAATGGATCACAAATATCTTTGTCTGAAGGAAGAGGTGGCATAGTTGTAACCGCTCCTGACGTACTTCCACCGGTAGCACCAGCAGTTGTCGCTCCGGAACTTGAACCCGCTGATGATCCCGCTGCTGATCCCGCTGCCGATCCCGCTGCTGTTCCCGCTGCTGATCCCGCTGCCGATCCCGCTGCTGCGCCTGCGGTTGTTGATCCGGCCGCACTACCAGCTGAAGAAGAATCTCCACCTTCAGCACCACCACTGAGCGGGATGACCGAAAGTTCACCCGATGAATTCTTACTGAGAGAAGAAAAGTATTCGCTGCCTTTCTCACTGCTGCAAGAGCACGAAGTGAGAACAATACTCAGTGTGAGGACTGCCAGGTGTGAATGATTCTGTCTCTTCATAGTATCTCCGATGTTTAACTTCTGCTGATTCTAAGTGGCGACAAGATTTCTAGACCTAAAGGAGGTCAAGAGAAATGATGAAGCGTCATGAATCCAGAGATTTGAAAGGATTTATTTTTCATGAGACCGAAGCTTAGAGGGGGAAATTGCCACAGAATCAGGCCACATCGATGGTAAGTGGCCAAAAAGATTCATCCGTAAAAAAGACCACAATCAGGACATTCTTTAAATGAAGGAGCGAAGCTCATCCCACAGGCCTGGCAGATAACTTTTTCAAGTCCCGGATCAAAAACCTGTGCCAGCTGTTCAAAGTTGGGCACATGTCCCTGAACGTGCTTTAAGTAATCATCCTTGAAGTAGAGAGAAAGCTTTTCCTCATCTTCATTATGTCCCCAGACTTCCACTGTCACTTTGCAGCCGGTAGTACAGGTGTGGCCGTTGGTACGAAATACCACGCTCACACCTTTGTCGCGCAATTTCAGCTGATGATTCTTAGCTTCGTGAATATCCATGACACCAAGAAAGAGTTCCATTACTTACTCCGGAATTTTTCATCAAGATATTGAAGATAATCTTTCACCTGAATCTCCCCCACGATATCTTTTGATGTAATGGAGCGACCTTTGGAATGGATGTTTTCACGAAGCCATTCTCTTACGGGTGCAAAGTGCCCTGTTTTCAGAAGACCTTTGAAATCCTTAATCTCATCTTTCATGATTTTTGCAAGACTCCCTGAGATGAGATTACCAAGTGTATAAGTTGGAAAATATCCAAAGGCTCCGCCCGCCCAGTGAGAGTCCTGAAGAATCCCTTCGCGAAAATTCTTGGGTCTGATTCCAAGATACTTTTCGTACTTATCATTCCAGAGTTCCGGAAGATCCGTTGTCGCAATTCCGCGGTTAAAAATCTCTTCCTCAATTTCAAAACGAATAATGACGTGAAGATTGTAATAGAGTTCAGGACTCTCTACCCGGATCAGACCAGGCACCGAACGGTTGAAAATAAGGAACAAAGTTTCCTCATCAATCCCCTTCATCGCATCAGGAAAAGATTTCTTCATCATGGGATGCAGAAAATGACTGAACTCACGGGAGCGACCGATGACATTTTCCCAGAACCGCGACTGGGATTCATGAACGGAAAGCGAAACTGCTTCCTGAAAGGGAGTTCCTTCCCACTCGGCGGGCAGCTGGTGCTCGTAAAGGGCGTGCCCCACTTCATGCATCGTGCTTGATAGGGAATCAATATTTTCTGTGACGTAACGGGTGGTAATACGTTGGTCTTTAGGAGAGATATTGATGCTGAAGGGATGCGTAGAGATATCGAGGCGGGAGTATTCTTTCGAGAGTCCGAATAGCTCCGCCACTTTGAGAGAAAGGTCTTTCTGCGCCTCAATGGCAAATGGACCCTTAAGGTCTTTTACATTCACAAATCTACCGTCACTCTCCACTTTCGCTGTGAGTTTCAGGAGACCCGATTTCAGCTCTGAGAAAATGGAATGAATCTTCTCAGACGAGAATTCTTTGTCATGAAGTTTAATTAAAGCATCGTAGGGTTTCTTAGCCTTGTAGTAGCCCGCTTCTTTTTTCTTCAGAGCGATGAGTTTTTCCAGATGAGGCGAAAAACTTTTCCAGTCATTTTTCTTTCTGGCATCGGCCCAGGCATGAGTGGCAATCGCCGTAGCGTGAGAAAGCTCGAGTACATGCTTTAAAGGTAGGGCCGCCTGGATCTCAAGATCATAGCGAAGCTCTTTCAGGAGTTTCTTTTCAAGGGGCTTCAGCTTTAATCCTCCTGCATCTTCGAGAAGTGACTGATATTTTTTCCCGGTAATGTGAGTGTGAAGTTTTCCCTGAATGTATGAGAGCCTCTTCGCCCGGTCTTCGATGGCACCCGAGGGCATCATCGTTTCCATGTCCCAATGAAGAAGCGAATGGATAGATTTCAGGTAAGAGTACTCTTCGAGATGCTTTTTAATTTTTTCAATGCTCATCCCGAAATCGTAACTTATTTGATGAGTGTTTTGTAGTCTTCTTCCTTGAATCCAAAGGCAAGAACCTTTCCATTTTTCTCAAGGATCGGCCTTTTGATCATGGACGAGTTCTGGCAGAGAAAGGCGATCTTTTTAGCGGGTGTCAGCTTCTCATATTCGTCTTTATGCTTCTTGTAGGTCTGGCCCGCCTTATTCACGGGTAAATCGCCAAAGGCATCTGCCCACCGAGTAATGTCATTGGGCGTAGGTGGCGTCTTTTTAAAATCCACAAATTCGAAGGAAGATTTTTTCTTCTCAAGAAAAGTGCGGGCCTTCTTTACCGTGTCACAATTGGGAATGCCGTAGAGTTTCATCAGTAGGAACACGGAAGTGAAGAAGTGTCTTTAAAAGGCCAGGTGCCTGCCGCATACGTTATCGGAGGGCCACTTGAGACTACAGTACCGGACGTGAGTGTTGAAGAAGTTCCCGCATGTCCGTCATAGTTCCAGAAAAGCGGGGCGCCGCAATTTGGTTGAGTTGTTCCAAAGTAAGTCATCGTTCCGCAGTAAGTGATGTTCGGCTGATGAGCATAGCAAAATTGTGGTCTCCAAGTTCCCAGCCTTGTAGCGTCCAAATCTCCCGTACTGATGTTGACCGAAAACTTCATCATCGTCGTTCGACCCGCAGGCGTCTGAAACCAGAGCATCATCCCACTTGCATCAGAGCCCACGATTGCTGTTGTGATGGGAGCTCCCACTGCATTGGTGAAAGTAGCAACCTTGCCATTGAAGCAGATTTTACCGTCTCCGCAGGGAACAGGCAGCGCAGTTGAATCCGGGACGATGCCACAACCAGTAACAACACCGGCGCCATTAACAGCGAAGCGGATATTTCTTAAAGTACTGGGCTTCATTGGCAGAGCTTTCGTAGCTGTTCGCCAGTCAACCTGGAGATCGCCAATCAGTTCGGAAGATCCGAAGGCCGTAACGTTTCTCACAGAAATGTTTTCCACCTTAAGAGTACTGTTAGGAATGTTGTCGTCATCTTTAATAATAATGCGCGGATTAGCGCAAGCCGGATCTGTCATCTTGATATCCGTCATTGGAGTTACAGATCCCGCTACCAGAGTGTAGCCACCAAAGACACAAGCGCAAGAAGAGGTATTCATAAATGCAGAACGAATGGATTGCTCTACATCCATTTTTGCATATCTCGCTTCTAGTGCCTGAGAAGATCTTGCGCTATTTTTCGCGAGCTCAGAAAAACCCAAAGCCGCTGCTGCCATTAAACCTGCGCCCATCATCGCCTCGACAACGGAAAATCCTCTATGATTCATCTGACCTCTTAAATAATTATTAAGAAAATCATAACGTAGTTTGAAAAAAAATTGGAAGAATTCGTCTTAGATAAAACGGGAGACAGTTTTCAGAATGGTTTCAAGTTCGACAGGCTTACTGAGAAATGCAGAGATATTGAAGCTCTTCATTTTTTCTTTGGCGTTTGCTTCAGCAGACATAACCACAGTTGGAATTTTCGACCAGACTTCATGCTTTAATTGTTCCGTACGGAAAGCATAACCATCCATCACCGGCATCATGAGGTCGATAAGAATGAGATCAGGATTATCACCCTGCTGAAGACAACGAATGCCTTCAAGACCGTTTACGGCCGAGGCAACCTGATAGCCTTCGCTCTCAAGTAGCTCCACGAGGAGCTCCCGGATTGAGGTGTCATCCTCAACAACTAATATTCTTTTGGTCATTATAACTAATTAACCCGGCACCGGAAAAAAGTCAATAACCCCTGAAAATTAATAGAAAAAAAGCTCGAGCGCGAAGCATTAATATGTTCCCGGGACTACCATAAGAAAACTTAATCTAACGGCCCTTAAAGGTGGTTATCTAGCCATTCAGGATGAAGTCATAGAAAGGCCGGGCAGGATGATTCTTTTCCAAATCTGATATTCAGGCCTTCGAACGAAAGTACGGGCACTTTGCGCAGATGGAAAGACGAGGGCGTTTCCGGGAAAAGCTTCCGGAAGCATTTATATTTTAAAAATCTTATTATTTTTTATCAGACCCGGCAGCGAATGATTCCACTCAATTTTCAGAAGGTCACTCTTTTGTCTCAAGGACGACAGCTACCGCGTGTTGTTCTGGTGCCTCGTTCGAGCTCAGCATCCATCCTTGTTTGTGATTTCATCAGAACCGTCAGTTCACTCTTTGCGGTACGAAAAACCAGGGGAGTTGGGCCATCTTCCACTTCATAGTGAAAAGCAGCTTCAACTTTTTCTTCATCGATAAAATAAACTCCCTCACGACAAGTGAGTTCAATTTTATTTCCCCCAACACTACAATACAGATGCTGAGGGGAATCCGAAATCCCGAATACTTCGCAGGGAGCGGAGAACGCCGGAAGTGAGAGACAAAGAAGAAGATAAAAATACTTCATGGATTGTTCCTCATGCCGATAAGACTCAGGAATTCTCCCCGAAGCTTAGGATCTTCGCGGAATTTCCCGTCAAGGGCGGAAGTAATCATTGTGGCATTCGCTTTCTTCGCACTCCGACAGGTAAGACAACCGTGAGAGCCTTCAATCACTACCATGACGCCTGAAGGACTGAGTTCTTCTTTAATCGATTCCATAATGCCGTAACACATTCTTTCCTGAAGCTGAGGTCTCTGAGCGTGACAATCAACGATGTGTGCAAGCTTCGAGAGACCGACCACGCGTGATTTTTCTCCCTGAGAAGTATCAGGTAAATAACCGACATGCGCTTTTCCTTTGAAAGGAAAAAAGTGATGGCTGCAAAGAGAAGTGTAATCAATGTCTTTCAGGATAATCACTTCGTTATAATTCTCAGCGGGGAAAGTTGTGCTGAAAATTTCTTTCTGATCTGTTCCCAAACCTGAACAGGTTTCAATCAGCGCGCGAGCCATCCGATTGGGCGTGCCGATGAGATTTTTATCGTTGAGGTCGATATCGGGGAAAGCGAGTTTAAGTCCCTTGAGAACTTTCTCATAACCTTCGGCCATGGTGGCACGGGCAGCGTTCAGTTCCAGCGCCCTCTTTTTAATTTTTAAAAGTTCAGCATCAAGAAATTTTTCTGGATTCTCAGCGCGTGCCAGAGAGCGGGCAAGATCTTTATTAAAAGTAGTTTCAAAGGGCATAGGTCCACCTGTTTTTGCTAGGTACTTTATCTCACTCAAGGGACCTTGCCCACCCGAACCGGGTACTTTTTCCATGGTCCGGGGGCCCTTTTCTCAAGTTGTTATTACCTGATCACGGGCGTGTGGCCCCTGCTTATGTGAGAAAGGGCACAATCCCGAAAATTTACCTCGTGGATGCCATAGTCCAAGGATGCTTTGTCCTGGATGCATAAATTAAGAAGGCCACCATGTAGGCAGCCTTCTATGTATCCGGTTCAATGAATTTCTTCTTTGCTGTTCACCAGTCTCTTTGCTCATCTTTCAGATCTACTCCTGTAAATCCTTCAGAATCTTTTTCGGGACCAATGCCCCCGGATAAAAATATCTTATCAATAACGAGATGACCGAAGAATGTTTTTAAGATGAAAGTTAGATGAAGAATCCTGAGAACAGCACTTCTCTCATAAACTTATGTGGCCGTGAACTTGCTCGGACGTAGTGACCAGGAGGGTCTATGAGAACAATGACCTATTTCATTTTGCTTTTATCTTTTCTGTTCAACACGGCAATAGCCAATACCTCTCAGGATGATGAGGGTGGAGAAGAAGAAGTCGCAAGATTTGTTTAGAATTCGCCCCAGTCACACTGAAGACAAACGATTCCTGCTTCTCTCCACATCCGGACAACTTTGGCCCGGTCATCGATCACGAAGAGTACGTCATAGGAAGGCTTGATTTTCTTTTCGAAAATTTCTTTCTTAACAATAGTATCGTCGCGATTATCTTTTGCTTCTCTCATCATGAGATCAGAATATGGTACATCATGAAGCTTTAACCATTCTTCGGTTTCCTGTTGGAGTTCATCTGTGCGTCCGGAAACAAGAAGGACATGGTGGTCTGAAATCATGCGTCTGATAATTTCCCTGCACCAGACGTTAATGTCATCTTTGATGATGTTACGGTTAAAACTTTTCCAGTCTTTCTTTTCGCCTTCTACAAATTTTCGGCGATGAGTGATGTCCGCAAGAGTCCCGTCGAGATCTACAATAATGGCGTTCTTTTTCATATTATCTCTACCTGATTTATTGACCGATAAAATGTTTCACCATTTTATCGATAGTATCATAATCAATTGGCTTTGACATAAAAGCGCCGGCATCCACGTTCTCCATGACATTCACGAGATTTCCGTTTGCATTCATCATGACCACCGGGATATTTGAGAGACGCAGGATACTTTTTTTTTCCGAAAGAACTCTTTTCCATTCATGACCGGCATCATGTCATCGAGAAGCACAAGATCCGGAAGTTCAGCATCCGGTAGGGTGTTCAGATAATCAAGCGCAACCAGTCCATTTTTCGCCCACACCGCTTCGAAACCTTCATAACCGCCAGGCGGATTGATTCATCATCGTCAACGGTCAGGATTTTTGCGCATTTGAGCAAAAAGGAGTGAGTTAATTTGGTTTTAACAAACTCAAGACAAGGTAAATTCTCATTCAAAGAATTGTGATGACCTTACTCACACTGATAAATTTAGTGAAAGAACCAGGGAGGGTCTATGCAGGTTTCAGAAGTCATGAATAAAGATATTAAGTTCGCCCACATTAATGATTCCGTGAAGAAAGTCGCTGAGCTTATGAAAAGTGAAGACATCGGCTCTGTTCCGGTGATGGATGGACAGAAGGCAGTAGGCTTTGTCACAGACAGAGATATTGTTATCAATTGTGTCGCCGGTGGTTTTGATATGAACGGTTCTATCAGGCACGCCATGTCGGAAGAAGTCTTCTGTGTCAATGCAGACCAGTCCATCGAAGAAGCTTCTAAGCTTATGGCAGAGAAACAGGTTTCGCGTGTTGTTGTTGTCGATCGCTCTGAAAGGCCAATCGGTATCGTGAGTCTGCAGGATCTGACTCAAGAATCAGAAGATCTCGCCGAAGAAACCCTTTCACGAATCAAGCAGTAAGTATGAAATGGGAAACACTGCCACTTTTTGTGCGTGAGAAGATCGCTCCTACCTGGATGAGGGAAAAACTGGTGAAGCTTTACCTGAAAAGCCCTCACAAAGTTCAGTACTTCCTTGCCCGTTATGGCATCCGGATGGTGGTAAACAAGAAACGCGCAGAGATGCAGGAATTTATGCGGCACTAATCCTCAGGTGAGTCATTCTGACTCGCCTGAATTTTTCCTCTGAGTCATTCTGACTCGAAATTTTCCCGACACATTTACTCCCGAAATTTTCTTTTCGCTACGGTTGACTCACTAAATTTATCCATGCAAACATTACGTAATCTCAAGATTGTGTGGAGGATTTAGCATTGATGAAGACATTCTGCTTTTTATTCGTTGTGCTGTTTTACCCCACTTGTTCAAAATCTTTTGCCCAGGACAATTTAGAAAATTTTGATGTCCGAACGACCCTCGTTGGCTTTACGTCGCGCCAAGAAAAGAAACTCCATACAGCTTCAAGACTTATCCGGAAGATCGTCCGTTCTCCTGAATTTAAGGAAAGAATTCTCGCCCATACCTGGAAAGGTAAAAAAGCCTTTGCTGATAACAACGGACTCTCCAATGAACAGATCTATCAAAAGATCATGGAAGGTGCTGAGAAGATAAGTAATCTTGGAGCTAACAACACGATGGATCTCGAAATTGAACTCTACACAGACAAGGAATCTATCACGATTGGATATACTTACCCATCCATCGTCCGCATTTATATGAACAGAAAATACTACAATAAATTTCGTCCGTATCAAGTGGCCGACAATATGATGCATGAATGGGTTCACAAGCTGGGCTTCAATCACGATGTGAAAGATAATCCAGACCGTCCCTACTCCGTCCCCTATGCTGTTGGGTATATTGTGAAAGGTATCGCACGGGAAATGCACATCGCCGAGCAGACTCCTTCGCACAACTAAACCCTCCCGACATTTTTTTCCTCTATTGTTCCACATTTCGTGAACTGTCAGAATACCACATGCGATTTCCAGGATGGAGATCCTCCTCTGCACCAGGATGGTTTCGTGAAGTTTACTCCTCTCTTCATTTTCTTCGTCTTCTTTTTTCTGAGCTGTAACAATAAACCAGGAACAGATTCTACTGAATCCATTGCAGGATCAGTAAACTCTGAGGCCATCAGCTGGGATGCGGATATTTATTTCGTCAATTTCAATGAAGCTCAGGAATTGAAAGTCAGAACCGCCATCACTCTCATCAAAAAAGTTATCGCTTCGGAAGAATTTCGGACACGTGTTCTGAATCATACGTATAAGGGAGAAAAGACTTTCATGGATAACGGTGGATTCACCAATGCTGAGATTTACCAGCAGATTCTTGATGGTGCTGAGGAGATGGGCAACACCACGAAGAACAACACCATGGATGTGGAACTTGAACTCTATTATGATGCCACCACGACGATTGGTTACACTTATCCGAACTCCGGCCGCATCTGGATGAACACAAAATATTTCGACAAATATACCCCGACCAAAGTTTCCGACAATCTCACCCATGAGTGGTTACATAAAATCGGTTTTACTCACGCAACTTCTTATTCTACCAGCCGGGATTATTCCGTTCCTTATGCTATCGGCTACCTGGTTGAAGAATTGGCAGCGAAGTACTGATGAGAAACCTTCCATTCATTCTTCTTTTCGTTCTGATTTCCTGCGGAAAACCCGGAGCCAAGACTGGCTGTCAGGATATGGTTTGCGAAGTCAGTGCCTTCTCGCTGGACACGACTGAGGACGGCGATGTCCCTCCGGAGGCAGAACACTTTGATACGAATCTCATTTTAGGTAATTTTGATGATTCTCAACGAGAGAAAGTTGAAAATGCGGCCATCCTGGTGAAACGGGTGATTTCTTCCCGTGAATTTAAAGATGCTATCGTCAATCATACTGTCAATGGCGTGAAGACATTTGCTGATAATAATGGACTTACGAATCTTCAGATCTATAACCGGATAATTATTGCTTCTGAGAAAGTGTCTCCCGCAAAAAACTACGTACTGGATGTGGAGCTTGAACTTTATTATGAAAACAGCTCGACCATCGGTTACACCTTTCCCGATTCTACACGCATCTGGATGAACACAAAATTCTTCAACACGTTCACTCCCTATAAAGTGGCGGACAATTTGACTCATGAGTGGATTCACAAATTAGGATTTACCCATGATGTTGCTGCAACCGTAAATCGTCCGAACTCAGTGCCCTATGCTGTGGGATACATCGTTCGCGATCTCGCGGGCAGGATGTTCCCCGGTATTTATTAAGATCATCTGTACTTTTTGTGCAGGCACTTCCTTAAACTCAAGAGATATTAACTCCCGGTTTCATGAACCCCTATGTAAGAATGGGCAACGAATTGAAGCCCTAAGGAGATCAATATGAAGTTAGTTGTTTGTCTCGTGGCCGGTTTTGCTCTCAGTCTCACCACCCTGACGTCACAAATGATGAAGGAAAAGAGAGCGGAAAACTACCGTTCTGAGGCCTCCCATTCATCGCAAATGGTTCCGAAGGCGGGATTTTCCCAATTTCTTGGACTTCAGACCCGGTAAAACACTCCGGGGCCCATTGTCATCGATACATCTCAAGGATATAGACTCCTCAAATTGAGGTATTGATGAAATTTTTTGTTCTTGTTTCCCTGCTCTTTTCTACGCTGGCATTTGCCGAAATTTTCGAAGTCCATTCTATAGTAAAGAAGACCGACGCTCAAGGTGCGTGGATCGTGAAGCTGACCGACGGCCGCGTGGGATTCTGGAATGAGACGGATTCACCAACCCTCAAACCAACTGAGCTTCCGCGTGCCATGATCGATGCCGATCTTTCTGAATACTCTGTTCTCTCTCAAGTCCGTATTATCGGATATGCAGAAGCAGCAACAGTCCTCACTTCATCTTCTAATAAATCACGTTTTGAAATCAATTATACTCCGACAGTTTATTCCAGTTACGGCTTTGCCACTGAAGTCCTGAACAGTATGAGAAGAAGTTGGGTCAACACATCTCAGTGTTATGACCGCTCTCATATCTGGGCCTATGAAGAGGCGTATGCTCAGAGATATATGCAGAAAGCATTTCTGTTTTTCTCTGATTCTTATATCCAGCGCTACAGTTTTCCTTGGTGGTTTCATACGGCTCCCTTCGCACTCGTGAAACTCAATGGCGAAGTTGTTGAGCGAGTTATGGATCCGGCCTTCACACAGTATCCACTCAAGTTTCAGCTCTGGACGGATAAGTTCATGAAAAACAAAGCTGAGTGCAAGGTTGTAACGTCGTACCTGGATTACTCAGGACATCCGAATGAGGATGATTGCTATCTCATAAAGAAGTCGATCTACTTCTGGCAGCCTCAGGATCTGGAGGCCTTTGATCGTTCAGGGGTTGAGAAGAAAAAGTTCATCGAGTGGGAAGTGAAGCACGCTTACTTAAATGGATTCGGACTTAATCCATAATAAAAAGAACGGGCCCGAAGGCCCGTCCTCAAAACTTTATTCTGGTTTTCTTCGACCAATCACAAACAAGACACCCGCCATCGTGAGAAAGATCACGAGTGAGAAGAGATCCGATGTTCCCAGGGATCCCATCGCCGCACTGAAATCCATCTTCCCGGCCACACCATCAAGAACCTGAGTAAGAGCAAGAAGAATTCCTGCAATAGCGCCACCAGCAATAAGACCTGACGAGAAGAGAATTCCCGAACCGGTTTCAGAATCCTGGTTTGCTTCACTGACAGATTTCTTTCTTTCCACGAGCCAGCGGATAACTCCCCCAACAAAGATCGGAGCAGATGCCGCGATCGGAAGGTAAACTCCTACGGCGAATGGAAGGGCGGAAATCCCACAGAGTTCAAGAACAACAGCGAGAAACACACCAAGGAGCACGAGTCCCCAGGGAAGTTTCTGCGTGAGAATTCCGTCGATAATGAGGGACATGAGACGCGCTTTCGGTGCTTCGTATTTGGTCACAGAAGTCCCGTCATCGCGCTTATTAAGTGAGCCGTTGATTCCCGGATCTACGAGATAAGTCACGGCCCCCTGATCATTCACGAGATATTTTCCCGGAGTGAGGGCAGCGAGAACTTCGGGAGCTGACTGCTCAGTTACCTGATAAACAAAGTAGTCAGCTGAATCAAGACGCCCTTCTGGACCTCCGACTTTCTGCTTTTCCTTAAGTTCAGAAACATTCACTGTATAGGCCGGAACTTTTTTTGAATAAACAGTTGAAGCGTCGTTCAGAAGTTTCAGAGAGTAACCAATCACGATCGCAGAAGTCACTGCACCGATCAAAAGACCCATCTGCTGATACTTCGGAGTTGCACCCACGAGGTAACCGGTTTTTAAATCCTGAGAAGTTGTTCCGCCGTTTGAGGCAGCAATACAAACTACTGCCGCTATCGAGAGAGCGCCCACGCGATGTTCAGGACCAATCCATCCGACCGCGAGAAAGACGAGACAAGTTAAAAGAAGAGTCGCAACTGTCATGCCGGAAATGGGATTGGAAGAGGATCCAATTTCCCCTGTGAGGCGCGAAGAAACTGTGACGAAAAGAAAGCCGAAGAGGACGATCATGATCGCCGAGAGAAAGTTAATGTGAAGAGCTGGTGCAAACCAGAGAGCTCCCACCATCAGGAGTGTTCCGATAATCACAAAGCTCATCGGAAGATCATCTTCCGTTCTCGATTTCTCAACGACCGGACCTTTCGCTCCCATGACGGATTTAAGCCCGGATTTTGCCCCGTGAATAATGGTCGGAAGTGACTGGAACAGAGAAATGATACCACCGGCAGCAACGGCACCGGCACCGATGTAGAGAACGTAGTTTCTCCAGATATCGTGAATCTCCATATTGCGGATGAGAACTTTCGCCGGGAAGAGTGGCTCAGTCAGCTGACCACCGAAAAGTGAGATCATCGGGATGAGAACAAAACTCGAAAGTACGCCTCCGCCCATCATGATCGCCGCCGTACGGATTCCAATAATGTAACCAACACCAAGAAGTTCTGGAGAGACTTCCGCGGAAACAGCTGAACCTTTGAAGAAAGAGAATACTTTTTCCGGTACATCTTTCCAGAGGTGCATGCCGACGTTAAAAAATTTATAAAAGAGACCCAGGAAGAATCCGCCGAAAACTATCTTGCCGCTTGAGCCGCCTTTCTCACCAACGATGAGAACTTCCGCACACGCAGTTCCTTCCGGATAAATCAGTTTTCCATGTTCCTTCACGATGAGTGCCTGACGAAGAGGAATCATCATGAGAACACCAATGAGTCCTCCGAGGATGGAAACAGTCATGATCCGCGAAAGATCAAGATCGTAACCAAGAATCAAAAGTGCCGGCATCGTCACGGCGACCCCAAAGGCGATCGACTCACCTGCTGATCCGGTGGTCTGAACCATATTGTTCTCAAGAATAGTCGCCTTGCGGAAACCGAACATTTTCGAAAGTCCCTTAAACAGGGTGATCGAAAGAACGGCGACAGGAATCGACGCTGACACAGTCATACCAACTTTCAGCGCAAGATAAAGCGAGGAAGCACCGAAGAGAATACCGAGGACCACACCCATAAGGATGGGACCCAGGGAAAATTCCCGCAAGCGCTCAGAAGCGGCCACGAAGGGCTTAAATGGAGTGGACATAACGAACCTTTGATAAGGGTTTATGTCAGAATGATTTCATGATTCGGCGGGAAGATAAACAGAAAAAGT
>JBKJNQ010000002.1:0-6908 GCA_046593575.1 Bacteriovoracaceae bacterium
TCTTGTCGCTTTCTTTTTTCTTGGGTTCATCAAAGACCATGCCGGTCACTGTAAGAATGCCAAATTTCACTTCAGAGATTTTCACGGTCATCGTAGATGTAGCGGGATCATAGCTCATATTCCCAAAAGCTTTCGCCTTGCCGGAAACCTGCGCTTTAACTTCGGCAGAAAGATCAAATTTCCCATTGTTTACTTTGAAATCAAGCGACTTGATCCCCAGATCTCCACGTGCGCCAGCGACAGATCCAAGTGCTTTAGTGAAGACACTAACAAGTCCTTCATCCAGTGATGACTGAGAAAAGCTCTGGGATTTCACGGTCATCTTCTGAAGACATCCGAAAATAATTTGATGATCAGCGGCGGTCTGAGTGAGATCTTTATTACAATTGAGCGCAAAGTTTTTTAGTTTGAGCTCATCATCTGCTCCAATGAATTCCCCTTCAAGAACTGAGAAGCTCAGTGAGTCCTGATAGGATAGATCGAGGTCTTCCACCGTCATGGTTTTTGCTTTCATGATGACATCGGGAGCTTTCTCAAGTTTGAATTCATGCTCTTCAGAACCAGTGACTTTGAAGTTCATCGCCTCACCGATTTTTTCCACTTCAACTTTCACACCTTCAAGGGATGACTTCTGATTATGCTGAAAGAGAGTCGCCTCGCCTGATCCCTTGGGATCATCATAACGGAAGCTGAAGTCTTCAATCTTCACCCGGATATCCTCGGCCGAAGCGAGTGGTGACGCCACGAGGACGCACGCAAGAAGTAATCTTTTCATTTTAACGATCCTTGAAATAGTCATTCAGGAATCGTTTCGGAGGCTACAAGGATGGGGATGACGTTAAGCGGAGTTCATGAGGAAAAACGGTAAATTGTTCCGGGTCTAATCAGTCAGACATTCAGATCCGACCACGTACTCACCTCTAAGCCATCCCTCAATCTCTCTGGCAGCAGGATCAGAGAACTGAGAGAGCTCCCTGAGGTGCAAGGTCTTCTCTTCAGCCGTCAGAACATCGAGTCCCTTGTCCAGAAACGCCTGGCGATGGGTGCGAAGATAATCAGCAAATGCTGATGAACAAATTTCACCCAGTGCCTCATCAAAGGCAGCTTCAGCGGTCTTATGCTCTTTAAGCACTTTAAGTGAGGCTAGGAAAGTTATCTGAGAAAGCTCCGCCTGGTTCATCATATTAAAACCCCAGGCCTCAGTCAGGTCATCGAGTTTTTCTTCTCGCCCTGAAAAAGGTCTGAGCTTCAGGAACTTGCAGTTCCTTGGGCCATCGTTAGCAAAAAGATTTTCCCACATGAAGGGTTTTCGGCGGAGAAGTTTTTCCACTCCAAGAAGATGATCGCGCGGAATTTCCAAAGAGATGACCTTGGGTCCGGTCCACGCCATGGAAACTTCTTCCGGTATCAGTCGGGCAATGTCTTCCAGATAATTGTCCGGCATTTTTCCAAAAACTTTTTCGAGTATGGGATCAAAAGTATAATACGACGGACAGAAGACGATTCTACCCTGATAAGTTTTCCGGATAGATTCGATAACCTGCGCCTGAACTGCTGCAAGGTTTTCATGCGAAGGCATGTCATCAAAAAACACACCGAGGAAATCCACACCCAATTGAGTCAGAAGAGAAAGTTTATCGTGGAGCAAATTCTCATCGCTCGAAGTGAATTCCTTCCCCAGACCAAACGGACTGAGGGCGACGCCGAAACTCACGCCTTCTTTCCTGAAATCCGAAGCGAGATCTTTTAAAAACTGCTGATAACTACCTTCCCAGGGAAGGCGCCACCCCTTCCGAAGATGCTGATCCTGTTTGGGGGCGTAAATATAGAAGTCACCTCCATTCTTTCTTAAGAATGAGGCGTAATTCCTTCTCGACCCGGTTGGCCAAGCAGGTCCAAAGAATCCTTCTACAATTCCGACTTCCATTTCTCAACTTTAACATCGCAGAGATTGACTGCGCAATGAGGCTTCACTAAAACAGTCACATGAAGAAAGTCCTGATTGTAGACGATGAACTGGATATCCTGGACAGCATCGAAGCGGTCCTGGAGATCGATGGCTACGAGTCCGTTCGTTGTTCTGATCCCACCAAGGCCATTCAGCTTCTGAAAGATTTGAAACCCCATCTGCTCATTCTTGATGTCATGATGCCCATAAAGTCCGGGCCTGAAATTCTTCTTGAGATGAAAGCGATACCGGAGCTCATTTCGATTCCCTGTATTCTCATGAGCGCAGGAACTGCCATTTCCTACGACCAGAGTACTTACAAATGGGATATTTACATGAGAAAACCTTTCGACCTGGAAGACCTTCTCTCGAATGTTAAATCACTGATCTGACCAGAACTCACTCACATCTTTCAGGATGCTTCCAGAAACTAATTCTCGTGGGGAATGAGAAAACCAATCCTGTGGCATCGACTGGCTGTAACTTTTCTCGAGGAAGCGATCATCCATCAAAACAATGATTCCCTTATCTTTTTCTGAGCGGATCACACGCCCGGCAGATTGAACCGCCCGGGCCATCGCCGGAAACGTATAGGCGTAATCAAAACCTTTCTGATAATTTTTTTCAAAGTAAGCACGTACTTCTTCCCGCTCAAAATCAAAAGTCGGAAGCGGAGGTCCTACGACGAAAGCACCAATCAGCATGTCGCCGGGATAATCCACACCCTCTGAAAAATGTCCTCCTTGAACGGCCATGACCAAAGTCGGGATGGATTTTTCCCTCAGGATATCGAGAACATTTTCCACGTCCTCATTTTTCATAAACCTAGGTTGAACTATCAGTCGCATTCCCTGAGGAACGACGAGTTCTCTCGCCGTTCTTTCCATGAACTCAAAACTCGGAAAGAGAGCGAGATAATTTCCCTGCCGAATGGATGAAACTCTCTGAATCGTTTCTGCAATTTTTCCCGCACTGGTTTCCCGCTGAGCATACTTCGTCGAGATCTGCGGGATGATGAGGATCTTGCGATTCTTCCGGTCAAAGGGAGATTGAAATTCTTCCGTGATGAGATTCTCACCGAGAAGGCCCGAGAGCCTTGCGTAGTAATCAAAGGGCTTGAGGGTCGCGGAAAACGCCACGACGTTTTCATAATTCTCGTAGCGCGGTTTAATTAAAGCCGAGGCATCACAACAGGTAATTTTGATGGCACCAGAATTTCCTTCCGGCCACCAGCTGATGAAAAACTCGGGATGATCTTCGCCGTGGATCTGCTCAAGGATGTCCGTGAATTCCGACCAGTAAAAGACCATTTTCAGCACTGGATCCCGGGGTTTGATCTCGACATCGGAATCAAGGTAGCGCGAAAGAAATCCACGTAGAGTTTCACGCATTTCAAGAAACGGTTCAAGGTCGGGATCAATTTTTTCTTTCTTCTTTCCCTGAGGGGATGCGTCCATGATGAGTGCGATGGCATCATCGAGGAGTTCCTGTCCCTCACGCGCAAACTTTTTCGGAATTTTTTCAAGCTCAAGCTTCATTTTCTCGAGTGCCGATCCGGAGAGAACCGGTGAGTAGTATCCCATCGCACGTGCCGGAAGATTGTGGGCCTCGTCGACCACCAGATTTGGTTTTCCTTCTTCCTCAAAGCGCACATGCGGAAGTCTTCCGAGAGCACTCCGGTTCGCAAAAACATAATTGTAATCACAGATCACGGTATCCATCTCATCGATCGCCTCAAGCTGAAGTTCGAACGGACAAACCTGATATTTTTCGGCCATGTTCTTCATGACCCTCGATGAGATTTTCTTTTTCTTCTGAAGCTGGGCCTTGAGATCATGCTTGTGAAGTTTGTCATAATAATCTTTGGCAAACTCACAATACTCCGGATTGCATAAAGGCTCGGCCTTCATGCAAAGCTTGCTCTTGGCAGTCAGGGTCAGGGATTTCACCTGGCACCCCTTCTCCTGAAATTTTTCAATGGCTTCCTCAGCGACCAGCTGCTGGCTATTTTTCGGAGTAACGTAAATAACTTTTTGGCCGCGAGACATTGCCTCTTTCAAGGCGGGATAAAGAACACCCATGGTTTTCCCAAGCCCTGTCGGTGCCTGAATCATCATGGGACGTTTTGACTCTAGTCCACTGCCAATCGTGGCAATTAATTCTTCCTGACCTTGACGGGGTTTCTCGAATGGAAAAGGAAAAGTCTTCGCCATTTTTTTCCGCCGAAGAGTTCTTTTTTCTGCACGACGGGCATCTTCCACTAATTCTTTCATCCGCCGAGCTAACCACTTCTCGTAAACCGCAGGATTGAAATTCACTTCCCAGTCGTAACTCTCCCCATTGCGCGAGGACACGAGATGAAGCGAAAGCTTGGGCTCAACACCCTCCTTTAGCCAGTGCATATATCCATAAGTCTGAAGCTGGAGAATATAGGGATGCGAGTCCCACTTCTCCTGAATCATCTTTCTTAATTCATGAACGTTGAAACTGGATTTGATTTCCTCAATCCAGGGCGCTTCCCCCGGGATCATTCCATCCATCCGGCCTTCAATGACGAAAGTAAAATCTTCGCATTCAAACTCTTGAGAGATGCGCACTTCCGGAAGATACTCCGGATATTGTTTCGTCCGTGACTCTTGAATTTTCTGGTGAAGCTCTATACCTTTCTGAAGACTATTTGGTCCCATTCCGGAATTGGCCTCAATACTTCCTGTGAGCGGAGAAGGAATGGCAAATTCCTGGACTCCCATGAAAATCTTTTTCATATGAGAGTAAGATTCGTTCCACTCGGGATACGATCAATCAGAGGTTTTAATATTTCAACCGGATGGGCATCGATACCCTGACCGCGAAGGTGTTTCACCAGCGCACCATTCCGGTGCTGGACAAAAACTTTTTTCGCACGAGTTTCCATGATGGTGCGATTGAGATCATTCCAGTCGGCGTGATCCGACATCACAAATCCCTTATCGTAACTTCCCCTTCCCCATCCCCCGGTCTGCATCCAGCCGGAAGCAAAAGCCGTTTTATAAGGACCAAGAAATTCTTTCCATTCCTCGGTGAAGATTGAGGGAGGAGCAAGGATCAGTTCACATTGTAATTTAGATTTCTGTTTGACCCGTTCCTGCAGAGTCATGGTTTTCGCGAGGATCTTTCCTTCGTCACGATAGCATTGTGTGAGAGCGACGATCGTCGGATGAACAATGATGTGATCAATCGGAAACGGAGCAAGCTCAGCGAGAATTCTTTGCGCTTTCCCTAATGAATAGCCAAAGACGATCGAATTTATTCCCTTCTCCGCATTTTCCTTCCACCACTCATAGATCATCTCTCCATGAGGCTCATCTTTTTTCCAGACGAATTTGGGAGTTCCAAAAGTTGCCTCCGTGATAAAGGCATCACACGTGACAACTTCAAACGGCTCGCATGAGGGATCGCGATCTCTTTTGTAATCACCGGAGGCGACCCAGACTTCAGATCCTTTTTGCACGCGTACTTGCGATGAGCCGAGAATGTGGCCTGCGGAATGAAAGCTCACCGTGACATCACCCAGAATGAAAGACTCGCGATAGGGAATTCCTGTTACGTTAATTTGTTTTCCGAGTCTTGTTCTTAAAAGTTCCACACCGGTTTTCTCAGTGAAGTAGAGCTTTGATCCCTTTCGCGCGTGATCACTGTGAGAATGGGTAATGACAGCAATTTCCACAGCACGATGAGGGTCGATATAAAATCCACCCGCTTCGCAGTAGAGACCTTTTTCTGTCCAGGTGATGAGAGGCTCTGAGGAGAAATGCATGACGAAATACTCCCATAAAGAAAAATGCTAATCAATCATGCCGGACGCAGTTGTGAGAAATTTTCCACAATTAAACACAGTTCGTTGGCGGGGCTCCCCTTCACAGGAGACGAGTGTCACTTCCATAGTGACAACTACCAAGGGGACTATATGAGAATTCATCACTTAAATTGTAGTACGTGTTGTCCAATCGGAGGCCACGGAGCAAAACTTGTTTGCCATTGTTTACTTGTCGAAACGAACGACGGGCTGATGCTGGTAGATTCGGGATTGGGATTAAATGATGTGAAAAATCCCACACGGATTAATTCTCTTTTCCGTAAGGTTTTTCGCCCGAGACTTGCCCCGGAAGAAACCGCCTATGAACAGATCATTGCTCTGGGATTTGATCCTAGAGACGTTCGCCATATTATTCTCACGCATCTGGATTTTGATCACGCCGGAGGCATTGATGATTTTCCGTGGGCAGAAGTTCATGTGATGAAAGCAGAGCGCGAAGCGGCCCTTAACCGGGACACACGGATAGCGAAGGCCCGCTATAGTCCTCCTCAACTCACGCATGAGATGGATTGGAATATTTACAGTCAGCAAGGCGAGAGCTGGTTTGGATTTGAAGCTGTAAGAAGTCTCAATGGAATTTCCGAAGATATTTTATTTGTTCCACTCGTTGGACACACATGGGGACATGCAGGAGTTGCCATCAACACCGACGAGGGCTGGCTTCTCCACGCGGGAGACGCTTATTTCTTCCGCGGAGAAATGGAAAAAGAATATCACTGCACGCCGGGACTGCGGGCGTATCAAAAAATAATGGAAGTCGACCGTAAGCAACGATTGATGAATCAGCAACGCTTGCGCCAACTCGTAGAACTCCACTCCGACGAGGTCACCGTTTTCTCAGCGCATGATCCGATGGAGTATCTGGCCCTAAAAGAGGGAATTCTTCGCAACCTCAGGGCCGATATACAGCGTCCTGGGCCTATTTTGGACGATATTCCGGTCTATTAGCTCTTTTGAAAAGATTTAGAGGACATTGTCTATTTCGCAGTGTTATACCCTTTTGCGAATCACTGGCTAAAGCAGAGTCCCGGAAAAGTCTTCCTGTTCCTCTTTGGCGTCCCTGGCCTTAGGAGGTTTTATGGGTAAGAAAATTTATGTTGGTAA
>JBKJNQ010000021.1:0-6315 GCA_046593575.1 Bacteriovoracaceae bacterium
GAAAAGATTTTGATGAGTACCTGTCAAAACGAGGTGCCCTTGCCCTGCTTCCTAGACTCGATTGCGATCTTTATTACGAAGACCAATATGGAGATTGGTTAAAGAAGCTCATCTCGGTACTCAAAAACTCGAAGGAAGAGTAGAATAGTTCTCATGAAGATAGCCATTCTCTCCCGCAATCCGAAAATTTATTCTACTCACCGACTAGTGAAGGCCGCCATCACCCGCGGACACAAAGTGCGCGTGATCAATCCCCTTCGCTGCTACATGAACATCACGTCGGCGAAACCGATGGTGCATTATCGGGAAGAAAACCTCGATGATTTTCAGGTGATCATTCCGCGGATTGGTGCTTCGATAACTTATTACGGAACCGCCGTTCTCCGGCAGTTTGAAATGATGGGAATGTTTTCACTGAATGAATCGACTTCGATTACCCGCTCACGTGACAAGCTTCGTTGTCTTCAGATTCTCTCGCGTTCAGGCATTGGTCTTCCGACAACAAGTTACGCTCACTCAACCCGCATGACCGAAAAATTAATCAAGATGGTGGGGGATGCCCCGTGCGTGATTAAGCTGATTGAAGGCACACAAGGGAAAGGTGTGATTCTCGCTGATACTCATAAAGCTGCTGAAAGTGTGATCGATGGATTTCGGCAGATGAAAGCGCACTTTCTCGTTCAGGAATTCATCAAGGAAAGTAATGGCCAGGATATCCGCGCCTTCGTGATCGGAGACAAAGTCGTGGCCAGCATGATGAGAACAGCGAAGGCCGGTGAGTTCAGATCGAATCTTCATCGCGGAGGAACTGCGAAGCCTGTGGATATTTCGGAAGAAGAGTCGACGATGGCAGTGAATGCCGCGAAGGCCCTGGGCCTCAACGTGGCGGGTGTGGATCTTCTTCGTTCAAGCCGCGGCCCACTGGTTCTCGAGGTGAATTCGTCTCCGGGACTTCAGGGGATTGAAACCTCGACGGGGATGGATATTGCGTCTCTCATCATTGAGTATATCGAGAAGAATATTAAGAGACAGGATTATCAGGGATAAGCTTTCCGGAATTCGCGGATGCGTTCCTGGCGATCTGAAAGTTTGAGCTTGAAGAATTTCTCGAGAGACTTCTCCGGTATAAATTCCACGAAACGAAGACAATCTTTTTTTATCCGGTGAAGAACATCGGGCCCCTGAAAAATGTAGGCAGTGTAGACCTGCATGACTTTTCCGCCTTCTTCCCAGAATTTCAGAAGATCAGAAAAACCACTCACTCCCCCGACGCCGATAAGTTCAAGTGTTGTCCGAAGAGCAAGAATTTCTGAGCGCACACCTGAGGCACGAGGCCGCAGGATTTCTCCCGACATGCCACCCATTCCACGCTCTGCCATGATGGTTGTGTTGGTTGCGATGAGGCCCGTCAAATTCCCATCGAAGGCGGTCTCACAAAGCTCTTTGATCTTTTCACCTTCGAGGTCAGGAGCGATTTTCAGATATAGATCTTTGCCGTTTCTTACGCGATTGAGTTCTTTAAAAAGCTCGCGAAGATACGTTCGTTCCTGGAAAGCGCGGAGTCCTGGAGTATTGGGTGAAGAAACGTTGATGACGAAATAATCCACGAGCTCCTCAAGTGAGGCCATCAATAGGGCGAGCTCATCAATACTCTGATCGCGGTCGGAATCTTTATTTTTTCCGATGTTCGCTCCCAAAGGGATTGTCCGCTCAAAGGCATGGAGCCGGTTCCAGATCTCGGAGAGACCGTGATTAGGAAAACCCATGGCGTTTCTTAAACTTTTTTCATCCGGATATCTCCACATGCGGGGACGGGCATTACCATCCTGAGGGCGCATGGTGATGGTTCCACATTCCACTGCGCCAAAACCTTGAGCACTGAAAAACGCCATCGCCTCAGCATTTTTATCAAGGCCCGCTGCAAGTCCAATCGGAAAAGGCCAGATGGTGCTTCCCACTTTGATTGAAAGTCTCGGGTCTGGAGAAATTCCCATGAGCTTTCCGAGTGCCGGCGAGAGTGACGCTACCCTCAGGGTAAAATCATGCGCTTTCTCGGGTGGCAACCGGAACAAAATTTCCTTCAAAATGGGGTAGAGCATGAGGCAAAGTGTATGAAGCTTTTCTTTGAAAGTCATCAGACCCTATGAGATAATCGGCCCATGAAATTCCTCGTTCTACTTCTGTTCATGTCGGCTGCCTTTGCTCAGCATTCTGAGCAACCCGTAAAAGAAGATTCTACGGATCTTCGGGATCAGTCGGTTTTGTTTAGTATTGAAGATGTTGCCACAGGAAAGGCTTGGTACCTCGAGCGCAGCCCGAGTTTTACCAATGTGATTCGCAAAGTGGACAAGGGTGATGAGTCGATCCGTAAGATTGATGGGCGACTTGCCCAGAAGCTTGACCGCGACTTCGCATCGCGCTTTTTGAAATGCCAGTATGAAATAACTTCTCCTGAGGGGGAGTGCAAGGTAACGCTTCGCCTAACAATGAAAGGTGAGGCCCAGGATATTTGCGCGAAAGACGATAAGAAAAGTCAGGAAATACAAACCTTCCTCGCTGACCTCACTAAACGTTTCTAGCAAAATGTATTGCTTCGCTCTTCACCTCTTGAGAAAATAGTTCAATTCCAAGTTAAGAAAAATCGGAGTTTCATGAAATCCCAAGTGCTTCTGTTAAGTCTCTTATTCGCTGTCACTGCAGCGGTAGCTCAGCCACAATCTGCTGCTGATGATCCATCGGTTATCGGTAACCTGATTAGTTCCAAACCTCGTTACAAACGAGAGCAGATTATCGGGAACATTCTCGGAGGTGCGCTGACTCAGATGCATCTGTCGGAAAAGAAAATTGAAAATAATGATCAGCTCTCAAGTGATGCTTTCAAGGCCTACTTAGAGCGCGTGGATTATGGAAAGCAATTCCTCACTGTCGGCGATGTGAAGGAACTTGAGAAATACAAAACCAAAATGGATGACATGTTCCTCGACGGGAACCTCGATATTCTGGACAAGACTTCTGAGCTGATGAATAAGCGCATTGGTCAGATCGAGAAGCATGTTGAGAAAGTGCTCGATAAGCCGATGGATTATAAAAAGAAAGAAGTGATCGAGACGGATCCGAAGAAGAGAACTTTCTCTAAAACAGAAAAAGATCTTTTCGCTCATTGGGAGCGCCTCATGAAATATGAGGTTGAAGGACGCATCGTTGATCAGCGCGAAGAGCAGAACGGACTTGCGACTGATGAAAAAGGAAACA
The DNA here is from genome assembly GCA_046593575.1 of Bacteriovoracaceae bacterium. GTDB lineage: Bacteria > Bdellovibrionota > Bacteriovoracia > Bacteriovoracales > Bacteriovoracaceae > Peredibacter. Next base: position 3,253 of record JBKJNQ010000021.1, read on the forward strand.
AGAAAAAACCAGTTTCGGATAAAAAACTCACCGAAGCAGAAATTGAAAAAGAAGCACGCACGAAAGTTCTCAAGTCTTACAAAAAACTTTTCTCCCGTTTAGTGAACGAGAAGAAAGGCGACAAGCTGGATAAATTTTACAATTCAGTCACAAAAGTTTTTGATCCACACACCAGTTACCTGATTCCAGATGAGAAGGAAGACTTCGACATCGAGATGTCCGGAAAACTTGAAGGGATCGGAGCGATCCTTCGCGAAGACAATTCTTATATCAAAGTCGAGCGCATTGTTCCTGGTTCTGCTTCATGGAAGACCAAGGAAGTGGAAGCTGAAGACGTAATCCTGAAAGTTGCCCAGGGTTCGGAAGAGCCGGTGGATATTGTGGATATGTCTCTGAGAGATGCCGTAAAACTCATCCGAGGTAAGAAGGGCACTGAAGTGCGCCTGACGATCAAAAAGCCAAATGGTCTCATCAAGGTTGTGCCAATTGTTCGTGATACGGTTGAGATTGAAGAGTCGTACGTGAAAGGGACTCTTCTTGAACTCAGCCCTTCGAAGACAAAAATTGGTTACATCAATATTCCTAAGTTCTACCGCGACTTCAATGACCGCGCCGGGAGAAATGTAACGGATGATACGAGAAAGGAAATCGAGCGCCTGAATAAAGCCGGGGCCGATGGTCTGATCGTCGATCTTCGCAACAACGGCGGTGGCGCTCTGGAAGATGCCCGGATGATCTCAGGGCTCTTCATTGATAAGGGGCCGATTGTTATGGTGAAGGCCCGCGGAGAGAATGTTGAAGTTCTCGAAGACACTGATCCGAATATTGATTTCAAAAAACCTGTTGTCGTACTCATTAACCGCTTCTCAGCATCTGCTTCTGAAATTGTGGCCGCTGCCCTTCAGGATTACGGACGAGCTGTGATTGTTGGCGGAGAGTTTTCTCACGGGAAAGGGACTGTTCAGGCAGTTGTTGACCTTGATGGCTACCTTCCTCCGATGCTGAAAGATTATTCTCCACTGGGGGCACTGAAGATTACGATTCAGAAATTCTACCGTGTCAACGGATCATCAACTCAGTACAAGGGTGTCACTCCGGACATCATCCTTCCGGATCAGTTCTCGCATCTTGAAAGTGGAGAGAAATTTCTCGAGTATTCGATTCCTTGGGGCGAAGTCAAAGCCAAGAAATTTGAGCGCTGGCCGGTTAAGTATGATGTAAAAACTCTTCGTGCTGGCAGCATGGCCCGTATCAAGAACAATCAGAAATTCCAGCACATTCTTGATTCCATGAAGTGGTACAAAGATCAGAAGGAAAAAACGAAGCGTTCACTCATTCTGACTGATTACGAGAAAGAAAGAAAAGATGTTCGCGAGCGCACTGATCTCTTCAAAAAAGAAGAAGAATCGAAAAATCTGAAAGTGGTCGATCTGTCGAATACCAAGGACAAGGCCCAGCAGGAAAAATTCGAAGATTTCTCCAGAACTCTGAAGAAAGATCCCGTTATCGAAGAATCGTTCATGATCCTTAATGACATGATGAATACCAAATCATAATATTTTTTCTCAAAGCTCCCTCTTCATGAGGGAGCTTTTTTATTTCCCGGGGACATCTTGAAGCTCACTCTCAAAGAAAAATACGACTATTACGAACGTTCGGTGCAGAATCCGGACGTAGAAGTTGAATTCATGCAAAACGAATTCAAGCGCTACTTCAAGCGCACACCCTTTCTCATGAGAGAGGATTTCTGCGGAACCGGTGCTATCTCCTGCAAGTGGGTTCAGCAAGACAAACGCTGTGAGGCCTACGGGATTGATCTTGATACTGAGCCCTTGGCCGAAGGCAAGGAGAGGCATTTCTCCAAGCTTCGTCCTGAACAACAAAAGCGCATGCACTATACGCTGGAGAATGTCCTTACGACGAAAACACCGCAGATGGATGTCATCTGTGCTTTTAACTTTTCCTATTTCATCTTCAAGACCAGAAAAGATCTTTTGAAATATTTCAAGTCAGTAAGAAAACACCTGAAGAGCGAAGGAATCTTTTTCGTCGATATCTTCGGTGGGCCTGAAAGTCAGAAGCTGGTGACTGACAAAAAAATCCTGAAAAATCTCACGTACTACTGGGAATGCCAAAATTTCAATCCCATTACGCACGAATGCCTCTTTGCTATCCACTTCAAGGACAGGAAGGGGAAGATGCACAAGAATGTCTTCACCTATGACTGGCGCTTCTGGACCATGCCCGAAGTTCACGACATCATGATTGAAGCGGGCTTTCCAAAAGTTGTGGCCTACTGGGAAGGGGATGACGGAGATGGCGGCGGAAACGGGGAATTCGTTCCGAGCATCGAAGGTGAGAACTGTGATGCCTTCGTCAGCTACCTTATCGGTATTGTTTAAAACGTAATCGTATTCAACAGCTCGATTACTTTCTGAAAGCGTGAAGTGGGAAAGGAATCCTTGAGTTCGCGGATCATTTGCGTGCGGTTGAGTTCACCACCGGCGTATTTCAGCACAATCCTGGTAAATTCTTCGGCAACAATAAAGACAATCGACATAGGTGATACGTTATTTCCGAAGTGATCGGAGAATCCCACGCCATTGAGCATGCCGTGATGCTGACGGATGATCTGATCAGATCCCATCGGCGCGTGAGGGAATTTTGAAACAAGTTCAGCAGCTATCTGGGCATGTCTCTCTACGAGACTTTTTTCCATTTCATTCAAATTAGATTTTTTTAGCTCGAGCTGAGACTTCACCTTTCCGTGTTCGTCTTTCTCCAGAGCGATGTCATGGAAGAAAGCGATGAAGCATATTTTTTCTTCCTGTTCCGGATTTCCCCAGTCGATATTCTTGATGATGTGAAGACCGATATAGGAAAGAAGCTGAGTATGAGTGAAGAGATAGCTCGTTTTGTTTGCGAGAAGTTTTTCAATTAGCTTTGAAAGTCTCGGATTCACTTTCACATTCTTTTTCATCGTCTCCATGGATTTTTTGGCAAGGACAACTGTTTCCTCGGTAATTCCAATTGAAAGGAGTTTCTTCGAGGCGAGTTCCATCG
>JBKJNQ010000111.1:0-12534 GCA_046593575.1 Bacteriovoracaceae bacterium
TTATGTCGCCGTAGATTCTCGCTTGGGAACAGAGGGTTTTGAAGCAAAACTTTTTGGTGATCGTGAGCAGCTCAAGTTCCGATTCTCTCAACAAATGCTCATGACTCTGATTGAGACGATGGAAAAATTTGCCGGAAACTGACTCCAGGACTCGGCAGTTGGAAAAATATTCCGAAGTTCCTTCACTTAAATTCAGTGACTTGAAACGACATTTCTTCTCCGCCTCGCATGCCGTGATAATAGTTAAATAACCGGCCTAAGAGCTTAAAAAAATTCACGAAATGATCCGATAGTTAATCCAAGAGGGAAGACACGGATGTTGAACTCGCTACGGTATTTTAAACAATCAGGAAGATTAGAAAGCGTATTTATACTCGCTCTTCTCTGTATTTTAGCTTCTTGTATGCCTCAGGGCACTCAATCCCGAATCAGCGCAGACAGTTCAACAGACGGAACAACTCCCGGTAGCGGCACCACCGTGAGTACTTATCCAAATCCATCTTATCCCATGACTGGTATCTTTGTTCAGGAAGGAACCGTTCAAACCAAAACGAGTTTTTCTCTCCCGATTAATTTCACTGATTCTTTCATGGTACGTGGTGACGCTCTTTCTACATACCTTCGCACGATACCAAACACGACAAAGTTCTGTTTGGTTGGAAAATTTAATTACATTTCAGGTACGGATAAGTTTTTACTTCTTTCCGCAAAGCCTAAGCTTTATACCGACCTCGTGAAGAAAACCACAGAGTATTTTCTGCAGGTGGAGCCATCCAATAGTGAGGCCAACCAGAATGATTGTCTGGTTTATAACCTTACCAACACACTCTTTAACGGTGCCTCTAATCCAACCGCTAGCTTCAGTCTTTCTCAGGTTTGCGTGAACTGCTCCAATGCTGTCACGAGCAGTGGGCTTCATCTCTATTTTATCAATGGCCAGGAAGTTCCTTCTCTTACAACTTCCACCTTACTCATGACAATATCCGGCAGCACGACCGGCGGGACAGCGTCTTCATGTACGAGTTCAAGCGCATGCCAGGCGAGCGGCTTTAGTTGCTGCTTGCAAGGTCAATGTGTGAAAGACGGCGTGACGAAACCAGGTGCCTCGGCATTGTCAGGATTCGCAAGTGCAGCCGAAGATGTCCAGAGTGACCCTTCCCGCTATATTCTTTATCCTCAATACTATTTTGTATGCGAGTCCAGCACCGGCACGACAACTGGTACGACAACTGGTGGAAGTACTGACCCTGACTATGATGCCCAGGTCAGAATAATGGAAACGGGCCAGCTCTATGATTGCGTGAATAAGACTGTCGGTGAATTTTCACTTTGTACGGTCAAAGTCCCGGATGCTTCATCACAGATTCCAGGTATTTTTTCTGCATCTGATTTCGGATATAAAGATGACATCAACTTTTCAACCGTCAATAGTAACCTTGGTGCAGCGGCTTTCTCAAATAACATCTATAAGATCAGATATGCAGGTCAGGTTCTTTACGAACAGGGTGTAACGGCACTCACTGGTGGCACGTTTGTCAGTGGTACCTTTAATGACAATCTCACTTCTTCCCAGTCAGTTTCCCTGACAGCAACTGTTCCAACGAATGCTCCCGACGACAATCTCTATCTAACCTATAAAGTAGATGGGACCTGCCAGAAAATCGGAAGTACCATCGCCCGCTGTATGAAGAGCTACGTTCAGGGATCAAGTGATACGACTTCGACCATGTTCCACAATACTTCCCGTACTTTCATTCTTCCGACTTACGCGGACGTATCTCCCGCTTCAAATATCATCGTAAAAATTGGCGGCATCATCATTCCGGAAGATACGACGACATGGTCCAAGGCCCAGACTCCGAATCGCATTATCTTCAATTCGGGATATGCCATTTATCAAAACCAGACAGTAGAAATTACTTATTACGTTACCAGTAACGTCTCTGCTTTGACTGGCATGAAGACTGCTGCTCAGGATGAAGTGAACCGCAGATGTGGAGGTTCCACTTCTACCGGTAACTGGAATCTTAAACCGAAACTTGATGGAACAAACCTCGTTGATTACGATTGCGTTCCTCCGACAGCAACTGGGGACGAACCTCCTGCAAATCAGACCGTACTCGTTTCAGGAAAGAATGTTCCTCACCGTTATTTTGATCTCTCCGGTGTAAGCTATGATAGTGATTACTCATCTGCACCTGCCCAGGAACTTCTCCCATTTAGTTATACAGATGGTTCAGCAACCAAACCTAATAACGTTAGTGCCTTTGTAGGTTTCAATGAAATCTACGGATCGTTCGCACAGACAAATGCTTCAGCCGCTAAACCAGCGAAACTTGTTCGTGTGAAAAAAGATCGTAGTTATGACATTCTCGTGACTACCGGCTCTTTTGCGACTTGTATCAACTGCGGAAGTGATTACTACAACTCTCTTCAAAAGATTTTTCCGCAAAGCTTCTCCGGCCGGGGCGGTGGCTATTCACCAGACTTATTCGAATCAAGACGTGAATCCTCTACCAGCACTTATCGCTCGGATGACCTTCTCTATGGCCGTGCCTGTTTTGTTCCGGCCACCATGATCCCATGGACTCATAAGCTCGGAGCGACTGCAACTGCTCAGAGACAAGGCCGCCTCGCCTCTCAACACTTTCTTTTAGCCAATGGATATAATCGCGACTGGTATGGTTTCGATTATGGTTCTCTGATCGGATCTTTCGATGGAGTGACATGGTTCTCGATTGGGAATCAACGCCGGATCAAGGCCTCAACGAATAAACTTTTTATCGCGGTCAACGCTTACTTTGGGGATCTCTCAGTCGATAATACTTTTTCTATTAACGTCAATGAAACCTCGACATACTCAACCGCCACTATTCCGGATCATGACACCAAATCCGACGGAGCTGAATGCCAGAAGGCGCATTTCTGTTCAAACGATAACGATTGTTACCGAACTTTCGGTTATGATTATTCCTGCCAGAACATTGCTGGTCTCACAACGAGCTGGCCAGTGTTTGATGCAAATGGAGCTGAAACAATCGGCTCTAATCAAAAGACATTGGTAACTCTGCTTGGGGGAACCAATGGACAGGCGAAACGCTGCGTATATCGTGGCCGTGGAGCCCCTTGTGTCGCTGACCTTACAAATCTTTCTTCTGCATTTAACGGCTCTTCCCTTATCGGCACCGTCGCTTGTTCGGCGAATAACTACTGCCAGTCTCTCACGACTGGAACCACTGCCCGATTCAATGATCGCATCGCCAGATTTGCAACAACTCCTACAGCTCAAAATGCCGTAAGTGCCGCTTCGACTGTTTCAGATATCGTGGGCCTTGGTGCGAGAATTATCGGCCGTCCATTTGATTACTACGGAACGAAGACTGTTCCTTCTGCTGCTAGTCCCGGTCTGGTTGCCAATCAGGTTGGTGCAGTTTGTACTCCAGGAAAAAGCATCTCGACTTCAGCGACGACATATGACCTCAACCAGCGTGCACCTTCGAGCCGTAATGACTCATCAGATAAGATCATCGGTGCGGGTGTTACCTCTTCATCATCTCAATCGGCCACTTATTATAATGCCTGCACTGCAACTGATAATGCTGGCGTGAACATTCAGCTCTACCCTCTTGCCCTGGGTGATGCTGCCCTTAACCAGGTTACGATCAATCAGAACCTTTCCACTAATCTTCTGGATCTCGCCCCTCTGACGGCACTCAAAATTTTCAGCACAACGGCAGGTTCTCAGACAACTGCCACTGGCTATCAGAAGAATGCCTGTCTTCGCGCTCCAGGTGCCTCGTGCTTCAGTGATCTCGATTGTGGACCATCAGCATTTGCTGCGGCCAAGGCGAAATCTGCTGATCTCTCTGCCTTGCTCGTCAGTGCCGAGGAAAAATTCTGGGAAGAAGAAATGGTTTGCGGAAACTCCGACTTCAAATACGTTTCATCGGGAGTCCTGAATCCGAACTATGACATCAAGAAAAACGTTTGTTGCCGAGAAAGCGGAAATGTCCTTACGACTTTCACCCAAATGCAGGGAGATATCACTTCTCCTCAGTGGTGTAACACGGCCACAGAACAAATTGTGGTGGCGGGTGTGAATACTCCCATTAGTACGAAGAGAAGATATTCACGCGTTCATACTGGCTACGATAAAATGACGTGCGACCCAGATGCTATCACGACGACAAAAGCTTTCGCACTTTCGGTGGATAGCACAACTTCCATTGATCGACTGAAGCAAATTCTGGCGCAATATAAGACTCTTGATACCGTGAACTCCCGTGCCTGCTGTACTACTCATTGGGTAAGAAGTTTTGCTTCTACCAATGGCGGAGGCCATGCCTTCGCAAGAACAAAAATGCAGACAGTAGATAAGACCATGTTCCAACACGTCAGCTGGGCGCCACAGAATACCTCAATCTTTACTGATGGCGCTTTTGAATGTGATCCCGGAAATTACACCAACAGTTCATGCGAAGTGAAATCTCTCACCTCTGCTGAGCAGGATAAGTATCTTACCTGGGCAGGTTCGCTTGAACTTATTGGGATTCCCCAGGTTGCCGTCATGGCCAATGATCAGGTTTTCAAATTAGTTGATGATAGCCAGCTTTCATTCTCAGCTGCCCTCGAGCCATTGAACAACTCCATCGTGGATTATCGTGATCCGGTCAATGGTGGTGAGGATTTTGATGACGCCGGGAAAAAATACTATTCTGCGGCTTCGTATAATAAATTCGACCTCACGACTCTGAAGAAAGTCTTCTCAGAAAATGAATTCAATTGCTGTATTCCGACTGGCCAGCAGATTCCTGACACTTCAACAGCGGGACAGTGTTGTACCGGATTTGCGGCCACCAGCGGTGTGAAGCGCTGTTGCCTGCCGGATTACACTGATGTCACTGTTTACCTGAACCGTTATGTATCATCTGAAGGTCGGGGACTTCCTGAATCGGCCTATGATAAAAAAACCGGATACATTAAAGATCCGGCACAGGTTCAGTCTCTCGTTGTTTCTAAAAATCTTTGTTGTTCAGGCAAGGCGATGACGGGAGTTGCTATCAGTCAGCTTTCAATCCCACTTACCGGGAACACGTATCCTCTTCCAGCGACACTCACTTCGACGACAAAGAGATTCAATTACCGTACGGATGATGTGGATAACAACGTCGAAACGGGATCAGTGGGCTCATTCTTCGACGCTGGCGTGAAATGGAACAACCACGTTTATTGTATCCCATAAGAATCAGCGAAGAAGACTCCACGCCATGACCGCAGCGAGAATCCAGCGGTAGAACGTAAAATACTTAAGATCAATTTTCCCGATGAGTTTCATGAAGAAATGAATCGTAATCCATCCCACTAGAAAAGATGTGATGACTCCTGTAAGTAGCACAGTGAATCCAGCACCATCCCCTTCTTTCATGAGATCGGGAATTTCTTTGAGAATACCTGCCAGGATAATAGGAAGAGATAACAGGAAAGAAAATTGTCCTGCCTCTTTTCTTCTCATTCCCAAAAAGAGGGCCATGGAAAGCGTAATCCCCGATCTTGAAACCCCGGGGAAAACCGCCATCGCTTGCGCCAGACCAATCAGGGCCGCAATTTTCCACTGCATCCCGGATTCCATCGGTGCTTCTAGTTGCTGCGGAAGTTTACGATTGTATCTATCCGCAAGCCAAAGTAGCAGGCCAAAAAAAGATAAGTTAAAAACAATAACCCATGGTGTGCGGGCCATCTTTGAAAGACTGATCAGACAGACGATAAAAAATATGGAGACAAACGTAGAAAAGATAAAATTTCTCGTAAACCATCTGGCTTCGCCGCCAATCTTGAGATTTACCAATGAGGGAGTTAATGTCCGGGCATAAACCAAAATGTCTTTCCGGAAATAAATAATCACAGCGAAAGCAGTCCCAAGATGCATCATAAGATCAAAGACAACTCCTGGATCAGGAATGCTCATCACATAGGGAAGAAGAGCAAGATGTCCGCTGGAACTTACCGGAAGGAATTCTGAGAGGCCTTGAATAAGACCATATATAATTGCATCAATCCAGGACACGAAAACTCCTTAAACAGTAGGCTGTGCTTCAATTCCAAAAAATGACTTATTCAGATTTTCAAGCGCATCAAAAAGATCACTAAAATTGCTTTTAAGTTTCGTCTTGAGATCTTCCGGAGGAGTTACTTCTTCAACTGGTGCCTGAACTACTGGCTCCCGGAGATGCGGAATAACAGTCATAAGATTTTTGACAGAATTCTTCCAGATCTCAAATTCGGCCATGTGCCCGGCCTTCATCACATCCGCAGATTTTTCGAAATAATACCCATACAGCGCCTGACCTTTTTCAGCCGTCAGAGAGGATTTTTCCATATCCATGGTGAAAATATCCAGCACATCCATCGCCGTAAAAGTATCTTTGGGCTCAGCTTCTTTAGGAACTCCCCAGAGCAACTGATCAAGGGTGAATTTATAAAATTTATTACGAAGCTGATTAATTTCAACTTTATTATCATAGCTGATTTTGTAAATTCGTCCTTCCCCTCTGAGCAATGGCATTATCAGATCGAATGGTTTTTGCTTATCGTAGGTTAATCTCAGGCAAATTAATTTTCCCAGCTTAATAACACTGATTTCAGAAAAATCTTTGTACTCAAAAAGATTTAGGAGTGAATGGCGATAATCTACAACACTCTTAATAAAAGGAGTTTTGGTGGTCATAAATTCTAAAACGTTATCTACACTCAGTCCCATCGCGACTTCGGTGAATTCCACGACCTGTTTCCCGAACATTTCTTCCTGTTTTACGTTCTCAGGTAACTTAAAAAGCCGGTTGGTGTTTTGCTGTGAATAAGCAAAATTATAAATACTCTGATACTGGTCCTGTAGAAGGAAATTCCCTCGAAAACCGATCTGAAGAAGTTCTTTCAGATCAAATGTTTTGAAAAGCTCGATTGTTACCAACCTTTCGTTATCGCGATGGAATATCTCAAGGCTCCCTTTCATATTCAGCTTGGATTTTACGCCCTGAAACTTGAATGAAGGAATGAGTGAAATGACTGCTGGATCATAAGAAAGAGTGAACCCCAGGTATCGACTTCGCTCCTCAATTTTTTGAATGGGAGCCTCACCCTCGACCGGAATTCTAGCTTTAGCTCTCTGATTAATATTTGAATTGAAAGGAATTGGCTCAACAACTTCCAGACCAACCACCATCGGTGAAATCAAAATGACGACAGCTAATAATGGAAGATAAAGAACTATTCCGAAAAAAGTCAGAACGCGGGAGTTTACAAAAGTATTTGTAAGAGTAATAAACTCTTTGAAAGTTCTTTTTGATGCCAGGGCCGGTAAATCAAATATCAGGAAAGGACCGGTAATCATTCCGATAATGACTCTTAAAAGACCTCCGATACGGGCCCATATTTTGTTGAAATTTCCGGTGATACCGAAAATGAATTCAGAAATACTCACGCTGAAAATGACAGTGGTAACAAGTCGTAAAAGAAAAAATATCAGCACCAGTGGAAGAACTGGCACAATATCATTTAATAATCCGTAAATTTCTGAGGCTGCCTCAGTTACCTGCGGAATTTCTCCCTGGATAAGGACCCAAATATTTTTCCATTCTATATCCAGAGCTTCAGAAATCAGGACTGGAATGGAATCCAGAAAGGCCCTGAAGTCATCAAAGGGCAAGAAAATAACCAGGATAATATAGGAGAGAAGAAAATCAGCTGTGAGTGCAAAGACTCTGATTAAACTGTTCGTCGCATCGTATGAAGGCAATGAAAAAGAAATTTTTGCTTTCTTTTTTGAGCCCAAAGCTTTGACTCCAGCCTTGTTTGTGGGTGGAGCATAGAGCTTACTCCTCGTGATCGACTTTTCTAATTCTGGCTCTTTTTCTTCTTCCTCTTCTTCGTCCTCTTCTTCGGTCTCCTCATCCTCTACTTCAATTTCCTCATCTTCCTCAAGGTGATCATGTCCTGGAGGAGCAAAACCAGTGTTCTCCACCGCTGAAGTTTTCAGTCCAATCTTAACTTCGAGGTCACCGACTTTAATTTTATCGGAATCTTCCAGAATGATAAATTTGCCTGCAGGAATCTTTGTTCCATTAACAAAAGTTCCAGCAACACTTCCATGATCGATAATAGAAATGACTTCTTCCTGTAACAAAATCGAAGCATGCCTAGGACTGACAGAAGGATCCGCAATAATAATATTTCCTATCTCACTGCCAATCGAAAGTTGATGAGAAAGTGGATAAGACGGGGAGCCTTCCATATTGGAGAGAATCACATCATAGGACTTGACCCAGCGAGGCCCCTGGAGACTTATCGCCTTTTCGCCATTATTTTTTGGCGCCCGTAGACGCGCGAAGAGCTTCTTGAACATTGGCTTTGGTCACTCAGTTATTGTTGGAATTACACTAACTTAGTTTCACGCCTTTTTAGGAAAAAGCCAAGTGCTTCAAAAGTATAGAATGCCGGGAATAGACAGGAGCTATAATAGAACTTGAGTAAGCATGTCCATTTTTCGGTGATTAATTTTTTTTCGCAAAAATGCCGAAAAACAAGCAGATACACTCAAAGGGTTCTTATGAAACGATTCAAATTATCTCCACTCATCACACTCGCGATGGCGTTTCAGTTAATCCTGTCGCCAGTCGCACATGCAGTGAACCCACTGGAAGCAATTAATCTCGCGGGCCAGCTGATCCAACAGAACCAGGCGAGCATGGCATCTCAACAGCAAGCGGTTGCTAATCAACAGCTCGTGGGAGAAATGACAAGACCAGGTCGGGATAAATATTTCAACACGGATTCACTCGCAAGAGTTCCTGGATTGTTGGAGTACATGGCACAGAACGGTTTGAACCCGGCCACTCTCACTTGCCCTACCCTTCCGACAACCCTCACTGAAATTCGTTCTGAAGTTTGTCGTATTGGTGTAACCAATGACCGTGGAGCAAATCCTACGGGCCAGCTCGCTGAGATGTTCTCGCTTTATAAAACTTACGGTGATGTGAAAAAGCAATATGAAGCTTATAGCTCAAATAGTAATGCTGAAGGCCAGGGCTTTGGTGTTGGCTGTATGAGAAATGCAGTTCAAACACTAAACGGATTCTTCCAGTATCGCCTGAATGAACTCGATAAACTCTCAACTAACCTTGAAGCATTAAATAACCAGTTCCGCGAAGCTTCGAAAGTTGACCTCAATGCCATCGAAGAATCCACTGCGGTTCTCGATGGTGGTAACTCTGAACTCGCTGACGAAGTTCGCACAAGACGTCCGGATCTTTTTGATTTCGGAAAGCGTTTTGATAACCCTGCCTGTAAGTCCATGTACGCAGGGAACGCGATCAACGATCTTGGTAATGGTCAGCCCGGAGGACTTAATCAGATTTCTAAAAGGACCAGAGATATCGTTGCTCAGAAACCAGCGGGATCAAAATTCTCCGGTGAGTCTTACGTTGGTGCTCACGCCTCAGTGGTGGAAGACATCAACAAGCTTGCAGATAAAGCGGGTCAGCAGTTTACACTCAATTTCTCATCGATTACCGGTGACAACGCGGGCTATGGTCAGTTCCTCGGTGGTCTTTCAAGTTCCGTTTCTTCAACCAGTGGACTCAACAGAGTTCTGGAACCGGAATTTTTCGCTGATGCTCAGCTGAAGTACAATCAGGATATTTCTAAGATAAACGCCGACACATCCACTCTCACGAGAGAACTACAGGCAGCCAACGTAGATCCATCCGGCGCCATGGACCTTGCCCGAAACCTGAACGCAACAAACTTCGAACAGGAAGTTACAGTGATTCAGAATTCGATTCGCAACGGATGTCTCCAGCGTTCGTTTGGTGGACCAGAATTCTGGACTCAGGTTCGTAACAACATCAAAGATCCACGCGGTTCGAAATTCGCAAACAAGAATGAAAAGAACCTCATCCGTGGCCGGATTGAACAGATCATGACCAATCCGCGGACAACTCCCGAAGCAAAAATCGCTGAACTTCGCGCCATCGAAGACAGCGAAGGTTCAAGATTTATCCTGAACATGCAGGGCTCTTATCAGAAGACTGTAGTGAACGCGAATGGAGTGACTGAAACCGAAAAAGTTAGTCCATCCCAGAGCGGGCCATCGACATACTTCAGTAACGTTATCTCCAGCTGTGATGCCCAGTTCACAACGAACAAACTTGGCTCAACAATGACCGGCGCTGGTGCCATTCAGAAACTGAGAGAAGTGAATCAGCAGTACAAGGCCCTCGCAACAAACCAGGCCAATAAAATAAAAAGCGAAATCCGAAGAAAACTTATCGAGTGCGGAAATTCTAACGACGCTAATAACTCGAATGCCGGTTCATGTACTCCGGAACGCTTCAATACAACTTCTCCAAATTTCTGTGCCAACGGGGCCTTCACTTGTTCGACGAACATGAACAACTGTAATGCCCAGGCACAAGGCTTCGTAAAACAAATTAAGACTGAACGGACTGCTCGCGTAAACAATTACAAAGCTCTCGTTCAGAAGAACAAGGCCGACATCGTAAAAATCTTCGATACAGCCCTCGCAAAATACATGAGAGAGGGTGAAGCGATGAGAGGTCTCTTCGGTTCAGGCTTCTCTTCTCCGAGCGGAATTCAGCGCGAAGTTTCTGGTGACGGAAAATACCTGAGCAAGTTCCGTGAAGCAACTCAAGGTTCACCAGACGGTGCATTGATGCTCGAAGATCCGGATAAGTATGTGGAGATGTTCAAAGGCAATATCACGAAGCTCAAAGCTTCAGTGACTGCCCAGCAGAACGAAGTTCTCGGAACTGGCGGCCGCGGCGGTCTCCTCGCTCAGCACATTGATCAGACCGAAAGAAACTACCGTAAAGCGATGACGGATGCGGAACAGATTTCGAATTCATGTATCCAGAAGCATGATGCCTATATTGCTCAAGCTGAAGCTCAGAGAGCTCAGCAGCAGCAGAAACTCAATGAGCTAGGTGAAAAGAGACAGCAAGTTTGTTCTCTCTATACCAGGGCGCAATTCGATGCCAATGGTGCTTGTTCTAATGGAGCGGTTGGTGACTTAGCTTCTGCGGCACCTGCAGAGTATGGGCAACTCCAAAGGTGGTGTTCTCAAACAGGGCACAATAATCAGGGGCAAGATTCTACAAGATCCGTGACTGAAATTTGTCTCCGTTCCACACGCTCGCCTGCTACTCCAGCAGTAGCCGTTGCCCCAGCAGCCACTCCAGCAGCTACTGGAACAACTCGTTCAGCAACAACTCCTGCAGTAACAACTCCTGAAGCAGCTGGGACACCGACAGAAAACACAACGCGTTTAAGCACACTCTCAATAGGTCAACTATGTGATCGGTATGATGCCCAGTCCTCATCAGTAAACGGTTGCCAGGTAAATGTCGGTACCGATGAAAGACCCAGAACAGTCGATAAATGCAATGAGATTAAGGAATATATTCTGGCTAAATATCGAATAAGTAATGAATCGGGACAAAATTCAGAAGGTCCAGCGTCACCGGCCTCATGCGGAGCCATGAATAACTCCGACCGTTCAGTCCCCGATCTCATGAGTGGCAGCGGATTGAAGGCAATTGCTGACCAATTGGGAGTTCAACTGGCCCCTTCGACGGTCAATGGTCTTTAGCTCTTTCTTGATTAAAACACTCGGCTGAAGTCATGCTGATTTCAACCGATAAGGCTCTCATGATGGTATGTCAGCGGATGATTACACCAGCCTTTTCGAAAACACGGACGATTCTTTTGATCGCCCTATTCGCGTTTATTTCATCCTGTTCTCCCACAGAAATTGCTTCAACCGGCACCCGCAGTAATCTCGTTTCCAATTCAGACGGTCATCTTGACGGTGCGGCTTACGTTTTCAAAGACAACCCTAACGTTCTCACCAACGATAGAGCTGTTCCAGGTTCATTTAGTATTTCCAAAATCGTCGATGGCAATCTGGTCATCGTAACGGAGAACACAACCCTCACCGGTAACTGTTCCGTCTCTCTCTTCTTTTATGGAAATTACAGTAGCCAGCTAAATGATTGTATCCGCTCGCTTGGTAAGGAAACGGAATCGCAGCCCATCACACGCAATTCGGATCGCATGTTTGTATTTCCGGTGGGCACTGAAGAATTCTACAATACCAACACGCTTTATCACCTTCAGCTCGCCAAAGAAAAATACCTCGCGAAACTGAAATTTGCCTATGACAAGATTCAATCTCTTTCAGTGAATATTCCAAAATCTATCCCAAGTTATCTTCGTAACTCAGGTCATTTCTGGTTTAAAGGTGTGACGAACACCAATGCCCAGGAATTGAAAAATTCCTTTCTGACTTCATATTCATTCTGTAATTTAGAAAAAAACGCCCGCTTTCGTCCAGCAGACACAGCTCTGTGCTTTGGCTCCGATACAAGTGTGACGAATTTTTTCCTGGTCCAGGATCCAACAATTATTTATCACGAGTTCATGCACGGTTTTGTCTCAATCATGCTGAACTATCGTAACGGA
>JBKJNQ010000184.1:0-3225 GCA_046593575.1 Bacteriovoracaceae bacterium
GAAAGGAACACCTTGAGAAACCATCTGATCGATAATGTTATTTGAAACTTCTGCCAGACGATAAACGTTGGCCTCACGTGAGCGGTAGTCTCCACCTTTAATGGTGTCGTAGAAAAGTCTTTTTACCGAGTCGCCATCATTGGGGTAGTTCTTCGCTCCGTTGATACCACCCTGAGCTGCGATCGAGTGAGCGCGGCGGGGAGAATCCTGAATACAAAATGAAAGAACATTGTAACCAAGTTCGGCCAGCGTCGCAGCGGCAGACCCACCGGCAAGTCCCGTACCTACTACGATGACCGTGAACTTTCTTTTGTTCGCAGGATTGATGAGCTTGGAATCAAACTTATGCTTCTCCCATTTTTGCTGGAGCGGGCCTTGGGGAATTTTTGGATCAAGATTAATAGTCATATTAAGCTCCCTTCAAGTGGCACCATACAGCGAGAAAGGCAAAGCCTCCGCTGACAGCAACCGCATAGAGATAACCAAGACGTTTAACGTTCTTAAAATATTTTCCGTGATTCCAGCCCATAGACTGAAACGCAGAAGCAAATCCGTGAGACGTGTGAAGAGCAGCAGCGATCATCGCAACCACGTACCATGCAGTCGCCCCGGCACTCCGGAAATATTCCATCGTTGTACGATGAAGGTCGCGCATCTCAACACCACCAAGGACGTAAGGATAGTAAGTTCCAAGCTTGAGATTCTTGATGTGGAGGATAACGAAAACGAGAAGAATAAGTCCGGTCCATGGCATAGTCTGGGACATGAACGTTGTTCCGCGGCCGGTGTTTTTTTTCAGAGCATATCTTTTTGCTCCTCCGCGGGCCTTGATGTTTTCGATATTGAGTTTGATCGCTAAACCCAGGTGAAGAATGAAGATCGCCGCAAGTGCGCTCTCAATGACGTATAGTAATCCGCCAAGTGCTTCGAGTTTATGAGCGTAAAGGTTGAAAGCGTTCGGGCCCACGAGAAGAAAGAAATTTCCGGCGAGGTGGCTCACAAGAAATCCGCACAACAGTAGACCGGTAGTGGCCACCAATTGCTTTCTTCCGATGGAAGAACCGAAGTAATGATTAACAGCTGCCGCCATCATACAAAGATCTCCCTTAATGAAAAATTAATGGGTTCAGACTACCAAAATTGCACAACTTGTCAGGTGTTTAATAAGAAAGTTTGACAGGTTGACGCAATGATTCAGGAACTCTTTTTCACGGCCTCATACATCTTCAACGCTTTTAAGCGATTTAGCTCGTAACTCACAATAGGAGACGGGTATCCATCGACAATTTCCGGACGGTGGATATTTTTATTCGACAAAGAAATTAATTCCGGAACCCATTGGCGGATAAATATCCCTTCGGGGTCAAACTTTTCACTCTGAGTATAGGGATTGAAAATCCTGAAGTAGGGCTGGGCATCGCAGCCTGAGCTCGATGACCATTGCCATCCACCATTGTTACTGGCGAGATCAAAATCCAGAAGCTTTTCAGCAAAATATTTCTCACCTTTTTGCCAGTCCACGAGAAGTATCTTGACCAAGAAGGAAGCGACAATCATCCGTAAGCGATTATGCATCATGCCCGTTTCGTTTAAGCACCTCATGGCAGCATCAACGATCGGAAAACCTGTCTCACCTTCGCACCACTTTTTAAAATGAGCGTCAGGTCCGATGAAGTCAATTTTATCATATTCAGGTTTAAAGGATCCAACGGCCACGTGAGGAAACTGATCGAGGATCATCTGATAAAAATCACGCCAGATAATTTCTGATAGCCAGGTTGCGGCACCTTCGGATCTTTTCGAGATTGCTACTCTAATCATGTCCCGTACGGAAAGGTTTCCGAACCTGATATAAACCGAAAGTGAGGAAGTTCCGTCAACAGCAGGGAAGTTTCGCGCGTCTTTGTAATCATTCATGCGCGAGATAAAATCTTCCAGGCGCTTGAGCGCAATTTTAGTTCCACCAGTAAGGATGGGTGGATTTTTTTTAAATCCAATTTCCTTATACCAGTCTTTCTTCTGGAGACTTTCCGGGTTCTCGAATTTTCTCAGGTTTTTCAGATTGCATGCGTAGTCCGGAACGCTTTTTCTGGTTGATTCAAACTGGTGAAGCCAGTTGTTCTTGTAGGGAGTGAAGACTTTGTAAGGAGCGTCTGAACCATTAAGAATTTCCCGGCCTTCAAAAAACACACTGTCTTTATATTGAAAGAAATCAATTCCGGACTTTTCGAGTTTTTTCTTTACGGCTTCGTCACGCTTCTTTGCATAGGGTTCGTAATCACGGTTCACGTGCACGGCTTTAACTTTAAGCTTTTCAGCGAGCTTGGGAATTTCTTCTTCTGGCTTCCCATAAAGGATAACGAGGGAAGAGCCTTTCTTCTGAAGTTCTTTTTCAATTTCCTCAAGGGATTCATGGATGAAAGTGATCCGACGATCGGAAGTATCTTCTAATTTCTTAAGAATATGGGTGTCGAATACAAAAACAACGGTGGTCGTTCCCGCATTGAGAGACTCTGAAAGAGCATGATGATCGTGGACACGCAGGTCCCTGCGGATCCAACATATTGAATGATCCATGAGTCTAGTGTCCCCCGGAGAAGAAGTTGTGTCACGCGTCCTTTGTTTTTGTCGAAGATAAGTTCACTCATGGCCCCTTTAGGAAATATTTTATGTGTTAAGAGGCCTGCGCTGGCCGGGGTCTCGGCCCTGTCCGCAATTCAATTCTCAGTCTCAAATTTAAAACTTCTCAAACACTTGACCTCTTAGGGAAGAATTCATGTCACATCACTCAGCAATTTGTGTGGTGAAGCCCGAGCTAGTCACTTCATTGACACTAATTTGGCACAACCTTAGTTTCTTCCGAACGCTAATCCTTCAACCGAAACAAAGGTGAAAAAAAATGAATGTGAAACCGAAAATTAGTCTCTTCCTCATCCTCGCGATGTTCATCACGACGGTGATGCCTCAGGGTGTACACGCTGAAACGTGGTCGAGACACAAACCAACTGATGCGAAATACAAAGCAGATAGACTTGCTAAAATATTTAACAAGTTCCGATATGAGATGTCAGTAGAGTGGCATCAGAATGATGCTTACTTTAAAGAAAACGCAGAAAAAGAATTAGAAATTTCTCTCCTTTCACTTAAATCAGAGGGCGTTTCTGAAACTGATATTCTCGCTTATATGGAGAATAGCCTTCTTGATCAGAAGACACGTAATGAGTA
>JBKJNQ010000179.1:0-4579 GCA_046593575.1 Bacteriovoracaceae bacterium
TGTGCTTCTGACATCACGATCACAGCCAACACGCGGGCCCGTGCCCATGTCACCAAGGATACGCTCGATGAAAATACCTAGCGTGTCTTCTCGGGAGGGAGTCTGGTCCTGCCCTAAGGCAAATGCGGAAAGAAGAAGAAGGGTGAGGGCCATGAATTTCATGACCCTCTTATCGGATATTATAGGGAATTATTTATCGACTGTTTTGGTTGGTCTTTTCCCACCATTCAGTTTTAGCACGCTGGAGTTTCTCATAGCTCGTAATGAGCTTCTGGTGCATCTCAAAGCCCTGAAGATTGAGATCTGACTCGAAGAGACCGTCGAATTTCTCAAAGCCGCCAATCAGTTTTAAGGACTTTTCGACCATGTCCTTTCCATACAGTCGCTCAAGATTCGGCATGAATTCATTTTCGTTCAGCTCATCATCCATTTCCACCTGAAGGAGAGTATCAAGGCAGAGATACAGAAGCTTACTTTCAGAATTAAGCGGAGCAAAGTGCAGGCACCATTCTGTTCCGGCCTTCGCGAGCTCGTGGTTCTTAGCCGCCAGAGCGATCATCGTTTTGAATTCTCCGAAACGAAGAGCGGCAAATGGAGTTCCCGCATCCGGAATCACACCGATTCCGTGAGCAACTAAAAGCATATCATCAAAGCCCTTCTCTTCAATTCGGTCGTGAAGGCTCATCAGTTCATCCGCCGTGAGTTCATGCACGCCGAGGATTTCAGCGCGGATGTCAGCGGCAGAATTATTGTTATCCCAAGCGAGATCGTGCGGCTGATAAATTTCCGACATGCTCGGCACATGGATCCGGCAGCCGTAAACTCCGAGGTGATCGAAGTCCATGATGTAAACGCTCTTTTCCATCTTGTGGAGAATATCAATCAAGGTATCGAATTCTTCCTGAGTGGTTTTCCCGCCGAAGTTCCAGTCCGAAAATTCAAAGTCTGCCGTTTTTTTGAGGAAGTTCCAGTGAATGAGACCGTTGGAATCAATGAAGTGGGCTTCAAGGTTTAGATGGTCGCTTACGTCTTCTAGTTCAAACGATGGAGGTGAGAAGACATTCAGCTGGTCAAGGCTTCGCCCCTGGAGAAGTTCCGTGAGTGTTCTTTCAAGAGCGACTTCAAATTTCGGGTGAGCACCGAAGGAAGCGAAGACCGTTCCTTCTTTAGGATTGAGTAAGGTCACGTTGATCACCGGGAATTTTCCTCCAAGGGAGGCGTCCTTGCAGATGATCGGGTAGCCGTGAGATTCAAGTTCACTAATCGCTTCCATGACTTTCGGAAAACGGTTCAGGACTTCTTGCGGGATTTCCGGAAGAGAGATCCCTTCGGCGAGAATTCTGTTTTTCACAGAACGCTCAAAGATTTCCGAGAGCGCCTGAACCCGGGCCTCTGTTTTTGTATTCCCGGCCGACATGCCGTTAGAGACATAAAGATTTCCGATGATGTTCATCGGAATGTGGAAAGTTTTGTTGTCTTTCACACGTGTATACGGAAGAGCACACACTCCGCGTTCAAGATTTCCGGAGTTCGTATCAATTAACTGTTCCATCCGAAGTTCTCTTTCCGGATCATAATAATTCCAAAGTTCTTCATTCATGAGATCCGCCGGCATAATATCTGCGATCGGAAACCATTTCTCCTGTGGGTAGTGAACGAATTCTGATTCCGCTACCGTTTGCCCGAGATAAAAATCTGAAAAGAAGTAATTGCAGTTTAAGCGCTCAAAAAATTCTCCAAGGGCCGAGGCGAGAGCGGCGTCTTTCGTAGTACCTTTTCCATTCGTAAAAAGATAAGGGCAGAAGCGGTCACGAATATGCACAGACCACACGTTCGGAACGGGATTGAGCCACGAGGCCTCTTCCACATCAAAGCCCCAATTCAGAAGAAGATTTCGGAGGCGCGAGATGGTGTCCTCAAGAGGAGCGTCTTTACCGAGGATCAGAGTTTTCTCATTCATAAATATTCCTTTTATACGGTGGGTTATATCTCACAAACTCCCTTCTCCTTCAAGGAGCAGTCGTATATCTTCGGTGTATGAGTAAAAGACTGTACGTGGGAAATCTTCCCTATGCTTTTGGCCCCAAAGACCTCGAAACACTCTTCGATCAGTACGGGAAGGTTGTGAGTGTGAAAATTGTCATGGATAAGGGCACGGGCCAGTCCAAGGGCTTTGGTTTCGTGGAAATGACGACCGATGAAGAAGGGAAGCTCGCTCTGTCAAAACTTCATGGGAAAGATATCGGCGGAAGAGCACTTAAAGTGACGGAAGCAACTCCTGAGCAGGATCGCCCGGTCAGTGGCAACAGATTCGGCGGAAGCCGAGCTGGCGGCTTCCGTAAAAAATAATCACTACCTCATTCTCTTCCGGCACAGATAGGCATCGAGGAAGAAAACTACGGCAAGTGCTCCGTGAAGAAAGTGGTCCCAGGATTTCAGCTCAAGAAAACCCGGTGCGATTTTTCTCACCACTCCTTCATTGAAAATCGATCTGTCTTTTACCGCCTGACCCAGCATGATGCCCGCGATGACATTGGCGAGAAAGAAAATCCCTAAAGCAAAACTCACCTTGAAAGCGCGTTCGCGGTTTTCCTCGGAAGAAAGTCCCGCCCAGACGGAAAGCACACCCGCGCCTCCTAAGACTGAACAGTGCATGGGAGAAAGCTCGAGACCCATGAAGCCCGGATCTATGAGTCCCCAGAAAGAAAGAATGATCATCACAAATCCGGTCACGACGGTAATCATCTCAGCCGAATCGTAGAGATCCAAATCGGTCTGACTAACGTGCTGGACTTGAGTTTTCTGATTGATAATGGTCGCCATAAGCTCCCCCTTGTAGGAAAAGCTTATTCGATCCACCGGAATAATTCATATTGAGTTTAAATGAAGGAACAACCAAGCAGATTGATTATTTCCCGTGGCGCTTCTCGTCTTTAACATAAATGAAATACTTAAGAACGACGAACGCAACGATCAAAACGAGAAGAAGTAACCACGTGGGCGCCATCAAATAAGACTTCTTCGGGAAGCGGTACGGGTGGTTAATGATCGAAGATTCTGACTGAAATACTGGCTTGTCGGCTTTTACATGTTCCATGATCTGGTCCTTTCAATTAACGATACATCGATTCGAGGACGACAAAAACTGCGTAAAAAAACGCAGAAAGTGGGATGAGAGCAACAAAGCGCATCCATTTCGTTTCGTCTTTTAAGTGCATATATGACCAGCCCACGATCGCGGCCTTACCGAGAGCGAGGAAGGTCAGGGAACTTCCCTTGGCCATTTTCGAGAGAGTCATGTTCGGGATAATAAGCTCAATGATCGTCAAAGCGGTGAGCATGAAAAAAACTTTGTAGTACTCACGACGATGGCTTACATGATTTGCGTCACTCACAGTATCTCCTTTAATTCATCTTCTTTTGATTAATGAGAAGTCCCAGGTCAATCATCATATGATTGATGCCGTCGCCTTCGATCGAATAATAACCGCGGATCTGGCCCGCCTGATCCACGAGAACAAGTTTGTTAGAATGGGCCACATCCATCACGGAATTGGCGATTTCCTTGTCACCCATCGGAACTTTGAATCCATCAACGAGAAGCTTTTTAGTGTCGGACATCGGTCCATTCACGAATCGCCACACATGAGGATTGGCCTTCATCTCGCGCGCTTTTTTAAAGAGCACGTCTGGTGTGTCCGTTTCCGGATCGACTGTGAAAGATACAATTGCCGCGCGATCAAGAACTCCGCGCATGCGGTGCTGAACTTTCTGAATCTTGGTAAGGAGCAGAGGACATGAAGTCGTACAGGTCGTGAACATGAAGCTCGCAACATACACTTTTCCCTTCAGCGTATCGGTTCCGAAGTTCTCACCGTTTTCAGCGACGAACAGAAAGTGCGGAAGAGTTCCGTAAACCGGAAGATCGGCGGGGAGCTGGCGAAGCATGCTTTTGGTGACTGGGTAAGCAAAGAGAAAGGAAACCGAAAGAACCCAGAATAGTTTCGAGGCCACGAGCTTCGCGATGAAGTTTGGCTTTCTGACTAAGTTTGAGTCCATGGTCGCTTCCATATTTTCCTTACTGCTTCTCGATCTTGTTCATGAGTTCTTCACGAGCAGGATTGTTCCGGAGATCTTTCAGGGACTGAACGTAATACGCAAGTGCCCAAAGCTCTTCATCGGTCACAACATCTTTCCAGCCCGGCATTCCGGAACCGTTCACACCGTACATCAGGCGCTGAACGATATCTTCCGTCGTGTGAGAAACACGCACTTTATGAAACGTGTAATCAGGTGGCACGGTCTTATAACCGTAGTCGCTATCCTGCAGTTTCAGTTCATAGAGATCAGCGGCAAATTCATCATTCTTGAGTGCAACTTTGTTGATCTCTTTATTGTATCCAGAAATATCGGCCTTGGTTTCATAACCGCGGTGACACTGGATACATGATGCCGTGATGTGATAAGCGCGCTTACCTTTTTCAATCGCTTCAGCTTTTCTGCCTTCACCAAATGGATCGGCCGGAAGCTCAAACTTTGTTCCCGGTTTCTTATCTTCGCCTTCCCAGGCTTCAGGAGC
>JBKJNQ010000236.1:0-14673 GCA_046593575.1 Bacteriovoracaceae bacterium
AGGACATAAAAAAAGGGAGCCCCTGCTTGGCTCCCTTCTTTTCGGCATCTTGCCTTTGAGAGTGACATCCTGTCACATCTTACAATCATTATACCCAATCTTTTTTTCGGACAAAGAAAAATATAGGTAGGAAAGTTTTTCCAAGCATTCTTATTTAAAACTCGTGAGGGAGAAGCTCACTATTTCCCTCTCTCAGACTTACAAAACAGAAGTGCTTATGTTTAAATGATGGAAAACAGAGATTAGTGGAGTGAAGAAGATGAGTACCCGACGAGCAAGCTCAAGCAAAAAAATTAATCTGGTAAAGACCTTCACGTACTATATTCCGGCCCCGCCTCATCGGAAAACTGGTTACCGTGAAAGAGAATTCGATAAAATCATGCAGGGAATTCTTACTTCAGGCTTCGACCTCGTGAACCTGTCGGCGCATCCGGTTGGTGGTGATGACAATTCCGGACTCTTTATTGTTTGTACAATCAAGGCCCGCGATAAAAAAGTTTTTGCTACCGATGAAGGTCTGGATATTCAGGAAAAATTCAAGCTCGCTCATTCGCACTCATCACCGGACATCGTTCTCGATGAGGATGCAGATGCTTAAGTTTTTCGTTTTTCTTCTTCTCTCATCCTGTTCATTTTTTATCTCGCGCATTGATACGCCGCTGGTGAAAGAAGACAAAATTGAAAGAGGCCCGGGTAAGGCTTCGTATTGCTCTCTCGATAAAAAATTCAATATTCAACTTGTTGGCACCAATGAACTTTCTCAGAATGCCTACCTGGATATGGCCCAGAAGGATTTTGGAAAGCTCGACTTCTTCGATCATTTTGCCTTATGGAGTCTCCTTCAGCTTTCCATCCGGCCCGATCAATCATCAGCAACCTCAAGGCTTCAGGTTTTGATTCAGCATGAAGAGAAAAGTTTTTACTTTGATTTTTTCTCAGAAAATCCTGATGAACAGTACCCCTATTTCTACGGCATCGAGTGGATCCTCAGGAAGTTCGGGAAGAAAACCACACTTGAAAGTTACGCACGGACTCTTGAGGCATCCCTCGGGAAGAAACTGAAGCTCGGAAAAGATCTGGAAGGATTTCTTATCGAGCACCAGGAAGAAATTAAATCAGACCCCATTCTCCAGTCTTATTACTTCCGCGGTAATGAAATTCTGAAAGAAGATGAAACTACACCTCACGTAAATTTCACGGAGATCATCCGCGCCTACCGCAAAGCTGAGAAGAACCAGAAAATCGTCATCAATACTTATCTGACTCCCTTTGTGACGAATAAGGGGCAGAATGGAAAATGTAATTACGATTTCAATCTCTACGATAATTCCATCTTTCTCATTGATAAGGTCATCCCGGTCGCGAATCTCTTCGGTCTTTCTCGCGATAAGAGTGCTTTCATGGCCTCCAGTTCCCAGAAAATTGATAAGGTCTTGCCGCTTGGAAACTCTCCCCTCTTCAAGGGTGAATCCAAGGTCAGAAGCTCTGCCGTTTGTGTGATTGAAAACGATAGCAACCGTATCTGGGCCTTCTCCAATCAAAGCCGCGATCCGGGTCAGCACTTGTTTCACCTGGTGAGGTATGGGCTACCGAAAAGCCAGACGATCGCTGAAATTGATCGCCTAATCCGACATTCGCGGCATCTTTTTCTTTCCGATCCGGTGAGGCTCATCATTGAATCTGAAAGAAGTCGCGGCGATCAGATTGAAAATCTCCTGAAGCTCAATCTTCCCATTTATAATGCTGAAAAACTCGGCAACATCTGGTCTTACTCATCTTTGAACGGGAACGGCCGCTTCATCATCGATGATCGTAATCCCGGGGCCTTTGTGTGCAGGTAATTGTCAAAGGCCTCGCCTCCGGACGACAGACCATTCTTCAATTTGAAAATGAAGATTTAAAAAAAGATCTCCTCCATCTCTTAAGGGAGAAAGAAATCACGATTGCTTCAAGCTGTGACGGGGAAGGTGTTTGCAAAAAATGTGAGATTCAAAACGGCTGGCTTACCTGCCAGATGACACTCGAAGAATTCCTCGAGCGCCAGTCTGATGGGGTCATTGAATTGTCTTATCTTTAGAGTTTTCTGAATCCGCCGCGACCAGTGATGAAGTAACTATCCACATAAGTGCGGGAGTTAATCACATTGGAAGACGTATATTGCATCAGAAGTGTGGCGCCAGCGATCGGATTGTCTCTTGTTCCCTGATTCTGAATTCCACCGAGTTTCATGGTGGCAGAAAAATCAAATCCCCACAGGACGTTAACATATTCCGGTTGAATCTGAGCGGCCGTGATGAAGGCACCTTTTCCGTTATAAGAGCCGTTGTACGAGAAAATGATTGAGTAACGGAAAGTGATCACATCAATATTGTAAGCGTTCTTCAAAGTCATCGCGTACGTTCTCTTCGTAGGCATAGACCATAATTCAGTATCGAGAATGTCGACTGGTGCGCCATTGAGTTTAGGAATGACCGAAATAGGATCATACGAGGTCGTGACGTTTGGTTTCCCGTGAGAAACCAGGCGATAAATATCTTCTCCGAGGGCAACGAGATCGCGGGCGGTGCTGATCACCTTGCCGGCTGTTTCGATGCGGGAGGGAGCTGCCTGATCAATGTAGGCCTCGCTGACAGTCTTCTGGACTGACTGATCGAGAATCACATCGTGAGAGATTTCACTCACCACAACCTGAGTAATGGTCATGTACTTCGAGTTATCATAAGGAGCATGAGTTGTTCCCCATGACGTGCTGGCCAACATCGTAAGACCAAAAACAAGCGTCCTATTCAACCCCATTGCATCCCCCTTAGGTTTTGAATGAGGCATAAAAACCATACATCGACCTTAGATGTCAAAACATGAATTCTTATTGAGACGAAGAGCGCTAACGCATAGAGCTATTTACAAGTAGGTGGTAAAAATTACAAAGTTTTTACTTGTCGACCTTAAGATTCCTTGGGTAAATTCATGCCCAACCAACTATTAGTTTTACTACTTAATGCCTTAACCCAGGCTAATACTTAAAGGACTTCATGAAGAACTCGCTCGTCCTCCTTTTCGTTCTCTTCACTCTCAATGCTAAGGCCCTCACGATCGGCGCCTACAACATCAGGAACTTCGACTATGATGAGCGCGCTCGGATTAAGACGAATAAGCAGGAACTCTCCATTCTTCTTAACTCACTTAAGTTCGATGTCCTTTCAGTTGAAGAAGTGAATAATACGGCCGAGTTTGAAAAAATGATCGCCACGAAAGTTCCGGGCTATGAAGTTGCTATCTCACGTTGTGGAGGCGCTCACGGACAGCACCTGGGTTTCGTCTATAACCCAAGTACAGTTGAACTTTTGAGCTTTAATGAAGATCTCACAATCTCTGAGCCGGGCAGACCAGGAGCTTGTGATTCAGGAGCCCGCCCTCTCGCTATTGCTCTCTTTAAGATTAAGGCCACCGGCCAGAAATATTACGCTCTCACTGCTCACCTGAAAGCAGGAGCAGATGCCAGCTCTCTATCCAAGAGACAGATGCAATTTGAAATCATCAAGAACACTGTGAACGAGCTTCGTGAAAAAACCGGCGTGAAAGATTTCTCGATTGCTGGTGACATGAACACGACGGAATATCTCAATCGTGGAAGTGACTATAAATTCTTCTCTAAAATGGTTTCTGATCTCGGGATGACTGATCTTGCTGCTACGGCCGCTTGCTCAGCTTACTACTGGGGCGGAACAGATGATGGGATCGAAACTCCTTCACTTCTTGATCACGTCGTTGTGACTCCTGGACTTATGAAGAAGCAGGCGAAGGCCGAACCATCTGGCCACTGTAAAAAAGTCAACTGCCGCGAAGTTCCTGCAACTGAACTTGGTATTCTCTATGAGTCAGTATCCGATCACTGCCCAATGACCGCGAATATCCAGTAATTGACCTTGATTGAGCAACTCCTCACTCCTAGAATGGAGTGAGGAGTTCTCGATGAAATATCTCAGTATCGATTTAGAAGCGACGGGTTTGGGTGAAAATTGCCAGATCATCGAATTCGCCATGATTCCCTTCGACACTCAATTCCGCCGACTGGAAGAACCTTTGGCACGCTCCGTTTACATTCACTGTCCATCTTTCGAAGATCTCAAACCCACACTTGATCCGTGGGTTCGCGATCATAATGAAAAGATCATCCGGAAAGCACATTCCGAAGGCCTCATGCTTACGGAGTTCAAAGTTTGGCTCCAGACTTATCTGGAAAGCCCGGAAGTCCGCAACTATTTCCAGACGCAAAAGATTGTCCTGTTTGGTAAGTCGATGAATGCCATTGATCTTCCTTTCATGAATCGTGATCTGGGCTGGGAATTTATGCGCAGGTATTTTCATCACCGGATTCTTGATCTCTCAAGCATCGGTTATGGCATGGTAGACCTGGGAAATCTTCCTCAGGGCATGGATTCAGGCACCAATCTTATGAATCATCTTGGGATGGGAGAAGTTGCCCACACGGCCCTAGAGGACGCGAAAAACACCGCGATCATGTACCTCAAGCTTCTGGATAAATTTGGTGTGAAGAAAAGCTAAGACTAATTATCTTTTTTTGTAAGATACTGGGCAGGATTTCTTTTCTGGGATTTTACGCGGATTTCGAAATGAAGATGCGGCCCTGTTGAGCGGCCGGTGTTACCCACGAGTGCAATCGTCTCACCCTTCTTCACTTTCTCGCCCTTATCCACTTTGTTTTTTGTGTTGTGAGCGTAAACGGTGAACACATCATCGCCGTGAGAAAGAACAATCATGTTTCCGTAACCGCGGATTCCATTATCAGAATAAATCACGACTCCGCTGTCGACCGCGACAATCGGTGTTCCCTTAGGCGCCGGGATATCAATACCGTCATGATGGCGACGTCCGCGAGGACCGAAGCTCGATGAGACTTTGTAGAAGTTCGGCACTGGCCACATGAATCTTCCGGTACCGAGATGACCGTAATCTTCCACGACATAAGTATCTCTTAAGAGATAAGCGATACCAACTTTAGAAGGTACGAAGAGCCATTCATTGCCGTTAAAAGATTTGTTGGGATTTGCATTTTTCAGTTCTTCGACAGTAACACCGTAGCGCTTGGCGACTTTCGCCATCTCACCGGATTTTTCAACGTAGACGTACTGACCACTCCGCATAGTTCCGCAGGAAGAAGTCAAAAGGAGACCGAGAATAAGACTAAGAACAAATCTTTGCATTCAAACTCTCTATCAAAGGAGCGAGTACTTTCTTGTCCTGCTCCATCCCCCCAATCAAAGAATGGGGAGTAATGGCTATCATATTTTCAGAAATCACGTGGCAGTCTGACTCAGAGTTATGAAGAAATCCTTCATAATGTCCGGCGATCCAGAAATACTCTCTGCCTCGCATGTCCATTCTAGCATGGATTTCTTCAGAGTATCGACGAAAACCAACTTCAGTAAGCTTCACGCCGCGGATTTCACTCATAGGTAAATCCGGAACATTCACATTCAGCAAGGTCATCGGCGAAATACATTTATGGAGACCGGCCTCGAGACACATTTTAATAAACATCGCTGCTGTTTCATAATGATGTTTCTCATTCACTTTTCCGAAGACGAGGCTGACTGCGATTGCGGGGACTTTATGAAAAGCAGCTTCACGTGCAGCTGCCACAGTTCCTGAATAGTAAAGATCCTGACCGAGATTTGCGCCGCGATTAATTCCAGAGACAACAACATCTGGACGATTGTCCTTCATCACATGACCCACACCCATGAGAACGCAGTCAGCAGGAAAACCGCTACAACCATAGATGTTCTCTTCGAGGCGCTCAAGACGCAGAGGTTTGTCGAGACTCAAACTATGGCCCGTCGTAGAACGCTCCTCAAGAGGAGCAATGATTGTCGTGTGATAGGAATCACGAAGCGCGTGATAAAGAGCTCTAATGCCCGGTGCTGTCACACCGTCATCATTGGCCAGCAGTACTCTCATTTGTTTTTCTCCAAAGCTTCATCGTCCTGAGTTTTGACTGATCGACAGTGCGGTACGAGGTCTGCACATCTGCTGCCAGATCAACACTTGCCAGAATATTTTCATGCCCAAGAAAGAAATCGGTCTCGGAAAAATTATCGGCGTGCAAATAAACACGCAGATGATTCTCTTCAATCAAAGTCCAGAGTAAGGGTAGTGAATGATAAATGTCCTGAAAACTAAGAGGAAGAAGAACTCCCCTGCAGTTGTCACTCGTCAGAATATTTCGCCAATCGCCTTCAGGACAAAAGGTCCAGAGATACGGAACTCCCACTGATTCGTAGAACTCGGCTTTTTGGTTGTCGCGGAATTCCAGGATGAGGTTCTGATGATCTTTTTTTACGAGATCGAGCGATGAGAGAATTGTTTCACGCGTGTCGTTGGCGAACATGAGAATGGTTTCTGTTTTTGGAGAAACTTTCAGAAGCTCGTGCAGATCACGAAAGGGAATGAGGTTAGCACTTCTTGCCCTGAGATCAAAAGCAAAGCTCTGAACGCCGAGAGAAAGTAGGGTCGAAAATGTCGTCTTATCAAAGCAACCGTGAACGAGGAGACCTTTCATCAGATCATTATACAAAAATGCCGTTCAGAGGACGGAAAAACGCCTGACGGAAACTTGTTCCCACTGATTCCGGATGAAACTGGTACGTTATCACGTGAGAATTTCGGCTCATCATCACCTCTCCGTCTTTCAGCAGATTTATGACATCGGGATTCCGGGTTGATACATCTTCAAGAACAGACAGAGAATTGTACCTCTGGACTTTGATTTTCTCCGGGAGTTTCAGCCATTCCTGCCAGGAGGAAGAAAGTTCCAGCTCGACTCTCTGACCATGCATGGGCTCTTTGGAACGGTAGACACTCTCCCCTCTGATCCTCCAGAAGATCTGATGACCAAGGCAAAGACCAAAGAATGGTTTTTTCTTATTCAACCATTCTTCAATAAGGGGAAATATTCTCTGGTAATCATCCGGATGACCGGGTCCCGGACCCAGAACCAGTAGACCCTTGTCAGGAGCAGTTTCAAAATCCATCCAGTGAAGAACTTTAACACTGAATCCTGCAGTCTCAAGTTCCTGAATCACATTCCAGGAGAAGCTGTCATCGAAGTCAATGAAAGTCGCCTCTTTCATATTCTCTTCACTGCGAAGTAATCATTTCTCATGCGCTCAAATCGATCGTCACCAAAGTTAAACATGACTCCTAGTGAGAAACGTTCGTAGTTCAGAGTCTGCGTGTAACTAAAATTCAGAATCCAGCAGTTATTATTCGGCATGAGATCGATGGAATAAGTCGTGTTGATGTTTTTCTTGGCCTCTAAATCTTCCTGCTTGGACATGGCAAGACCCAGGATATCTGTCGGTCTCACCTGTCCGCCGTAAACAATCGAATTAAGCTTTTTTCCAAACGAATTGTAGTTGTATGACGAAAAGACGTTCAAATATTCAAAGCGCCGGTTACCGGCAAGTGTAAAAATATTTTCTTTCTCATTGTGAAAGTAATATTCATTCAGACTGACGTTCCATCTGAGGGCCGTGTATCCTGTTTCGACCTGTAAGCGCGTGAGTCGCTCTTCAAGATTGGCATTGTCTGAATGATCCAGCATGTAGCCCTGAGAAACGTTGAAGTATCCTATTTTCTGATAAGTGAAGTTATCCCGGAGATATTTATCATCCACCAGATAGTTAAAGGATTTTGGCGATTTGCGGATCAGAGAATTGTTCCACTGAAATTCCAGAGTGTTTCTTGGAGGAATAATCGTTCTGGTAGCATTGGAACCGAACTTAAATTCCTGGGAACGAATCGCATCTTCATAATCAAACCAACCGGCCTGGCCGTCTTTAATCTGATTAATGAATTGTTTATTTCCGTAGGTATTATCAGAAGCAATGTAATGATGAAGAAATTTGTATTCCTGAGAATGACGATAGCCATTTCTGGTCAGTAGGAGTGACTCCTGAGCAAGCTCCGATTCAAATCTCGGCATATCGCCTACCAGTCGGTTATCCTTTTCCGTTTTCTGGATGGGACTTAAACCTTGCTCTTTATTTTCACGCAGCCGCTTAAGATCAGAGTCAGAAATATATTTCAGGGGTACGCGCTCTTCAAAGGCAAGGCCCAGAATTTTGTCCATCGTGAAACTGATTTCTGTTTTTACTAGTCCCGCATTCTTCCCCGCTCCCGGCTGGCGATGATCATCAAAAGTATAAATCTGCTGATCATACATATAGCGGGTCTTCATGCTGACAGGACCCCATGTGAAGAGATTCCAGTTCACATAAGGCTGAACCGACACGCGGTCAGCATTTCGTAAGAAGGGAGAATCGAATTGATCGACCTGACGAAAACGACTGTAGGAACCATCAAGGCCCGTGGAAATATGCTGAAGCATCGGGATTTTTGACTGATAGAGCGAAACCGGAACACTTGAAAGAGAAACTCGTGGAAGGACCTGAACATACGAACGATCAAATTCCACCGGCTTATTAAACAACTGGTTTTGAAGATACTGTCCTTCGACACCTAAATGAAATGTGTCCCTTCTCCAGTCTGCTTTTCCATTGAAACCAAAATCACTGCCGATGATTTTTGGATCAGTATAAGCAGCGTGATCACGAACCACATCGAGATCACGAACGCCACTGAATCGGAAATGTGATCCAAGATTAGGTGTCCACTGTTGATGCGTTTCCACTTCAGTAAAATGGCGGAAAAAGTTCACTCCGGATGGACCGTTATTGCTTTCAAGTGGTTCGTAAATTGAGTCATTCAGCACGCGGGAATTAAAATCAAACCAGCTCTGATCACGAAAGCGCTGACGGTACTGCAGATCAGTCCCGTATCCGCGTTTACCCCAGAAGGATGGAGTGATCGTCGCATCTTTATTATCATCAATTGCCCAGAATACCGGCTGCTGGACGCCGATCCCCTCACCAGCTCTGCTGATGGGAGTGAACATGAGCATCCCCGTCTTACGCTTGGTAAGAATCGGCAGAACGATGTACGGCAGGTAGATGACGTTGACACCTTTAACCTTGAAGAGACCATTTTTGATCTCAACATATTTCCCGACATGCACGCGAATCGTCTGCCCGTAAACGGACCAGGATTCAGCGCAGTCTTTACACGTGGTGAACTCTGCATTGTCCGCGAGATATTCATTCTCACCCAAACGCACGAGCTGATTTGAGACGAGGTTAAAGTCTGACGTGAGGATGCGCGCGTTTTTGATCACGGCCTTTCCGGTCGTGATGTTGTAGTCAAGATGCGATCCGTAGAGAGTCATGTCCTTGGTGATCACGCGGACATTTCCCTCGATCTTCACCATCATGGTTTCCTGATCAAGGCTTGCGAGTTCTCCATAGATAGTATCTTTCTGGCTGATGATGATGACGTTACCTACGGCCTCGAAATATTTTCCGTTATTTTTTCGATAGGCCTTATCTGAGAAGATAGAAAGTTTGTCGCCGAAAGTTAGCTGGGGATTATCGGCGGCGAAGGAGGGACTTAATGTGACCCAGGAAATAATAAGAACCAGTAACCAGAGTACGGGCACCGTCTTTTGAATTCTGAATATAGGCCTCAACATCATGAACAAAATTAATTCCTTCAAGGCCTGCGAGCTTTTCCATCACGGCCGGATCCATGGCCTTAGGATGAGGAAAACTGGTTACAATTATTTTTCCCAATCCCGACCCACTTAACATCTTTAGCATTGTGCGAAGATCATTTTGGTCCCTTCTGGAGAAGGCGACCAGGACAGTGTCATAGGGAGGTCTGGTAAAATTATAATTCCCGCATTGTAAAAATTGAATAAGATTCCTCACTCCATCGACATTGTGAGAGCCATAAAAAATCCATTCTCCTTGAGATGAAATGTTTTCTCCCCGATTCTCGAGAAAATGCGCTCCGGGACGGAACTTTTCCAGCTCTTCTTTGAGGTTTTCCGCATTCGTTCCCGTCATCAGAAGAAATGCGGCACGCGCCAAGAGCTGATTCCGTACGGAAAATTCCCACGGCCGAGCGAGATTCCAGCGACCGAGTTCAATGTTTTTTGCCCCTACCAAAAGAGCTGTCTTTTGAGTCCTCTCTTTCAGATAATCGAAAGAAAGAAAAT
Organism: Bacteriovoracaceae bacterium; assembly: GCA_046593575.1. GTDB lineage: Bacteria > Bdellovibrionota > Bacteriovoracia > Bacteriovoracales > Bacteriovoracaceae > Peredibacter. Next base: position 10,139 of record JBKJNQ010000236.1, read on the forward strand.
GGATGAGTGTGGTTTTCGGACGGAGAAGTCCCAGCTTTTCCTGCAGGATCTGATCATATCTTTTACCGAGGAATTCCTGATGATCACGGGATATTGAGGGAAGAAGAACAAGATCAGCATCAAAAATATTCACAGCATCGAGTCTTCCCCCGAGACCCACTTCCAGAAGGAGAATTTCGGGAGATTTTTGACGGGCCCAATGGCAGAAAACAAAAAATAAAAACTCGTAATACGAGAGGCTGTACCCTTTCTCCAAAACTGTCCCATGGCATTTTAAGATGAGGTGTTTCAGATCCTCTTCAGAAATTTCACCGTTCTCATCTCTGAATCTTTCCGTGATTCGCTCAACGTGGGGAGAAATCCAGGTGCAGTGAGTGCGTGACCCAAGATGATGTGACAACCAAAGAGTCGTCTCCCCTTTGCCGTTCGTGCCTGCAATGGTGATGATTTTTTTTCTGGAGAGATCGGGAAGTATATCTGCGAGTGCCTCGCGGATACGCGAGAGGCCTGCTTCTTTTTTCATCTCCTCCCGTCCATAGTTGACTATGAGCCACTCAGTCAGGGAGGAGATCATATCAGGCAGTGAACATAGTCATAAAGAAAGAGAGTTCTTTCTTCAGCTCTTTCCGGTGAATGATCCGGTCAATGAAGCCGTGGTCTTTCAGAAATTCTGAACGCTGAAATCCTTCTGGAAGGGTTTGCCGGATGGATTGCTCAATCACGCGCGGACCCGCAAAACCAATGAGTGCTCTCGGCTCTGTGATATTGATGTCTCCTTGCATGGAGAAGCTGGCAGCACAACCACCAGTGGTCGGATCAGTAAGAAGAGAAATATAGGGAATGTTCGCGGCCTTAAGGCGTGAACGAGAGGCAGAAGTTTTTGCAAGTTGCATGAGAGAAAGAATTCCTTCCTGCATGCGTGCTCCCCCTGAACATGAAACCACAATCACCGGAATTTTTTTCTCGTAACCAATATCCATCGCCAGAGCAATTTTTTCTCCGGTAACAACACCCATCGACCCACCCATGAAACGGAAATCCATCACAGCAAGTGATACAGGTTTTCCATCAATGGTTGCAGTTCCACAAACAGTCGAGTCTTTGATACCTGTTGTTTTGATCGCGGCCTGAAGGCGGGCGACGTAAGGCATCTTGTCCTGAAACTGGAGTGGATTATTGGAAATGAGATCAGGACTGATTTCTTCAAAGCTATTTTCATCGGTCATCACTGCGATCCGCTCGTAAGCAGAGATGCGGTAATGATAATCACAAAGAGGACACACGTTCATGTTCTCTTCGAGTTTTTCGGCCTGGAGAATTTCCCCACACTGATTACATTTTTTCCAGAGGCCTACTGGCGTATTGGAAGCGAGCTTCTTTACGTTTTTAAGCTTCGGGTTCTTGACCTGATGAAACCAACCCATGAATAACCATCCTGAATTTTTTTCCATTCTAGACAACGCACCCCCTTTTGAGAAGGAAAATGCCAGCAATTCGAGGCTGAACGCCCGTCAAAAACTCTGTCGCGGGAGACGCTAAGTACCTGATTTTCAATTCTACAAGGAGTCATTACTTATGAGTTTTCTGTCCGACCGGTTTTATCGATTATTCTGATCAAGATGAATCCCAAATATGCCGACAAGACGATAGGTCAAACTATGTTGAAGACTATCATCTTTGCTGTTCTCTTTATGCTTATGAGGCCCGTGTCGGCGGCCTCACTCATGTCGCACGAGCAATTTGTTCACCTTCCTAAAGCTGAACAGAAACAAATCGTGATCGGAATGATGGAGCTCATCGTAGAAATTGAAGGCCGCTACAAACACGAAACGAAAACTGCCGGCTTTAATTCAGATCGCTATCGTCGCTACACAGAAATCATGCGGAAGTTTTCCTCCTTCATTATCGAGGAGGCACAGGCCGATACCAGACGCATAAGATACGGACAATTTCTCAGTGATCTGAGTGGTGTCCTTCGTCAGAGAAATCGCTGTCTTTATGGCGGATGGATTTCGACAGTTGGAGGTGCTGATAATTTATGTACGCATCCTTCAGCAGCGAGTGCTCCTGAAGTCAGAAACAGTTTTCAAGGTGAAACTGGTTGCACAGGAAGAGACACCATCACTTGTAATCCGGCCATCTTCGGTTTCAAAGACGTCCGGGCACATTCCCTCTTCTGCGTGCCCGCAGGAAGAGCAGGTGGAACAGGTCCTTTTGCTTCAGACAATTCCTCACGGGCCTGCATGCAGCTGGCCCTCGCTGATACTCCCGGTGGAAGTACGAAGAGTGCGCGAATTCAGAATATCATTGATGGGATTATTCAGAATCCCATAAATGCCAAAAACACTTTTGAATTCATGATCAAGACTTGCGCTTGTGAGGCAAATACTCCGCAAATCGCGAACACTTATCATGCTTACATGAGACCTCACCGCACCTGCTATTCCATTCTCCGGATGCTTGCTGAGTTCGGTCCCCAATGTCCGACTCAGATGCATATCCTAAATTCAAACCAGCTATCCTTCCTTGAAAATATAAAAACATCATTGAACGCGCAGCAGATAGGTCAAAGTAATTTTGAAGATGCTTATCGTCCGATTGTTGATCAATTTGTCAGTCGCCCGGATTACCAGGCGATTTGCTTAACTCAACCAACGCCAGCGATCATAGTTGCACCTGCTGCTTGTCCCGATGGACAATCACGACCAGCAGGACAGACTGATTGTAAATGTCCCGATGGAACGACTCCTCCCGCTGGTACAGCATGTGCGGCGATTGTCACTGGTGGAGCAACGCCAGGAACAGATGTTCAGCCTCCAACTACAGATACTCCGGCCTGTGCTCCTCCGAAAGAAACAGTGAACAATCAATGTCTGGATCCATGTAGTACGACTCAAGAGCGAATTCTGCCTAATATTACGTGTGTCGCAAAATGCGTTCCTCCTCAGACTCGTAATGATCAGGGTGTTTGTGCCGAACCTACTCCAGATGCACCTACGCCAGAAACTTCTGTACCCACGCTTAATCTCACTCGCAGAAGCCTCAGTGCTGACAAAGGAACCTACGACGCTAAAATTAATAATGGGACAGAAAATGTTTCTGGCTATACCTACACCTGGTACAGCGAGGGCGAGGCCCTTGGGGCAATAACGTTCACTGACCCACCATTAGCGACTGCTGCAAATCCAACTTCGAATGTCGGTCTCTCAAATGTTGGCGCTGATGATCCAGCAACTCCGGCAACGCCAGCAACACCAGCAACGCCAGCAACACCTAATCCTCCCCCTCCTGCTGCAGATGCTGTCCCGGCGCCAGCACCGACGGGAACAAGTTTCGCCGCGGGACAAACAGCGATAACTTCTCTCAGTACGAAATTCTCGACCGAGGCACCTCGCCTTGCGAGTAAGGATTATAAGATCTGTATTCGTCTAATCAAGAGCAGTGATAATTCAATCGTTGATTCAAAATGTGAGAATGTTCCAAAAAAAGACGCAGCTGTAGTTGCTCCGGTAGTCCCAAGAAACAACAACGGTTTCATGGGTCCTCAGATGCCTCAGCAGATGGGCCCGACTCGTGGTGGACCAAGTGATGCGGTCTTCAGAGGCATTCGCTAAAAATTAAAAAATTGTCCGTCTTTCTCGAGAATTTTCACGCGCGTGAGGTTGAGAGCTTTCATTTCAGAGAGAATCTCTTCGCGATAATTCGGTTTGAGATGAGTGAGGATGATGGGAATATCTTTCGGCATCTTGGCTATTTCTTTCGCTATCGTCTGGGGCGTGTGGTGATCGGACATGTCCGCAACTTTCTGCAGACGATTAGGAAAACTCACTTCAGTGAAAATCGCCTTCAGGTTGCGAAACTTCGACGAGAGCTCCCAGATTCTTTCTGTTGGCCCGGTATCAAGAGTAAAAAGTATGGCGACGTTATCTTTTTCGATAATGTATCCCATAGCATCGAGCGGATGATTCACTGGCACTGGAGTGATCTCAAATCCCCCTACTCTGAAAGTATGCTCAGGCTCAATTCCGTTGATTTTAATTGTGGGTTTATCTACCGAAGGAATCTTTGAAAAATCCGGCCAGATCACATCATTTAACAAGTGATCAAAAATAATCTGCTTCACAGTGTGATGAGTATGAACCTGGAACGGAGCATTTTTTAAACCAAAACAATTATCACAAATAAAAGCGAGATCTTTAATATGATCGAGATGACAGTGAGAAATAAGAATGTGTTCAATTTTACATTGGTCTTCAATCGGTAGAGCACCGGCCACAGCTCCGGCATCCATCAACAGGATGTCATCAATCAGGAATGAGGTAGTGGAAAAACCACGGGCAAGACCGCCGTGTCCTCCAAGAACTTGAATCTTCATCTGACTATTTTAAGGTTACCTTCAAAGAACTCAAAGCAGATTCCCTAGTCCTTGTTTTGCCTAGTCAAAGAAGAGTAGATCTCCTTAGTTGGACGATCAAGAATCAGGGATAAAAGCTTCGCTAATATTTTAGGCCCAGCTCCATTTGCCAGAATTTCCT
>JBKJNQ010000075.1:0-3478 GCA_046593575.1 Bacteriovoracaceae bacterium
ACCTGAATCTCAGGCGTGGATTTCCCCGGCGTACTGTATTGATCATAGAGAAGATCCTGATAGTGACCCCAGTAATAAATGGAGTTCGAGGCACAGCTCCCGAAAACAAGAAGAAGAAGCAGAAGAAAAGATTTTTTCATTTATTTATTTGCGGCCCATTTTTTCTTTTCCATTCCCTCGACCAGACGATCAATCGCTTCTCTCATCGCAAGATCCAGAACTTTTCCGTTGAGAGTTGAATCATAGGAAGCAGTTCCACCGAAGCCAATCACTTCGCGGTTACTGAGCATGTACTCACCCGCCCCCGATACCGAATAAACGACTTCGGACGTTTCGACATCGACAACGTTCAAAACCACTTTTGAATATGCGACTTGTTTTTTTCCGCTCCCCAGAACTCCCCAAAGTTGACGGTCGCCGGTTTCCTTGCGGCCGAATTCGGCGATGTCGCCGGTGATGGTGAAGTCAGCACCTTTGAGATTTTGTTTCTTCTTCGAGATTTTTGCTTCGCCAGAGATCTCATCCATGTTGTCACGATCCAGAACGGAGAAGCGCCCCGTACGTTGTAAATGTCCGATGAGGATTGACTTTGCCTGACTGGAAAGACGGTCCGGGCCATCGACAAAAATTCCGCGCATGAAACCCGAACGGTTATCGAATTTCCCCACCATGATGGGATGCCTTTTCCCGTCGTAATTTGAGGACGTTGTTTCTGATTGAGATTTTTCTACTTTGACCGCCTGGTTCGACTCAGAAGCGCAGCCATAAGCGAAGATAGTGAAGAGGACGACCAAGAAGTTAAATACTGATTTCATTGTTATCCTACCTTTTGAATTGACCGCTCAATTGTAGCGAAGCCGATGGGAATGTTAAGGAGAAAGCTCCTGTGCTCGGCATTGGCGGAGGTTGTTAAAGAGCTGAAATTAAATGTAGGTACAGTGATTAAAAATTAGACACCTCTATAAAACGTGCAGGCCCGCGACCTCTCCATCTGAAAATCGGCTTTAATAGGCCTATGAAAACAATCTTTCTATCTATAGTGCTTATGCTCTCTCCCTCTGTGTTTGCGAGACAAAGCATCCCGCTTTCACCCATAAACTTTTCGGTGAGTGCCGCTCATGTACTCTCAAAATTTGAACAGGTCGTTTTACAGCCCGAAAATCTCCTCCGCCGCTATCGCCCGGTTGGAGTAAAAATCAGCAATAAGCGGGTGGCCGGAAACGAAGTCAGCTTCACCGCTACGAAAACAGTTCTCGTCATTTCAAAGTCAGTCTACGTCCATGGAATACTAGATTCGCACGATACAGGTCATGGGTGCTACAGCTTGCGGATGCATTTCGAATCGTCAGACCCGTTAGTGACAAATAACGTGGATGAACTGCAGGCGCAGATTTGTGTGCGGGAAGATTCTGATTCAAAATTAACTGCTCAGGTAAAGTCTTTGATTATTACGGGTGACAGATATTCCCGGGCCCTAGGGCCAATGGCAGTCAATCTCATTAAAGATCAGGTTCAACCCATCATCAGTGCTCTGACTGAAGAAATAAAGTCGATGAGATAATTATGAGAAAAGCAATCCTCTCTATCCTGGCCCTGTCGGTAAGTTTGTCGTCATTCGCCAATGAGATCTACTTCACGAAAGAGCGGATGAATAAATTTGCCTGTCAGGTCGCTAAATCGATCAAGATTGCTTATCCGGATAAAACCCTTCATGACTTCCGCGGGCAGATCCTTGATCTTTTACGAACTGAAATTAACCCCTGGGTGGATGCTTATCCGATTCCTGCGGGAATCTCGCTTCCGGATATTGTTTCGAAGCTTACTGGTTTCCCGGGTTTTCCCATGGACCGGTCAGAGTATTATCTTCAAAATGCCTTCATCCTTTTTGGGAACCCAGAGCTGAAGCTTGAAGGGCCGGCAGATAACTCTTATACATCTTTCATTCATTTAGCTCGTCTTCGGCAGGTCGCTTACTTAAACGGAGAAACAAAAAGATTTAGTCTTCGTAACGAGGAAAATCTTCGTCAGCAGATTCAGGATCATCGTTCGAGTATTCCTCTTTTAACTTTTCCCTACCTTGATAACAATGGTCAGCCGATCATGCAGAAAGGGAATGTGAAAAAGCCTTATACTCTTGCCATCGGCAATCCGAAGCACAAGAAGTTCAGCGAGTTTACTGTTGAGTCAGAGAAGTACAATCTTTTTAGTACCCCGCTTTTTTTATGGATACTTGAACAGAAAGAATTTTCCGTCACACCAGAGAAGCTTTTCAGCAAGGCCCTTGAGATTTATGGTGATCCGATAGTTGCTCTCGGCGTGATCCCATGGATTATGAGTGGGGACGCTCTTACGGTGGACCGTGGAACATCTTCGGTTGTTTCGTATAAACTCGAGCGACTGGTTGAAGGGGACGATGTTCCTGGACTGCACTACCATTTCTGGGGTTATCTCACTCAAGGCATTATCGGAAACAAGCTGAAGGTTGGAACACTTGCCTATATTTACGAAAAGCTCTATCAGAAAGATATTCAGGACTGGTCGATTGATGCTTTGTCTTTAAAGACGAGTGATCAAATTCGTTCTTCGTTTAAACATCCTGAGAATTGCCGCGATTGAATGCTATTTGTTGATAGAAAAAAATCAAGATCACATCTGTCCAATTTCTCCGGAAACTGTTCCTCGGGTTTTGAGGCTGAAAGGCTCTGTCTGGAGCAGAAGTTTGCGGATGATTTCTTTTTTCGTTTTGAATGACGGATTGGTCGCCATCTCGACCTGAAGATCGAAGACGACTCTTCCCTCTACAACCCACTTCAGTTCACCGTAGTGAGTAAGCATGAAAAATTCTGCGAAGTCTTCCTGAGGGCTAGTGCCTCCGTAAAGAGTCGCGATACCTGTTTTCCGAAAGAGATCGAGGGTTGGTTTCACGTCAGTGGCCGATAACATCTTATAGACCAGCTGATCACTATAGCCCGGGACTGCGTGCCTCAATTTATATTCACCATCTTCGAGTTTGTAGCTGAGCTTGCTCCAGTTGCCTTCAGACAATGGCAGAAAGAACGTCGACGTCACTTTTTGCGCTCGCCCTAACATGTGGCCAATCTCATGAACAATCGTGGTTGCGAGTGCACCCTTATCAGCGAACGGAGTTTGATATCCGGCCACAGGAAGTTTACTCGTTTCATCACCAGCATTTCCAAAACGTGCTTGCAGAACCCGGGTAAGATACGCTGGTGCGGATTCCCCTTTAAAACGATTCTTCTCGCTGATCTGCAGAATGTAACCCGTGGGCTTGGCACTAAACCGAGGGCCCAAGCTTCCGGGTTGGATTTTTAATGTCGCGGGATCAAAATAGTACTCGGCCATCGCCCCATAGGAAACTTCCCCGGTGACGATAAAAATTTTCTTTATTTCGCAAAAGGCCTGCTGGATCTCCCGCGGATATTGCTCATAAACGGAAATGAGAGTCTGTTTAATGGCG
>JBKJNQ010000112.1:0-6521 GCA_046593575.1 Bacteriovoracaceae bacterium
CCCTGCAGGTAAGAAATAATATTTATCTGCAGGGTACGAGCTGAAGCTTGTATATTGTTACTTCTGTTTCATCTCAACATATTCGTGGAACACCTTCCTGAATTTCTATGAGGCGAATAAAGAAAAGCGCCAAATCCGCGGAACATTCGCCCGCTACGTAGCTCCTACAGTCGTGGAAGAGATGCTCAAAGATCCGGACAATATCCAGGTGGGTGGAACGAGAAAAGACATTACCTGTCTTTTTTCAGACGTCAGAGATTTCACCTCTATTTCAGAAAACCTCTCGGCACAGGATCTCGCCAACGTTCTGAACCAGTACATGACCGGCATGACAGATATTGTTTTTGATACCAAAGGAACTCTTGATAAATATATCGGAGACGCTATTGTCGCCCTTTGGGGAGCGCCCATCAATATCGGTAATCACGCCGAATTTGCCGTCCAAGCGGCAATAAGGATGGCCGAGGCGATGCCTGCCATCAACGCAGATTTCGTTCAAAGGGGATTTCCAGAATTTAAAGTGGGGATCGGTCTGAACACCGGAGAATGTTCTGTCGGGAACATGGGATCATCACGAATTTTCTCCTACACTGCTCTCGGTGATAATATGAATCTTGGTGCCCGCCTTGAGGGCCTGTGCAAACACTACGGAGCTCAGATTCTCATTTCAGAAAACACTCTGGCGAGGCTTACTCCGAACTCAATTAAAACCAGACCGATTGATAAAGTGATCGTGAAAGGCCGCCACCAAGCGGTGGGAATTTTTGAAGTCATCTCTAGAGTCCATTTCATGAACAGTAATTCTGAGCTCCATCAATTTTATATGACCGGATGGCAATTTTTCACCCACAAAAACTTTCAAGGCGCTTATGATGTTTTCTCTCAGATTCTTACAGATGAGCCGCAAGATAAACCGAGTAAACGCTTGAAAGAACTTTGTGAAAAATACCTCGCAAACCCAGAGCTCGTCATGGAAGATTTCGATGTGACTAAAATGACGGAAAAATGAATTTCCCGTGCTAGCCTAGACCCCATGAAAAACTACTCCCCGAATCGTAACCGTGCCAATATCGAGACACTGTTTACGGTTGTGCCTTACCTCATACTTTTTGCTTTCACCACTAAGCTAGCGGCCAGCGGTTCATGGACATTTTTAGCTCCGGCGATCCTGACCTCATTATTCGGGATCCGCGTTTTCACCATCTTCCACGATTGCGGTCATCAGAGTTTTCATCCGGATAAGAAATGGGAAAGAAGCCTCGGTCGAATTCTGGGTCTTCTTTGTTTTACTCCTTACGAAGCATGGACCAGAAATCACTCCATTCATCACCGCTCTCTCAATAATCTGGATAAAATTCTTCCAGGTGAACTTATTACTCTTACGGTAAAAAAGTTTGATGCCCTCCCAAAGCTTAAGCAAATTGGTTACCGGGTTCTCCGGCATCCACTCTTTATGCTTAGCTTCGGCGGCATCGTACACTTTACTCTTGTGATGAGAGTTCCGCGCTTTTTTGAAGAGCGTTCAAGAAAAAGCATTCGCGCAACAAATATGGGATTGTTCTTTTTCCTGGCGGCCGGAATTGCTTTCTTTGGCGCAAAAGGATTTCTTCTTACCCAGGGTGTGGTCCTGTTTTTCATGACTGTGATGGGAACAATTCTCTTCTATGTTCAGCATCAGTTTGAGGAATCCCACTTTGCGCCGGAATCTGAATGGAATTTTTCGCGTGCTTCTGTGGAAGGCAGTTCTTACTTTCGTTTCCCTTTCATTCTTCAGTGGTTCTCGAATAACATTGGACATCACCATCTTCATCATCTGAAACCAAAAATCCCAAGCTATTCTCTGCCAAGTGCTTTAAGTGATTCACCACTGCCGGGAAAAGTATTAGGAATTCGTGATATTCCGGGCTGCTTTCGTCTCAATCTATTTTGTGAGGAGAGAGGAAGGCTTGTTTCTTTTCGCGAGGCCTATTCGCCTCGCATGGCCTCGGAAACATCTACCGATGAGGCCTTCAGTGCAGGAAGAATCGCCGCTAAGAAAATTAACACCGAACTTACTCCGGCCAGAACCACGATACCCCAAGGGTCAAAGTGGTATCCAATGAACCACCCCAGAGAAACTGTGATGCCTGAAGTGATGAGTCTCATGGAAATCGGGACTGAAGCCAGATAGGCCAGAATCATCGTTGGCCCCAGAAGTAATCCTGCTTCAAAAAGAACCAGACCCAAAAGCTGAGTTTTCGGCATCCCGATTGATCTCAGTGTTCCATACTCGCGCCCTCTTCCCTTGATTTCGAAAAGAAGAGTCGCCGCAAAATTCACCATCGCTACAAAAAGAATCAAGGCCTCAATGATGGAAAGTGAGAAAAATCCTTTCTTCACAACGTTCATGGCATCCATTCTGACTTTCCGGTCAGGTGTCACAACCACTCCGTGACTTTCAGCGAAGCGGTCTTCCACTGCTTTTTTTACGACATTTTCGTCAGCATCTTCCTTGATTGTGAGAGCAAATCCTGAGATCAGTTCGTCCCCCCAAAAGTTCCGATAAACTTTCCGGTCTAAATAAACGGCACCACTTCCGGCAGAAAGATCCCGGATAACACCCACAATTTTAGCCGTGAGAACTCCCTTGGGAGAATGAAGCTCGAAAGTATCGCCGGTACTTAAATGAAAAAGATTCCAGAACGTTTCGCTGGCAAAAACTGCAATCTCACGACTCCCCAGTGGATATAGGTGATAAAGGTCCGTACCAGCGTCTTTAGTCGAGCGATCCACAATATCAAAATGCGAATAAGGCGATTTGAGTTTTTTATTATCGGGGGGAACTTCATCGAACGCTCTCAAGGTCAGCATCTTATCTTGGAAGCGAACTTTGGTGATCCTCTGACCATAGGAACCAGTCACAGAGGGAATGGTCGCGAGTTCTGTTCCAAGAGATTCATGCAGTGGCTGAAGATTAAATGGAGAGGTGAGATCCCCGTTCGCGGTCACAAACATATCTGGTCTCGATGTATTCACAAACCGGGACTGAAGCGCCATCTCGAAACTTGATTGCACCAGATGCACGACAAACAAAAGAAGAAGCCCGATAAAAAAGCCCCGAAGCTTCGTCATGAGTCTCTTCGGATCAGAAACTGCATAATCAGCAGGGAGACGAAAGCGCGGAGAAAAATAACCACGGCAGAAAGTGAGCCCGTGATAAACCACATAGGGGCCAGACCAGATAAGAGTGGTGAGTGGAATCAAGAGATAGATCGGATGAAGATCCAGGAAAAGCAAAGGAAGGGTGATGGCAAGAGCAAACAAAGGAATGAGTGTAGGCCTTTTTCCAGTTCCAGCGGGATCAAAAACAGCAGTCAGGGCCTCAGTTGGAGAAATTTCCATAATCCGGAAAATACTGCGGGCAATTGCTAAAAGAACCAGGATCACAGCAATTCCCGCAATGGCATACGGAATGACAGGATTGATGGTCCGTGAATCAATCGGAAGAGATGCTCCGAACTGCACGCCAAGAATTCTTTTTAAGGCATGAGCAAAAAGCGGAGAAATAAAAAGCGCCAGACTCGCCCCTGATCCCGCAGCGAGAACTGACAGAAGACCATATTCCACACCCACAAGGAGTCCGAGTTTTGTTTTCGTGCAACCCATCGCCCGCATGATACCAAACTCTCGTCGTCTTTCTTCAATGGCGATCGCACTGAGATTGGTGACGAGATAAAGAACCAGCAGAAACGCCAGGAGCGCCATGCTTTGAAGAACTAACTGAAAGGGCTTCAAGGTCGAGCGAAGATTATCCACCAATTGAGAAGGAGGCGCCACTGTAACAGCGTCACCAAGTATTCTCTTAATCGCTGCTGCCGTTTTAGGAAGTGTGGATTTGTCCTTGAGCTTGATATTGATCTGATCAATTTTTCCTTCACGCTTAAACATGAGACGCGCGGCCTCAATGTCCATGATCCCAAGGCGAGAGCCGAAAATATCGGTGAAGTCTTTTTCTTCAAAGAGAGCTCCGACCGAGAGGGTTCTCTCCCCTTCCGGAGTCAGGATCACAATTTTACTTCCGAGCTTTAAGTCTTCTTCTTCGGCAAGAGTATTGGTGATTGCGATGCTTGAGGGATCGGCCATAAAAGACAAAGGATCCGGAATGACTCGGCGATTGTTAGAACCTGAAACACTTGCCTCATTTAAGAGATCAACTCCCGCGAGTGTCAGGATCGCTTTTTTCTGAGTGCCGTGTCTTCGAAAAAAAATTTTGAGTTTGATGAGAGGTACGGCCTGATCAACTTCTTTGAGATCAAGAACTTCATCAAGCGAACTCTCCGGAAGTCCGGTTTCATCAAGCGTCACAATGAGATCAGTGTTGGTTGAAAGATCTTCGACGCTTCGTTGATAGGAGGCGACCGTCGCTTCGGAAAGAAGAACCACCACCCCTGCGAGAGCGACACTCAGCATGAGTGAGAAAAAAAGAACGGCGGTAGGAAGTTTTCTGCTCGAGAGACTCCGGCGCGTGAAGCGGAGAAAAACTCTCACGTGGCCACCCGGCCATCGATGAGATTAATAATCCGGTCACAGTGTTTAGCGACTCCGAGATCATGAGTTACAATAACAAGTGAAGAGCCGGTGGAAGATTTGAGACTGAGAAGAAGATCCAGAACAATCGCACCAGTCTTGGAATCCAGGGCACCAGTTGGTTCGTCTGCAAAGAGTAGTCGGGGATTAGCGACGAGTGCCCGCGCGATCGCCACACGCTGCTGCTCACCACCCGAAAGCTCAGTCGGCCGGTGATGACCGCGATGATTTAATCCGACTTTATCCAGAAGAGCGCGCGCGCGCTCCTCAGCTTCAGGAATATTTTTTCCATCAAGAAGCAGAGGCCACGCAACATTCTCAACCGCCGTGAGAGATGGCAGAAGATTGAATGATTGAAAAATAAAACCCAGTTGCCTTCGTCTTAACGCCGAAAGTGAAGCGTCGGAGAGACCAGTCGTATCTTGACCAAGAATTCTCACAAATCCGGAATCAGGAAGATTCAGAGCGCCCAGAATCTGAAGGAGAGTACTTTTCCCCGCGCCGCTAGGCCCCATGATCGCAACCGTTTCACCGGCCTCAACCACAAGATCAATCCCGCGTAGAATTTCAACGGACTTTTCCCCACGGGAATGACTTTTTTGGAGGCCTCTTGCCTCAATAACTGCACTCGTATTCATGGAACTATTCTCAGAAAAAATATTCCAGATGTCCAATCAATCGGTGATTATCGGAGAGACGTCCGATTCCGGTGTTTACATTTCCATTCAGGAAGCTTGCGGTGAGTCCCAACTGCAATGACTCGCTCCATTCGTGGCGGACAAAAATGTTGATCACAGAACTTCGGTTCACGGTGACGAGGAAATCCGCACCTGGAGTCCATTTTTCCAGGCGATTCTCTGTTTTGATAGTTCCATAGCTTCGGGTAAAGGCCAGATCAATGGAATCCTTCACAAACAGGGCAGACTTATCATTCTGAACGTAGACAAAGGCGGCGTTCACGTAGAGGCCACCGTCCCAGAGAAGATTTTCCCAAAGTCGATCAATGCCGGCGTTTCCCATAAGAGAATTGTAACCGAACGCGCGGTCAGATTTTTTTACGAGATACTGGGCGATCTCAAAACGCAGACCATACTCTCCCCAAGTTCCTGAAGCGTCTCCGCCGATCATATCCTGACGGGGATAATGGGGTTTAATTCTGACAGTAAGAGGAAGATCAGGATCGTTAGCATCACCGGTTAAGCGGTATTGCAGGATGGAGCGTTTTCGGCGAAATTGCCCAATGGCGACAGAATAATCCCAGCCTTTCACCTGAAGAAAACGAACACGACCTGCAACATCAGAGGACGTATTATGATGCTCACTTTCCAGCGCGTATTTCAGAGGAACAGTGGCGCCTTGATTGACATCAACACCCGTTGGAAGAACTGTTCCCCAGCGCGAATCAGTGGGATCAATTTTTCCGGTTCCACCGAAAGGCAATATATCAGTCTGCCCTCGTGGAACAAAAATTCCTTCGAAAACAATGTCCTGATCAGAACCCGGATGAAACTTTACCGCGACCTGATTCTGGGAAAGTTCTCTGGGGAAAATAGGGTCAGAAAGATCAAAGGAACGGAAACCATTGGTGGGATTTAATCCATCAGCGGCACCCCATTTTATAGGTGCCATACCGGCCATGATATCGAATGTGTCAGAAGTAAAATCGGCCCATACTTCACTCGAAAAAAGATGGTAGCGGGATTTATTTGTGTCACTGAGATTCTGGATATTCGTGGTTAAAACCGGAGAGACTTTAGCGCCAAAATTTTCATGGGTTCCGGAAGTTTCCAGTTTTAAAAATCCCTGGCCCATGCTTTGTGGATAATCGTCAGTCGTCGTAAGAAATTCTCCGGCACGGAGTTCGACTTTCCCTCCGGGGGTTGTCCATTCACCGGCGCGGGCCTCGATGAGACTTAAAAGAATAAGAATGAAAAACATTCACGAAGTGTAATCCA
>JBKJNQ010000025.1:0-6644 GCA_046593575.1 Bacteriovoracaceae bacterium
TGTTCCTGAATGTTTCAGGAACATTTCTATGGGAAAAACGTTCACATCGTTTCTTCCCCCCTCATGCATTCGTGGCTGGCCCAATTGGGGTCGCCTGCGACTGAACAACCTTTGATCGATGAACTCGTGACGATGCTTTATCAGCATCTTTTTGATGTCGCGATTGATGAAGCTTTTCCGAAAAAAAGATCAAAGATCGACACCCGCATGAAGTCGGTTCATCCGGAAGGATTTCTCGATCAGGATTTTATCGAGAAAGATACTCCTGCTGTTTCGGTGGGGCTCGCCCGCGCCGGAACTCTTCCGTCCCAACTCTGTTACCGGAAACTCAATTTCCTCCTGAACCCGAAACTTGTCCGTCAGGATCATTTTTATGTTTCGCGTGTGATGAATGAAAAAAATGAAGTAACCGGAGTGAGTGTGGCGGGATCAAAGATTGGTGGCGGGATTGAGAATGCCGTGGTGATTTTTCCGGATCCGATGGGAGCAACAGGAAGCACGATAGTCGAAGCAGTAAAACATTACCGCACTCTCGGAAACCCTCGTGCCATGATGGCGCTTCATCTGATTATCACGCCGGAGTATCTGTCCAAGGTCACCAAAGAGTGTCCGGAGCTTCAGGTGTACGCCCTGAGACTGGACCGCGGTCTATCACCAACTGACGTTCTGAAGGAAATTCCAGGCAAGCGCTGGAGTGAAGAAAAAGGTTTAAATCATCATCATTATATTGTGCCGGGAGCTGGTGGGTTGGGAGAAATCCTGAACAACAGTTACTGCTAGGGAGCTACATGGAACTTTATACCCCGGAGACTCTGATCTCCGAAGAAGAAATCACGACTCGCATCGAGGCCCTCGGGAAAGCGATCACGAATGACTTTGAAGGACAGGACATTATTGTCATCTGTGTTCTAAAAGGTGCCTTCATGTTCTGCTCGGATCTCATTAAGAGAATCAATCTTCCGCTGAAGCTTGAATTCATTTCTCTTTCCAGTTACGGCGACAGCACTCAGAGCTCGGGCTCCGTCAGACTCGAGATGGATATCACCGCCAACATCGAAGGAAAAAATGTTCTGATCGTGGAAGATATCGTGGACTCAGGGCTCACGATCAGCACGCTGATGGATATCATGGCAGTCAGAAAACCCAAGGCAGTGAAGCTCGCGAGTCTTCTTTTCAAGCCTTCGAAGCTGAAGCACAAAGTGGATATCGACTATCTCGGTTTTGAGATCGAAGACAAATTCGTGATTGGTTACGGGCTGGATTATGCCGGTCGCTATCGTGAGCTTCCTTACATCGGAGTGCTGAATGCAGGTAACTAATCAGGGCTCGGTTCGCGTTGACCTGGTCGGCGGAACTCTCGACATTGAACCCATCAATCTGATCATCAAGAATGTTGTCACTCTGAACGTCGCTACCGGGCTCAAAGCATCGGTCACACTTTCAAAAATCGCCTTTAATGGCATTGAGATTTTTTCTAAAGATTACAACAAGAGTTACAAATACAATTCGACAGATCTGACTGAGGATAATGTTGTTTATTCAGGGAAGTTTGAAGAGATGTCTTTCGTTCTTCAGATTCTCCGTCTCTTCAACATCACTTCCGGACTTCGCCTGGAGCTGTCTTCCGGTGCACCTGCTGGATCTGGTCTCGGTGGATCTTCGGCGATGGGAGTGACTCTTTACCGCGCCCTTTGTAACTTCACCGGCGAAAACTACGATCGTTTGAAAACTGTTCTTCGTGTGAAGGCGGTTGAATCGCGCATCCTCAATCAGGGCATGGCGGGTTATCAGGATTATTTTCCGGCCCTCACAGGTGGAGTCCTCGCGATCCGCGGAATGGAAGGGGAGATCAAAGTCGAGCAGCTCTTTACGGATGAATTGAAGCTCATTCTTGAAAGCCATCTCGTGCTTATTTCATCCGGCCAGTCGCGCCAGAGTGGAATTAATAACTGGGAAGTATATAAGGCCTTCTTTGATAAAAAACCTGAAGTGGTAGCGGGTCTCACCCGGATCGCGGATATCTCCCACGCTACTTATGAGGCCCTCAAGGCGCGCGATTGGGATAAGATGCTGACCCTGATTGCCCAGGAAGGAACCGAAAGAGAGAAGCTTTTTCCGGGAATCACGACGGAAAAAATCCGCAATTTCACCACAGAGCTGAAAAAGAACGGAAATGTGCTAGGATTAAAGATGTGTGGTGCCGGCGGCGGCGGCTGCTTTATTCTCGTCCACAAGGGGATTGATCCCCTGGTGATTGAAGAAAAAGTCGGTGCCCATGGGATGTCCATTCTTCCGTTTAAAGTCGAATCTCCTCTTTAAGGGAGTTGCTCTTTGGGATCAGCAGTCAAAAATATTGCAGGAATGAGCCTCGGCGGCGGACGAAGGGAGAATTTCTTTTTCTCTCTGCTTGAATATTTTCCTGACAAAAAACGCTGGTTTTTAAAATCTCTCCATCAAGTTAAAGACGAGGAGATCCGGGACCGGGATGAAATCATCACCGGCTGGGTCAATCAATATGGCCTCACTCAACTCGTCGTCGATTTTCCTCTTTCAAAACCTCCTTGCGAAGAATCTTGCCTCTCAGATTGCAAAGGGGCGAGTGTGTGCCCGAGAGAGTGTGTGCTGGAAGTGCGCGCGGAAATGGAAATGCTCCTTGAAGAAGATGCCCGGCTTCATGAAGAAAATCCCAAGCGCTATGAGCAGGCAAGAATTGCGGCCGGCGAAGTCGACTATTCTAAAAATCTCCTGGATAAAAATACCGATGAGCATCTTCTCTCAAGATCGTTTAAGAGAAAATTGAGAAAGGGATTCACTCCCTACTGGCACCGGCCCGTGGATTTCTGGGTCTGGAAAAATTACTACGACCAGCTGCTGGAGGTCTTCAAAATTTCCTATGAGTCCTTCGGGAATGTCTCAGTGATGCTGCTGGCGAAGCTCAACTATCTCTTACGCCATCTTCCGAAAGATCTCACGATGTATGAGAGCAATGTGCAGATCTGCCTGATTGAACTCTACCGCGCAAAAGTTGTGAGCAAGTCGACTCTCTTTCAACTCTTCGATCTTGATCTTGCCCCTTCCGCCAGAGAGCAGATTGTTCATAATATCGAAGTGCACATGGGGATTTTTATCTACGAGAATGATCTGGATACGATCATGAAAAACACTCATGCCTTTGATTCATTCATCCTGTCGGTCGTGGGTCAGAGAATGCTCATGAATGAGCTCCGAAAAATTCCCTCTTGGGGAAATGCTGATGGCGGGAATTTTATAGTTCCGTCGTTTCACGTTCAGGGCTGACTATGGCCAGAGGCCGTACGTCCCCAACCGTATCCTCTTTCAAAATCTTCACCCCCAAATACAAATACGCATAAATCAAAATCGTCGACACATTATAAGCAAACCACGGAATCCCCAACGCCGTACCTTCAAACAAGAACGTCACAGCAAACAAGGCAGCGGTCAGCGTGTAAAACAAAACATATCCCTGCGCCCACAGTTTTCTTCTTAAATAGAAAAAATAAAAGAAAAAATTGTTCGCGAGAATGATCAAAAGAAAAAAGTAAAATCCACGGTCAACGAACTGTTTCATCTCACTGACGGTATCTGGGTTCAGTTCCGCCAGGGTCATGCCGCCACGTTCGGCCGACAGTCTCAGGAAGGTATGAGAAAAATCTTTATTTACCCAGTAAAGCTTCAGGTACCAGGTGTTCAGGAGATCGGTCACGATCAGGATCAGAATCGCCAGGATGACGAACCGTCGGCCACCAATCTTCTGGAAATGGGTTTTGATCTTCTCTTTCATGAGCATGGGGAAGATTTTACTCCAAGGAGTGCTTTTGGGGAAATCGTTTTGGGCCGGGCATGAATGGCCTTAGAATAGGCTATGGAAGATTATCTTCGCCGTAGCCAGGCCTTCCAGAAGCGCCTGAAACTTGAACCTTTGCCAAAAAAAGAGGCCCGCTACCTCTTATTCCGTATGGCTTGTCCGCTGATGCAGGCCAAATGTGCCCGTCTGATCGACATGACCAAGATACCCGTCACCTTCGTTCACGGAAATCCGCATCTCGACAATTACGTGCGCACGTCTCGTGGCTCGGCGATGATGGACTTTGATCGCTCCCGCATGGGGCCTTATGCCTGGGACATCATCCGCTTTCTCGCAGGTCTCTCACTCAAGCGTGAAGATGAGCGCGGATTTCTTTATCCTCAGGTTGTAGAATCCTTCATCGATGCTTACATCGTGCATTTTCTGAATCCTGAAATTCCGGCCAAGCAGTTGAAGCTCCTGAAGGGTGCTAAGCCCGAAGACTGGCAGATGAACACAAAAGATTATCTGCTTTCGAACAAGCGGTGGGCAAAAAAGATGCGCGATCACGCGCTGTCACCCAAGTCAGAAATCGTTGTTCAGATTCTTAATTCCTATCTTGAATCCCGGGAAGAATTAAATCTTCTGAAGGATTTTAAAATCAGTGAAGTGGGACACACACCGGGAACCCTCGGAAAGAAACATTTTATTTATTCACTCGTCCCGAAAGATTCGGATTCTCATCTCGATCACATCCTTCTCGATATCAAGGAAACTTATATCGAAAAAAGTAACAGTCTTTTCTACAGTCCGGTTCCGCACCATGGACTGCGCATGATCCAGGCGGCGAATCTCTATGCTCCGGGAATGGAAGAGAGACTCGGTTACTGCACGGTGAACAATCGCCAGTACTGGGGAAGACAGATCCCGCCGTTCGCGGTGAAAGTAAAAAAGTATCTCGATAAAGAAGAGCAGATGGATTTTGCTTATTCCGTTGGATCCGAACTTGGAAAAGGTCACCGGAAAGGTCTCAAGGATCCGAAGCAGGCCGACGCTCTCGAGAAAGATTTTACCCAGAATTTTGATCGCTACTATAAAGTCAGTAAGCTCTTTGCCTATGAGATTAAGCTCGCCTTCGAGGCGATTCAGCGCAAAATGCAGCTCTATCAGGATTACCGGAATTGGTAATGCTCTTTCTCCTCGTTACTCTTGGATCTCTCATCACAAGTCTCACGGGTCTGGGCGGAGGAACGCTGATCCTCGCGGGACTACTTCTCGTTTATCCTCCGGAAATCGCTCTTCCTCTTCATAGTTTCACCCAGCTCGTTGCCAATGGCATGAGGGCGGGAATCTTCTTTAAAAAAGTCAGCTGGAAAACGGTCGCGGCCTACGCCTCACTCATGCTGCCCTTTGCGTGGATAGGTGCTCTTCTTTTTGAGCACATCAATCCTTCCATTCTCAAAGTTCTCGTAGGAACTTTGATTCTTGCTTCCGTTATTCCGTGGAAGTATCAGTTGAAGACTGAACCCAGACCCATCACGTTCGTGATTGCCGGGGCCATCTCAGGATTTCTGGGAATCTTTGTGGGTGCAGTTGGTCCACTAGTTACACCACTCTTTAACCGACTTCCGATCGGGCGAGAGGGAAATATTTCAACCAAATCCGCCGGGCAGATGTTCCTGCAGTTTTCAAAGATCATAGCTTTCGGGGGAGCGGCGGGTGTGAATTTTCTCGCACTCAAAGATAACATCGGGATTCTGGTTCTGGGATCTCTCATCGGTGTGGGAATTTCCATTCCGATTGGTCGCAAGATTCCTGACCAGAAATTTGATCTGGCCGTGAACATACTTCTCGGACTCATTTCAGTGAAAATTCTTTATGAGGGGATTCGCGAACTCGTCTAGTGCATGAAAAGGCGGTTCTCGGGGTACTCCCAGAGATACTGCGATTCTTCACCCGGGATTCTGACTTTGCACAGAGAGACCGGAATAGCACCGAGGCGACGGATCTTGTCAGACCAACTTTGAAGCGTGTGATTGATCTTTTCCTGAATGGCCTGCGCCTTATCCGTATTGGTCTTTAAAAAGGAAAGCTGGGAATTGAGAACATTGAGTTCGCGCTTGGTTTTTGCCGAAATGAGCTGAAGAAGTGGGATCAGGTCGAGAGCTTCCTCATGCGAGAAAGTTCTGGTTTGGTTGAGTGGCGTTATGTGCCGGACGTTATCAAATGCTTGTTCCATTAGTCGAACTGTCCCTGTCTAAGTTTGCGCTCTACGTCCTTCTTAGCAGCTGTATCACGCTTATCAAAGAGCTTTTTGCCTTTCGCTAAAGCTATTTCACACTTAACTAGTGAATCTTTAAAGTAAACTGCCAGGGGAATTATGGTGTAGCCCTTAACTGCCATCTTCTTTTCGATCTGCTGGATCTCTTCTTTTTTTAACAATAGTTTCCGTTTACGGGTCTCCGGATGGTTATTGATATTCCCGAACATGTAATGGGGGATGGTCATATTCTGAAGCCATGCTTCACCGTCGGAATCAATGGCGACATAGGCCTCATTGATAATGCCCTTTCCGTTACGTAGGGATTTTACCTCTGTTCCCACCAGAACCATGCCGCATTCATACTTCTCTTCCAGGAAGTAATCGTAGCCCGCGCGCTGGTTTTTACAGATGATTTTGATACCCATGGGCCAGAGATTACCTCAGTTTAGATGCTTTGAGGATAGTTAAGTTCCCTATGGGGTCGACCGACAAGAAGGCATGAAAACTTTGATATTTGGGCTCCTATTTTCGCTGGTTTCTTTTGCTCAAACGAATCAGGATCTGGCACGTCAGCTC
>JBKJNQ010000177.1:0-17174 GCA_046593575.1 Bacteriovoracaceae bacterium
TGACCGAAATGGAAATCCTCTTGCGATTAACGTTCACGTCTACAATCTCTTCACGATTCCCAAGAATAAAAATGCGGAATTTTATAAGAAGCTCAAAACTCTCTCAGCAGTAGTTCCGGAACTTCCTTTCCAGAAACTGCGCTCTCTGGTTGCTGACCGAAAAAAATACACCTGGCTCGCTCGCAAGATCCATCTTTCCGAAAACCAATTGAAACGGATAAAAAAACTCGAGGGGATTTTTGTCGAATCTCATTCAGAGCGCGTTTATCCGAATAAAGAATTACTCTCGCAAACTATTGGCTTTGTCGGGATGGACAGTAAGGGACTCGCCGGCATTGAAGCGAGCCTGAACAGCTCACTTCGTGGCGAGCCTCAAATTGTAAAATATATCCGCGATGCCAAGGGAAGACCGATCAAGTATGAAACCAAGGCCGGCGAAAGAGTTGCTCCGGATGTTCATCTCGCAATGGACAAAGATATTCAGGGCGCCCTCGAAAGTTACTTGAAGGAAGCAGTCATTCACCACCAGGGATTTCGTGGTGGAGCAGCTGTGATGGATGCCGAGACCGGTGAAATTCTCGCAATTTCAAATTACCCGACTTACGATCCTAACAAGGCCAACCAATATCCGCAGGAAAGTCGCAAGCTCGCTTTCGTGACTGATCCCTGGGAACCGGGTTCAATTTTTAAAACTCTCACGATTGCTTCTGCTCTCGAACATAAAGTGGCAAAACCTGAGACTAAGTTTTTCTGTGAATACGGGAAAATTAAAGTTCAGAATCACTGGGTGTCTGAAGCAGAGACACATGAAAAATTTGAGTGGCTCACTGTTGCTGACATCCTGAAATTTAGTTCCAACGTTGGTACAACGAAAATTGCATTCTCGCTCAAGTATCCGCGCCTTGGCGAAACGCTGCAGAAATTCCAGCTGGGTAAGAAAACGGGGATTGAGGTTTCGGGAGAGTCGAAAGGCATCCTGAGCTTTAAGCCTCTGGATAAAGTTAAACCCCTGACTCTTTCCAATATCAGTTTTGGTCAGGGTATTGCGACGACGGCACTTCAGATGCTCAGATCTTATGCCGCGATTGCGAACGGCGGCTATCTTGTAAAACCAACTCTACTTCGCTCAGATAAATCGCAGCTGGTTCCGGAGAACCGCATCCTTTCATCTGAAACTGCAGAAGCGATGACAAGAATGCTCGTAGGTGTGGTCAGTGAAGGAACTGGAGACGAAGCAAGAATTCCTCACTATGAAATAGCAGGAAAAACCGGAACTGCCCAGAGGGTAGCGAATGGCGGTTATTCCGGATATGTCGCGAGCTTTATCGGCTTTCCGGTAAATGTGAATAAGAAATTTGTTGTCCTGACTTATGTTGATCACCCTACGGCCAATGGATATTACGGCGGTGCTGTAGCTGCGCCAGTCTTCAAGAAAATTACACAGTATATTCTTTATAAGAAAAAAGATTTCGCTCAGTTCGCCCGTTATGATGAGAAATCAAACAAAGTGAATCTCGATGAAGTTCATAATACCCAGGCTTCAGGCACAAAAACTTTTGCGCCTGGATTTGTTCCTGATTTTGTGGGCATGGACAAGCAAAGTGCCCTCCAACTCGCAGAAGAAAGAAATATCCAGCTGCAGATCAATGGTTTTGGTGTCGTAAGAACGCAGTCGATAGCTCCGGGCACAGCACTTGCGGGGGTAACCAATATCCGGTTGACCTTTGAAGCACCGACTTATGTTGAATGATAAAACGCTCAGTAAAATTCTCGGAATCAACCTTCCTCCACTGACTATCAAAGACATTCATTGGAGGAGTCAGGATAGCAACGGCGAAGCCGTTCTCTTCTATCGGATTGGTGATACGGCACAGGCCCGTCAATCTTTCAAAGAGAGAATCGCTTCAGCAAAATTTGCATGGCTCGTCGTAAACATTCCTCACCCCGACCTCCCCAAAAATGCCACTGTCATTGATGAGTCCAGATGGCCCTCCATCCAAAAAGATATTCTCGATGTTCTTTATCCACTTCCCCCGATGAAGATGATCGGTTTAACCGGCACAAATGGAAAGACTACGACGACTGATCTCGTTCTTCAGTTAGGACATCTTGCCGGAAAAAAAGGTCTCTCCATCGGAACTCTAGGAGTTCGGGAATATCAAAAACAAATTCTGGATTTTGGGCTCACATCTCCCTCGCTTATTGACCTAAGAAAATTCATCTCTCGCTATGGAAAAGATAAAGACTTCTGTGTGATGGAGGCGAGTTCTCACGCGCTCACGCAGGGAAGGATTTTTGGAATCGAGTTTGATGGGGCTGGCTGGTTATCATTTTCTCAGGATCATCTTGATTACCACAAGACGATGGATTCATATTTTGAGGCGAAGGCCATCATCTATCAGCACTTAAAAAAGAATGCGAAGCTTTTTGCGCCCGCTTCTCAGACTGACCTTCTCCAAAAACTTAAAAAAGTATCTTCTCAGTCAGAGGCGGCTGAGAAAATTCCGGGAACACTCCCGATTTTTTTCAGCACATCATTTAATCGAGATAATCTCGAAGTTGCCTTCGCCTTGGTAGAAAACGTCTTTGATTTAGAACTCAATATAGATTTCAATCTTCTCACTTCACCTGATGGGCGCTTTTATATCCAGAAATATAAATCGAGTTATCTCGTGGTGGATTTTGCGCATACACCGGATGCACTTCTGAATATCTGCCGTGGAATTAAGACAAGTTTCCCGGGTTATAAACTGAAAGTGCTTTTTGGCTGCGGCGGAGACCGAGATCGTAGCAAACGTCCGCTGATGGGTGCCGTCGTTGATGAATGGGCCGATGATGTTTATGTCACGAGTGATAATCCGCGTTCGGAAGATCCCGCTCAGATCATCGATGATATTCTTAAGGGTTTTACGCGCAGAAGTCCGAGGAAGATTGTCGACCGGAGAGAAGCAGTCAGGATCGCTTTTTCGGAAATTGGTGAAAAAGAAGTGCTCCTTTTGGCCGGAAAAGGCCACGAAGACTATATACTCATACACGGTATCAAACATCCCTACAGTGACATCCGTGAAGTCGACGACTTTGTGAGAAGGAATACGCCATGATCAGCCTCAAACATTTTTCCAAGTGCCCATCCGTTTTAAAGCAACCAAGTCGTCCGAATGGTTCCATGCCTTTTTGTACAGACACAAGAAAATACAAACATCCGTCGGTTTTCATTGCAATCCCAGGTGCGAAGGTTAATCCACTCGACGTAATCAGTGCTCTTCTTGATCAGGGATGTCCCATTGTCGTGTATCAGAAAAGTGCAGAGAATGATGCCAAAGCACAGGCACTTTCAGGAAAATATAAAAATACGGAATTTATTCCCGTTACTGATTCAGTTACTTTTCTGCAGGAATATTCTCATCACCACATTGTAGAATGGAAAGCACTCGACCCAAGAAACACCGTGTTTGCGATTTCTGGATCAAATGGAAAGACGACTCACAAAGAGATGCTCTCGCATATTTTGTCGTCTGTTTTTCCAGGCAAGGTTACGTTCACGGAAAAAAACAATAACAATCATCTCGGTGTTCCTTTGACATTGTTTCAGGTTTCTCATGAGATGAATTTCGTCGTGCTCGAACTGGGAAGTAATCATCCGGGAGAAATTCAGGTTCTCTGCGATATTGCGGTTCCTAATGCAGGACTTACGACGAATATCGGTGCTACTCACCTTGAATTTTTTGGAACGGAGAAAGAAGTTTTTCTGGAAGAGGGACTACTCTATCACGCCGTAAAACAAAACACGAAGGGCGCTGGTTTTTATCTCATCAATAAAGACGATCCGTTTCTCAAAACTTTTGATAAGACAGCTGGCTCTGTAACTTATGGTTCCGCTTCTGAAGCTGAGGCCAGAATAAGT
Organism: Bacteriovoracaceae bacterium; assembly: GCA_046593575.1. Taxonomy (GTDB): domain Bacteria; phylum Bdellovibrionota; class Bacteriovoracia; order Bacteriovoracales; family Bacteriovoracaceae; genus Peredibacter. The sequence goes on from JBKJNQ010000177.1 coordinate 3,905, forward strand.
TTTCTGGAGAATGGGGCGAGTATTCTCTATAAAGGCAAAACCCTTACCGCGAAGAATGACAACATCACCGGTCAGCACAACAAACTGAATCTCATCACATGTCTCTTCATTGCTGCTCATTTTTATCCGGAAAGAGAATCCAAGCTCATCGAAGCTGTGACAACTTTCAAACCTACGAAGAATCGTTCACAGTGGATGAATTTTGAAGGAAAAGAAGTTTTCCTCGATGCTTACAATGCTAATCCTTCTTCCATGAAAGCTGCTCTTCAGGGCTTCAAGGAAAGTGTTATTGCCAAAGGAATGAAGCTAGCAGAATCTTGTGTCGTCCTCGGAGACATGAATGAACTTGGAGATAATACTCCTGCGTATCATGAGGATCTTGGTCGCTATGTGAAGGATTTGGGATTCGCGAACGCATACTTTGTGGGAAGATTTTCTCAGTTCTATAAGAAGGGTTATCCCGAGGGAAAAACCAGCGAGGGAAGTGCGCAGTTCAAGGATGAATATCGCAAGGATTGCCTAAAACAATACGCAATCCACTTTATTAAAGGCTCGCGCTCTTTACAATTGGAGTCACTCTTCGATATAACTTAAGTTTATCTTTTTTGAAGGGATAAACATGTTGTATCATTGGCTTTACCCGCTGAGTCAATCCAGTCATCTATTCAATATCTTTAAGTACATCACTTTCAGATCTTTCCTGGCCTTCATTGTGGCCACAGCGGTTTCTATTTTCTGGGGAAAGCGTTTCATCGCTTACATGAAACTTCGTCAGTTTGGTCAGATTATCCGAGACGATGGCCCAGAATCTCATAAGAAGAAGAAAGGCACGCCTACTTTTGGCGGTGTGTTTATTTTGGGCAGTGCTGTGTTCGCTTGTGCCATCTGCGGAAACTTCCTTTCCTTCCCGTTTCTCATCACACTTTTTGTCACGATCTCGTATTTCTTCCTCGGCGGCCTTGATGATTACATGAAGGTACTGAAGAAAAATACCAAGGGCGTGAGTGCTCGCCAGAAGCTTGCCTGGCAATTTTTAACCGCCCTTCTTGCAGCGTTTGTGATGATCAAGTTTAACGTCACTGATTCCAATTTATATTTTCCTTTTCTTAAAGAGCCTCTGATTGATCTCGGCTGGTGGTATGTTCCATTTGCGGCCTTCGTGATTGTGGGCTCTTCGAATGCGCTGAATCTGACTGACGGTCTCGATGGTCTGGCGATCGGCCCAACAATTATCTCGGCAGCAACTCTCGGGATGCTCGCCTACGTCTCTGGTCACATGGAAATGTCTGAATATCTTTTTATTCCCCATGTTCCTGATGTCGGAGAACTTCTCGTCCTCTCGGGTGCTTTGATCGGAGCGGGTGTAGGATTTCTCTGGTACAACGCTTATCCAGCAGAAATTTTCATGGGAGATGTGGGTTCACTCTCTCTGGGTGGATGCCTCGGCACCATCGCTGTTCTCACAAAAAACGAATTCCTCTTTGTTCTCATCGGTGGAATTTTTGTGATTGAAGCTGTTTCTGTGATTCTCCAGGTGGCATCTTTCAAGACTCGCGGAAAGCGGATCTTCAAGATGGCCCCGATTCACCACCACTTTGAATTATTAGGCTGGCCTGAAACTAAGGTCATCGTGCGCTTTTGGATCGTGAGTTTGATTTTCGCGATTCTCGCACTTGCTACATTGAAATTGAGATAAGGAGTTCCCATGGAACAGTATAAAGGTAAAAGAGTTCTCGTCGTTGGTTTGGGTAAGACTGGGTTCGCGTTAATCCATCTCTTCACGCAATTAGGCTGTGACATCAAGGTCACAGATATTAAGCCAATCTTCGATCTGAACAAGCAGGTGAAACGCCTGAAGAAAATCGTTCCGACCCCAGCAATGACTCTTGGTGAGCACAAGGATGATGACTTCATTGAAGCTGACATCATTGTTTATTCATCAAACGTTGATCCGAACCTTCCGCAGATTCGTGTCGCGAGAGAACACGGTCGTAAAGTTTATTCAGACTTCGCGTTTGCCTATGAAAACTGCAAGAAGCCCGTCGTTGCTGTCTGTGGATCTCACGGTCGCACGATCACGGCTCACATGATTGGCTTTACACTTAAAGTTGATAAGAAGAACGTCTTCGTTGGCGGAACTTCTGATGAGCCCTTCATCAATTTCCTTTCTCTCCCTAACCGTGATGAGATTGATTATGTTGTTGTCGAAGTTTCTCCGCAGCAGCTTCAGACGATTGATAACTTCAAGCCGGTCCTCGCAGTTTACCCGAACCTCGAAGAAAAAAATCTTCTAGGCCGATTCAAGTCTTCTGCGGAATATCTTGATACTGCTCTCAAGGTTGCAAGAAACCTCGGGCCAGAAAATTATCTCGTAGTAAATTTTGATAAGCTTGCTTCAAACTCTGTTCTGCGTTCTGCGCAGGCACAGACTTTTTGGTATTCACGTAAATCATTTGTCACGATGGGTGTGATCTCTGAAATTCAGGGAACTCATTTCCATGACAAGCGCATTCACTCAAACATCCATTATCACTCTGAGTTCAAAGTGACTGACATGCGAATTGTTGGGGTGAATAACCGCGAGAACATGATGGCGGCCATTACTGCTTGTAAGGCACTTAAAGTGTCTGATGCCTCAATTCAGCACTGTATTGAGAAATTCCCCGGAATTCCTCACCGTCTTGAGTTTGTCGTTGAGAAAAATGGTGTTCGTTTTTATAACGACTCGAAGTCTGAGACGATGGATGAAGTGAAAGTATCCCTCGAGGCTTTCAAAGAACCAGTCATTCTGATTGCTGGCGGTAAAGAATTAGAAGGCGTTCCCTTTGATAAATACGGCAACATCATCCGCGAAAAAGTTCGCGTGCTGGTTCTCGTGGGTGAAGTGAAAGAAACCATGAACCGGGTTCTCGGTGACGTCACTCAGACTTATCTTGTGGGTTCATTTGATGAGGCCGTGCTCCTGGCCTATCAGAAGTCGAGAACGGGAGACACGGTTCTCCTTTGTCCGGGGAATGATTCGTCAGATGTATTCCGCGACTTCGAAGAGAAAGGGAACTACTACAAAAAGCTCATCTTCCAGTTATAAAAATCTCTCCAAGGCACGCTTCGAGCGTGCCTTTTTTTTTACCAATTTTTAAATCTCGCGTTACACTAAAAGAAACCCTACTTTTGGTGACTTATGACCGATCAAAATAACAGACTAGAAAAGTTAACTACCATTTTCATGATCAACGTTTTCTTCCTCGTCCTCTTCGGGGTGCTCATGGTGTATTCGGCCAGCTACATGCACGCCAAAGAAAACATGGGATCGAGTTACTTCTTAATTTCGAAGCAGCTGATCTACATCCTTCTTGGTTTATCTGTTGCTTTTGTTTTCTCAAAACTGAAAATCATTTATCTCTACAAGCACTCATACAAGATCAATGCTTTCTTTTGCCTTCTTCTGACGTTGACCTTGGTTCCAGGAATCAGTGTGATGATGAAGGGCTCCCGACGCTGGCTCAATCTGGGGTTCATGAATCTGCAGCCAGGTGAGTTTTTGAAATTTACCCTCATGCTCGCTGCGATCAGGTATTTCGAAAACTTCAGCACATATACAACTAAGCAAAGAGCGATGTATCTCTCGGGTCTGGTTTATCCTCTGGCCATTTTTGTTCTTCAGCCAGACTTCGGAACCTTTTTTATTTCTGCCATGATCATCGGCTTCATTTGTTTTCTCAGTGCCTTCCCGAGAAAATATTTTTATTCGTTTGTCGTTCTCGGGTTCATTAGTGCCGCTGGGATTCTTGTCGCGGCTCCTTACCGAATGAAACGGATTCTAGCTTTCCTTGATCCATGGGCAGATCCACGCGGATCAGGATTCCAGATCATTCAGTCTTTCCTGGCCTTCGCAAATGGAGCTTTCTTCGGTCAGGGACTGGGAAACTCCAATGAAAAGCTTTTCTATCTTCCGGAAGCCTATAACGATTTTATTTTCTCTGTTGTGGGGGAGGAGCTGGGATTTATCGGAGTGTTTATCACGGCGATGATGTTTGTAAGTTTTATCTTTATCGGATTTAAAATTGCCGTTTCATTAAAATCCCGCGTCGGTGGGATTATGGTTTCTTCGATTGTCTTCGCGATCGGTTTTCAGGCCTTCCTGAATATGGGTGTGGTTCTGGGTGTTCTCCCGACGAAGGGACTGAATTTGCCGTTCATCAGTTACGGAGGATCCTCGATGGTTGCGAATCTCGCAGCCCTCGGCCTGGTGTTTGCCTGTATGAAAATTCATCCAAGTGATGTGAAAGCTGTGAAAGAGAAAGGAAAACAATCTCCGGTAGGTGCATTCAAGAGTGCCTTCAGTAATTAACATATGAAATACGCTGTACTCGTCGCCGGTGGTACCGGTGGTCACATTAATGCTGCTCTTGCTGTTGGCGAGGCCCTGAAAGAGCAGAGTTATGAAATCCTTTATCTCACGGGAAAGCGCGCTCTTGATTACAAGCTATTCCAGGGACAAAACGTGCAGAATCTGGACTCGAAGCCTCTTCGGACAAATAATCCCATTCAGCTTCTGAAAAACATCATCATGAACTTCATAAGCTTTTTTTCGATCTTTTTTTCTTTCATGAAGAAGAGACCCGATTTTATTGTTGGTGCCGGTGGATATGTTTGCGGACCGACGCTTCTTGCGGGATATCTGCAGGGTGTACCGGTATTTATTATTGAACAGAACGCTGTCATGGGGCTCACCAATAAAATACTTGGCTGGATCTCGGCGCGAATTTTTGTTCACTTTACGGAAACTCAGGGGCTATCGGCAAAACTTAAAGAAAAAGTTCGTGTCGTGGGAAATCCCACGAGAAAATCTATTCAGCCTGTTCCGGTAAAACGTCCGGAGGGTGTGCTCAATGTTCTCGTTTTCGGCGGCAGTTTAGGAGCTTCGCAAATTAACGATGTGATCTTTGATATTGTAAATAATCCGCCTTTTCATGAACTCGCGATTCACCATCAGATTGGCTTTAGTTCTATGCCGGCCGAGAAAGAGTATTCTATTAAGTACGTTCCTATGGCCTACATCGATAATATGCAGAAAGAATACGAATGGTGTGATGTGATTATTGCCCGCTCAGGAGCGTCTACTGTTTCAGAACTCGCCATCATTAAAAAGCCAGTTCTTATCATCCCGTTTCCTCAGGCGACAGATAATCATCAATGGTTCAACGCAGAAATTTTTCGCAAGGAAGCTGACTATAGTGTTGAAGTTCTTGATCCGAAAATATCCCGCGCCGACGCAGTCAAGAGAGTCACGGAATTCCTGAGACAAGCCCATGCCGGTCAGCTTAAACTGACGAAGGGTCCTGGAGCAGGAAACACTACCTGTGATCAGGTCCTGAAGGAGATTCGGGACTATGTTGGGATGGCTTAACACAACCAGATTACATTTCATCGGTATCGGCGGCATCGGCATGAGTGGTATTGCCGAAGTTCTGCTCGATCTTGGTTACAAGGTCAGCGGCTCCGATCTCAACACATCTTCCGTCACAGATAATCTTAAGACTAAAGGTGCCATCATTCACAAGGGCCACGCAGCTTCGCATGTCGAGGGTGTGGATATCGTCGTTTATAGTTCAGCGATTGATCCAAAAAATCCTGAATGCATCCGGGCCAATGAATTACATATTCCGATGATTAGACGGGCCGAAATGCTCGCAGAACTTATGCGTCTTAAATTTGGTATTGCTGTAGCGGGATCGCATGGCAAGACAACCACAACCAGTCTCATTGCAACGATCTTTCAGGAAGCAAAACTTGATGCCACCCACATCATTGGTGGCATTGTCAGTAATCTCGGCGGAAACGCTCACATGGGCGAAGGAAAATATCTTATTGCTGAAGCTGATGAGTCTGACGGGAGTTTTCTTCAGTTAAGTCCCATCATGGCCGCTGTGACAAATATTGATGATGACCATCTCGATCATTACGGAACGAAAGAAAAGATTGTGGATGCTTTCGTAGAATTTGTGAACAAGCTTCCTTTTTACGGAAGAGCAGTTCTCAATGCCAATGATTCATCTTCTCAAATGATTCGTGAGCGGGTGAAGCGTCCCCTCATCTGGTACGGCCTGAATACCGATGCCGATTATACCGCAAGTGACGTTTCGTATTCGGCCAAAGGGACTTCCTTTCGGCTCAGTTGTTACGGGAAAGATTTCGGAACGATTGAAACTCACATGATTGGTGCTCACAACGTTTCCAACACTCTTGCTGCCATCGCTATTTCTCACGAAGCAGGAATTGAGATCACGATCATTAAATCGGGATTGTTGAATTTTCAGGGTGTCGGACGCAGGCTCGAGAAAATATTCGAAAAAAATAACTTTCTCGTGATCGATGATTACGGTCATCATCCCACGGAAGTCGCAGCTACGATCAAGGCACTCAAAGCTGTGGATAAAAGAAAACTCACTGTAGTCTTTGAACCTCACCGCTTTACCAGGACACAGAATTTCTGGAAAGAATTCCAGGAATGCTTCGAAGGTGCTGACGAACTCTTTATTTCACCTATCTATGCTGCGAGTGAAGCTCCTATCGAGGGTATAACCTCAGAGAAGCTTGTTGCGGCGATGAGAGCGAGAGGGATCAAGGCAAGTTTTATTGATAAGCTTGATGACATGAAGGGACTTCTCATGGAAAGAAATTCTTCTGAGGGGATTTTTCTCACACTTGGGGCTGGGGCCATTTCTAAGAAAGCTCGCGAGTTGGTAAAAATCCTATGATGGAAGATCTTCGGAAGATTGCCGGAATTGAAGTGAAGGAAAATTGTGATCTCACAACTTTCACAACCATGCGCCTGCATGCTGTCGGTACCCTCATCGAAGTCCTTGAAGTGGACGCACTCCTGACTCTTCTTCCTTATCTTAAAGAAAAGAATATTCCCTATCTCCTTCTGGGATGGGGAGCGAATCAGCTTTTACCCTCTGTCGTTCCGGGGGTGGTTCTTCATCTGAAGATGCCACACATTCTTCCGGATGAGCTTCATGCAGAGTATTCGCTGCCCGCATCGGTAGGTCTCAATCAGCTGACTGGGTTGGCCCTTAAATTTGGTCTCAAGGGATGGGAAGTGTTCACGGGAATTCCCGCGAGTGTTGGAGGTGCTATTTATATGAATGCCGGAACCAATCTCGGCGAAATCGGAAAGCTGGTAAAAAATGTCACGTTAGCGACTCCGGAAGGAACTCTCAGAACGGAGAAGATAACTCCGCAGAGTTTTTCCTATCGTAAGAATCATTTCGTAAAACCTGGTGAAGTGATTGTGAGTGCCGTTGTCTCTCATCAGGGAACTGACCAGAATATTACCCAGAAAATTAAAGAGTATCTCGAGTACCGAAAAAGATCTCAGCCTCTGGCGACCAGGAACTGCGGTTGTGTATTTAAAAATCCTCTTCCGATGTTACCAGCGGGAAAGCTGATTGATTTACTCGGACTGAAAGACCTGCAGGTAGGTGATCTTCGCATCAGTCCCAAGCACGGGAACTTCATGGAGAACACCGGAAAGGCGGATTGGGATCAATTCTCATCCCTTCTTTCCATCATTCGCTTCCAGATGGACCATTGGTATGGAATTGAGTTTGAACTGGAAGTGAAAATCCCCTATCATTAATCCATGTGGTCAATCATTTTGGTATCATTCCTGATTCCCGCGAGCCTTTGGGCCGCTAATCCCGAGTCTTTCACCCAGAAAGATATCAAGTACCGTACTTACATTGGTGAGTGCCCTTCGAAATCCTCAGGGGTCTTCGGCATCACGGTTATGAAGGAGTTTGAAAAAAATCATTCTCTGAAAGACGTGAAAATGAAAATCCTCAAGGAAAAGCTCGATGAGAAGTACTTCCTCTCTCATTACCGGATTTCCTACAATCCTGTGATTAAGACTTTGAAGATCCGTCTCGAATGTCCTGAACCCCTGGCGAAAGTTCAGGTTTATAAATCTAACGGTGAAGAACATTACTCAGCAGTTCTCGGGGCCAACGCCCGTTTGTATGAACCGCAATACGAAAACTTGATGAAGGCGGAGAAAAAAATCCGTCACAATCTTCCCCTTCTCGCACTTACGATGGAACAGATTGAAGGCGATGCCCCTACGACTTTGTCCCGCTTTATCAAAGCGATGGACGTCGAACTCCGTAGGACCATTTCGGAAATGATCATCAATAAGAATAATGAACTCACGATCGTTTTTGCTCTCGGTGGTAAGGCCACGAGTGTATTCATGGGAGCTGAACTCTGGGAAGAGAAGCTCACGAAGCTCGCGAAGATCGTAAATTTTGTTCGCGAAAGTAAGCGCTATCCATCGAGTATCAACCTGGTTAATGCGAAGAAGGTTGTTGTCAAGTTTTCGGATAAAATTTAGAATGATATCAGGGCCATAGGCCCAATATTTTTCAGCGGAATGATTCTGCTGTTTTTTGAGAAGGGAATCTCATGACAACCAAAAGTGTAATCGTCGCTTTGGATATCGGGACCACGAAGGTCTGTACTCTTATTGCCCAAAAAACTTCCAAAGGTTTAGACATTCTCGGTGTGGGATCTCATCCAAGTAACGGACTGAAGAAAGGTTCCGTTGTTAACATCGAAAAAACTGTTGAATCCATTCGTAAATCAATTGAAGAAGCAAAACTCATGGCGGGAATCGAAGAACTCGAATCTGCGACAGTGGGAATTGCTGGCAATCACATTTTCTGCTTCAACTCTTCCGGAGTTGTTCCGGTTAAGAATAAAGAAATTAATCAAAGCGATGTTGATCGCGTGATTGAAGCCGCCAAAGCAGTTCTTATTCCTTCGGATCGTGAAATCCTTCACGTGATCCCGCAGGAATTTAAAGTTGATAACACCGCCGGAATTAAAAATCCGGTTGGCATGTGTGGCTCTCGTCTCGAAGTGAATGTTCACATCGTGACTGGAAAAACTCCTCTTATCCAAAATCTCGTGAAGTGTGTTGAGCAAGCGGGCCTTACGGCAAACTCAGTCATTCTTCAGCCACTTGCTTCTTCTCGCTCTGTTCTTTCACAGGAAGAACGAGAGCTTGGTGTTGTTCTCATCGATATCGGTGGCGGAACAACTGATATCGCGGTCTGGAAAGAGGGCAGCCTTCTTCACTCTCAGATCGTTCCTCTTGGAGGAAATCATTTTACCAACGACCTCGCAGTGGCCCTCAAGATTCCGCACAACGAAGCTGAGAGGATCAAACTGGCCTCTGGTACGGTGTTAAAAGATAACCACCACGCCGATTCCTACATCACAGTTCAGGGTCTTTCTGGCACCAAGCCGAGAGAGGTTCCGATGTCCTTTATTGCTGAAATCCTTGGCGCCAGAGCAGAAGAACTGTTCCAGGTGATCCGGGAAGTGATTGTGGAGAAGAACTTGCAGAATGAGATCACGGGGGGCTTTGTCCTCACTGGCGGAGGTGCCTTGATCCGTAATCTTTCAGAACTTGCAGAATATTATTTAGAGAAACCGGTGAAGATCGGCTATCCGATGGCGTTCGGAGGCATGACGACGGCCATGCAACATCCGAAGTTTTCCACAGTACTGGGACTTCTCCAGGAATCACGCCACTATTCTGAAGCAGCGACTCGCGAAGAAAAGCAAAACCATGAATCAGATATGTTCGACAAACTGGGTAAGACATTTAAGAATGTATTCAAAGAGATTTTTTAATTTCGGAGGCAACCATGTTCGATATCGCAGATAACGCCAATCTCCCCCTCGGCGCCAAAATCAAAGTTATTGGTGTAGGTGGAGGCGGCTGTAACGCTGTTAACACCATGATCCGTTCAGGACTCGTTGGTGTTGAGTACATTGTTGCAAACACAGACTCTCAGGCCCTTGCCGCTTCATTGGCAGGAACGAAGATCCAGCTTGGCGGAAACGTCACGAAGGGTCTCGGCGCCGGAGCAAATCCTGAAGTTGGTCGCAAAGCTGCGATCGAAGATTATGAAAAACTTTCTGAAGTGATTGATGGCGCCGACATGGTGTTCATCACTGCAGGTATGGGCGGCGGAACTGGTACAGGTGCTGCACCCGTCATTGCTAAGCTCGCTCGTGAAATGGGTGCCCTCACTGTCGGTGTGGTCACTAAGCCATTCCAGTTCGAAGGTAAGAAGCGCGCTCGTCAGGCCGAAGAAGGAATTCGCGGTCTCGAAGAATGTGTGGATGCTCTCATTTGTATTCCCAACCAGAGACTTCTCCAGCTTGCTGGTGAAAATCTTTCTTTGATTGATACTTTCCGCGCTGCTGATGAAGTTCTTCTGAATGCCGTTCAGGGAATTTCAGACCTCATCAACAACACTGGTCTCATCAACGCGGATTTCGCGGATGTTTCGACTGTGATGAAGAACAAAGGTCTTTCTCTCATGGGAACTGGTATTGCGACTGGTACTGAGAGAGCACTCAAAGCTGCCCGTCAGGCAATCAGCTCTCCGCTTCTCGAGGATGTATCGATTGAAGGTGCTACTGGCATCATCATCAACATCACGGGTGATAAGTCGCTCAGCCTCAATGAAACAAACGCTGCAGTCTCTCTCATTATGGAAGCTGCTGATGAAGATGCTGAAATCATCTTCGGAACTGTAATTGACGAGAACATGGGCGAGAATGTGAAAATCACAGTCATCGCAACTGGTCTTCGCACGGCCCGCGCATTCGCGGCTCCGACTCAGACGACTGGATATGCTGCTCGTACGATCACTGAACCAACTCCGGTTTATGTCCAGGCAGCTCCCATTCCAGAAATGACTCCGAGAATGGAAGCAGCTCCAGTTCTTCCCGTTGAAGCTCCCGTTACTACTGCCCGCACTGATTACGCTGTGAAATCTGAAATGAGTTTTGATTTTGAAGGTGAAGCACCGGCCAAACCAAAAATCAACTGGGCCGAGAAGCTCCAGTCTGCAGCTTCAAAATATGAATCTCAGAAAGCTTACGAAGCTCCGGCACATGCTGCACGCCCAACGGCCGCCCCTGAAAGACACGACTATACCCACATGGACAACACGGACATGAGACAGGAAGCTGCACCAGCTTCCAATAATCAGAACCGTGACAGCCGTATCAAGTCGATTGCTGAGAAACTCGGATTCTTTAATTTTGATGAAGATGAGTTTGATACTCCTTCATTCATGAAGAAGTCTGAACGCCATCCGGATTCACAAATCTAAATTGTAAAAAAAAAGGCTCCGCAAGGGGCCTTTTTTCATCATATGAAGATCAAAGATCCTATCATCAAAAAAATTCTCGAAGATCACAACTTTCCTGAAGTGAGAGGACTTAACGAGTATATTGATCTTTTTGGATACCCTCTCGTAGCTGCACTCAAGTCTCTCAAGGCCAAGGATCACTGGCTTGATGCTGGTGCCGGAGAAGGAAAGGCGATCAGAGAATTTCTTCTCGCCAGTTCCAAAAATGATATCTTCACCACCGCCGTGACTTTGAAAATGTCTTCGCCCATCCATCATCCTGCTCACAAAACAATTGTGAATTACCTGGAAGACATTCCGCAGGAAGCGATCAGATCCTGCGATATCATCACCGATGTTGAAGGTGGTCTTCAGTATACAGATCAGCTCGATCAGCTTTTAAAACGTTATACCGTTTGGTTAAAACCGCAGGGAAAACTCTTTGTCGCTCTTGAACCGGAATCTACATGGATTGAAAAGGCGGGTGAGCTTCTAAGCTTTTCTGACTGGATGGCCGGGATCCCGGGATTCACTCTCACGCCAGGAACTTCTGAGGGGGCGCTTATCATCATGAAAGAACCCACCAATCACTCACTTCCACGACTGAAGCTGATTGAGACAAAGTCTGGCGAAAAATTTACACGAAAATTTAAAGAGATGTAGCTTCGAAACGAGGACGGATTTGTTCCATTTGCTCGATCATCGCAAAAACCACAAGATATGTTTCGATACGATCCTGATCAATATTAATCTTGTAGTGAGTTTCTACGTAAGTCGGTAAATCTTCTTTCTCAAAAATATCTTTTTTCACATCATAGACGCGCACACCATGCTCTGGATCCTGAGTGGAGGTCTTCACCGTCATGACTTCTTCCCATTGGTGATTCATGACAAGCGGAAGATGCTCGCGGCAGAAATGAAGAGTCTTGAAGGGCTTGCTGCAGCTTTGGCAGAAAAGTTTATCGCAGATTCCGCAGCTTGTTTCTCCCGGTTCTTCCGGATGATTGGGACAAAATAAATGTGAACGCTTTTGAATTTTCTGAGCTTCTTTCAGTCTTTCAAGCGCCAGAGGATGATATCCAGGCTGACCTTCAGTTGGGAGAGTTTCTGGAATTTCTTTCTTTTGGTTTTTGATCAGTCGATAGATAAGAAATCCGAACACTCCCAGGATAACAACCAGGAGAAGATTCGTGACCATGATTAAGATGAGTGTCGTGTTTTCCATACTCAGTACAGATGTACTTCCGTCACGGGCTTGTATCCCAGAAAGTTGTTATAAAACTGCCTCGTGGATATTTTAAGCTGATCCCGGAAATAAGTCTCATCTCTGGTCCCCAGGTCATTTTTGATCTGCTGGAGGAGTTTCTTAATCAGGTTCTCTTTCCATTCTTCGGCAATCAGGGGAAGCCCGATATTGGTAAGCTGAAGATTTCCAGATGTGCGGTGGTAACTGATAAAGACGGCACCTTGAGTGGCCATTTTGCGCCTCTGGGAAATCTGAGTTTTTTCGATTTCCAGATGTTTTCCGTGAATGAGTCTCGGTTCCTTGTGGTCGTGCTTCTGTATCTTGATCATGTCGTCGCCGAGAATAATTTCCTGATAGTTGTAGAAAACTGCTGTATTTATTTCGGGATAAGTTGCATCGATCCAGTCCTGATGCTTTTTCAGCATGTAGGATTCGCCATGAATCGGAAAATAATATGTGGGTTTGAATTCGCTCAGGAGAAGTTTCAGATCTTCTTTCCCTGGGTGCCCAGAGGCGTGGATCATCTGATCGTTGGCGGTGATGATTTCACAGCCAAATTCAGTGAGCTTATTGTAGATGCGGTAAATTTTCTTTTCGTTACCGGGAATGACTTTCGAACTGAAGACGATGAGATCTCTGGGTGTGGGTTTAAAACTAGAATCCTCACCGTAGCTGAAGCGTCTCAAGGCCGAAAGAAAATCACCCTGACAACCGGAAAGAAAGATGAGCATTTTTCCCGTGTGGCCTTTCACCTGAGAAGGGTCAGAAAATTCATCAGGGCTGAGTGTGGCATGTCCGGTTTCAAATC
>JBKJNQ010000239.1:0-11760 GCA_046593575.1 Bacteriovoracaceae bacterium
AGGGTCAAGGGCCGCAAGGACCACGTCCTCAAGGGCAAAGTCAGGGTCAAGGGCCGCAAGGGCCACGTCCTCAAGGACAAAGTCAGGGTCAAGGACCGAGACCACAAGGTCAGAATACCCGACCACAAGGTCCGCGTCCTCAAGGTCAACAGCAACGCCCACAGGGAAGTTCTGCTGAAAACCGAAATCGTAATCAGCAGTCCGGAGCAAGAAACCGCAATCGTCACGGACGACCCCTCACAACCAATCAAGTTCTCGTCAAATACGACAATCTCTTAGAACAGCATCTCATCACCCGACGTAAATACTTTGAGTATTTCAATCGTGTGGATGATCGCCAGCTGCGACGTCTGGAAAAGAATTTTTACGACTCTGTAGAGCATTTAAGACGTTTTGAAGCGAATCTCGAGCCGTGGCAGCGGGAAGCTCTGGAACAGCGTAAAACAGAGCGCTACGTAATCGATGCGACCTATTCCCTCAATCGCGGTCTGGATCCACTTGCGCCTCAGCCGATTGAAGTCACACCAGAGGAAATTGAAGATCCCCATTTCAAGGATTCTCAGAAAGAAGCTTTCGTTGAGTACAAGGAAGATGATGAGGAATCGATGGGAACTTACGACGATTATCTAAAATACAAAGGCCAGTCTTAGTGGCAAAAAAAAAGGCTCCTTAGGGAGCCTTTTTTTTTATTAGCTTTAATTTAAATTACATTCCGTCGGAGCCAGTAGCTGCATAAAGAGTTGTCTCTGTTGCATCTACAGTCTTCTCTTTCTTCGTCGTCTTGAGATTATAGAGATAGTTGTTAAGAGTTTCTTCCTGATCTTTCAGGATAGCTCCCTTGAGTTCTTCAGAAGGGATATCGAGAACTTCTGAAACTTTACGAAGCATCTTCAGGGGAATATTACAAAGCGCACGTTCAACGTTAGAAATAAACTGGCCATTTTTATAGCCAAGAAGATGTGACAATTCTGACTGAGAGTAACCTTTTGGATGATTCATTCTTCTTGTACGAATAAGATGAGCGATATTCTTAAAGCAACGCATGTGAGGAACTCCAAATTGTTGAGGCGAGATTGAAAATAATAGTCATTTTTTCTGGAATGTCATTCGTCATTCTCAAAAAACTTATTCACAATCTTATCGGCCAAACGGATTCAAAACTAACCGGGAAAATTTTTATTTTATGAAACTCATTTCGTGGAACGTTAACGGTATTCGCTCTGTGCACAATAAGGGATTTCTCGAATGGATCACTCGGGAATCGCCGGATATCCTATGCCTACAAGAGACCAAAGCGGATATAACTCAGTTCCCCCCCTCTATACTCGAGCTGGATTATACCTGCCATTCAAGTTCAGCGGCGAAAAAAGGTTACTCAGGTGTAGCTACTTTTAGTCGCGAGAAAATCCTTGACACAAAAAAGGTTGAAAAAGAGGAATACGATTCCGAAGGACGTGTGCTGATTCATGAATTAAAAGATTTTTTTCTTTTAAATTGCTATTTCCCGAATGGTCAGCGTGACCATAAAAGAGTTCCATTTAAGCTCGCTTTCAGCGACCAAGTTCTCCTGACAATGAATAAATTACGAGAGAAAAAACCCGTCATTATCACCGGAGATTTCAATACCGCTCATACTGAAATCGATCTCGCAAATCCCAAGACGAATAAAAACACGACTGGCTTTCTTCCGCACGAGCGCGCGTGGATGGATAAATTCATCAGTGAAGGATATGTAGATATCTACCGCCACCTCCATCCAGGACAAGAAGGTGCCTACACCTGGTGGAGTCAGATGAATCCCAGTATTCGTGAAAGAAACATTGGTTGGCGGATTGATTATTTTTTTGTGAGCGAAGAATTGGTCAAGCGTGTGAAGAGTGCAGAGATTCTGGCCGACGTGAAAGGATCAGATCACTGCCCGGTCTTAATTACCCTTAAGTAGCTCTCTGACGGTATCAATGAGGGAGAAAAAGTCGAGCGGTTTCGTGAGCATGAGATCACAGCCAGCATTCTGGGTTTCAAGCTTAGACTTTAGGTCACCAGAAACTAGGACAAATTTTCCGCGGAAGCCGTGATCTTCACGGGCACGTGTAATGAGATCAATTCCGGAACCCGAGGGCATCCGCACATCGGAAATAATCAGATCGTATTTTTTTCCCCTGATGAGTTCGAGTGCTTTCTGCATACTATCAGCAGTATCCAGCGGGATATTTTCATCCTCAAAGAAAGTCTCCGCTAGTTCAAGCAGGTCCCTCTCATCATCAACGTAAAGAATATGCATATTTTATGATTTTATAGGTAAACAGTTAGTTTATCCGGAATGGTTCTTAATTCCGGTGTCTGGAATGGATACCTGAATGCTGGAAATTCCACAAGGCGGAGCTATGCCAAGATTCCGCGCCGGTCAAAAAGTGAATCCCCCTTGAGGAAGACTGATTTTACGATGTCCTCATACTTCTCACGCTCGTAGAAATAAGGGGAAAGCATTGATTCCAGAGTCTTCTCAGCATTTTCACGCACAGATTCGCTCAGTGGCACCACGATGAAGTTCGCTTCTTTTCCTGAATTAAGATTTCCTGTTTTTTTACTCAAGCCAAGAATTTCGGCACCAGCGAGAGTCGCACGATAGAGTGCTTTGGTGTAAGTGGCTTCTTCCACCCCGCTGCTTCGGTTCTGATCAACAAAACTTCGCATGACATCAAACATCGAAAGAAACGGACCTCCGCCAATATCAGAACCAAGTGACCAACGCACTCCTGCCTTTTCAATCATACGGAAATCAAAAAGTCCTGAGCCAAGTCCCAATTGTTCATGAGGAGCATTGGAAGTCGGACAATGAATCACTGCAGTTTCTGTTCTTTTCAGGACTTTGAGTTCTTTAGGAGAAAGATGAATTCCATGACCCATGAGCGAGCGCTTGCCGAGCATGCCGGTTTTTTCATAAATTTCGGTATAAGAACTCACATTCTCAAAGCCTGGCATTTTTCTATAGAGCGAGAGAACGAAATCAATTTCCTGCGGAGTCTCTGACAGATGGGTTTGCTTGAAGCATCCTGCCTTATCAGCGAGGCGACTTCCCTCTTTCATCACTTTTGGTGTCGTTGTGATGGCAAATCTCGGAGTAAAAGAATGTCTCTTGCCGAATTTTTTTATGAGCCGCTTTGTGAGAGAAAGAGATTCCGTTTCAGATTGTGTGAGATTCTTCGGTGAGTTCATATTCATGAGAACATTCCCGATAACAAAATCCCCTTTCACATATTTCATTGCTGCTTGAAGAGCGTGTTCGTGAACGGAACTGTAGCAAGCCCCTCCGAGAGTTCCGGTACTCGCTAATTTTGCAAAAAAGCCTTTCGCCTTTTTCTCAGCAAAAGCTTTGTTCTTGTACTTTGCTTCTGTAGGGAAAGTGTACTTTTCAAGCCAGGTAAGAAGCGAGTCTTTAGGCATTTGCCTTACATCGTCCTGCACCCAGTGAAAGTGCATATCAAAAAATCCGGGCAGGATAACGCAGCTTCCGAGATCCTTAAGATTCTTCGTCAGCCTGTCTCCGTAGATGGCAACAGCTTTCTTATAAGAAAGGACATCTTTAATTTTCGTGCCCTTCACGACCAGAATCCCGTCACGATAGAAATCACATTTCTTATCACTCTGTGGATTCAGGATCGTTGCCCGGTAAAAGATCATTTTCTGCAATGCCATACTGTTCCCTTAATGCTTGCCCGCACTTCTCTTTTTAACTATTCTTTTAGGAATGAAGAGACATTTAATTCTACTCTTAGTTGCCCTCTTTGTCTGCGCTCTTTTGCCGCCTGCTTTTGCCAGTCAGTATGACGTGAACGATATTAGAGTTCTCACTATCCGGTCGGCCATTACACCTGCCACTTACGATTACCTCTCATCCAATATTCTGAAAGCAAATCCGGGCAGATTAAGCATCATTAAAATGAACACACCCGGTGGCCTCGTCAGTACGACTAAAGAAATCATCTCTCTTTTTGCTAAAGCTGAGCATCCTGTCGTGGTCTGGGTAACTCCCGAAGGTGCATCTGCTGCGAGTGCCGGATCACTGATTGCTTCCGGTGCGCATTTTGTTTTCATGTCTCCCGGAACAAATATGGGAGCAGCAACTCCGGTTGAACTCTCAGGTGACATACAAGGAAGTGATGGCCGGAAAAAAGCGATGAATGACTTGTCCGCCCTTGTTCGCTCACTTTGCGATCTCAGAGGACGTCCCTCTGCTCCCTACGTGGAAATGATTACAGACGCAAAATCCTTTACTGAACAGGAAGCGCTGAAACTGCAGCTGATTGATGGAGTAACTTCTGATGAGGGAGCACTTCTCAAGGCGCTTAATGGTAAAAGCTGGAAAACGGAGAAGGGAAATTTTTTAGTAAATATTCCGGAACGGACACCGGTCAAAGTGATCACGCCCACTCTCGGTCAGCAGATTCTAGAGATTCTCAGTAATCCATCAACAGCCTATTTTTTATTTCTCCTCGGCGTGGCACTCATTTACTTTGAGCTTCAGGCGCCAGGTGGATACATCGCTGGATCCATCGGGGCCGTTCTCCTGGTGCTGGCCGCGATAGCGTTTCAGGTGTTGCCACTCAACTGGGGTGCTCTGGGACTAATCTTTGTGGGAGTTATTTGTTTTATCCTTGAAATGTATGTCTCGAGCTACGGTCTCCTTGCGATCGCAGGACTTTCGGCCCTCGCCTTGGGCTCCGTCTTTCTTTTTCACGGTGAGGGCGGATTTATCAGTATCCAATATCCCGTGATCGTTTCCACCTTCCTCGGCATCCTAGCTCCTTTCACTTTTATCATCTGGTATCTGCTGAAAGGTTCGCGGAAGTCAAAGACTCATGAAAACTTTTTCGTTCCTCTTTCCACAGAAGGAGTTGTCATGGGGAAGAATGGTGCTTTCTATCAGGTAAAGGTGCGTGGAGAAATCTGGAACGCTCTTTCTGATGAAGCCCTGGTATCCGGAGATGCGATCAAAGTCACTGAAGCAGACAAACAACAACTCTTACTGAAAATTCAGAAAAAAACGAGCTAAGGAGCTTACATGATGACCTTCCTGCCTTTTGTTATTTTCGCGATACTGATTCTATTCAGTACATTTAAAATTCTGAATGAATATGAGCGTGGAGTCGTTCTTAGACTCGGAAAATTCCAGGACGTACGTGGCCCTGGTCTAATTATTCTGATCCCGGGAATTGAGAAGATGATCAAGGTCGACCTTCGTCTCGTGACGATGGATGTCCCTTCTCAGGACATCATCTCAAAAGACAACGTGACACTGAAAGTAAACGGAGTCGTTTATTTCAAGGTAAGTAATCCTGAGCGCGCAATCATCACTGTCGAAAACTTTTATCATGCCACTTCACAGATTGCTCAGACAACTCTTCGTTCAGTTATCGGTCAGTATGATCTCGATGAAATTCTCAGTCACCGCGATAAAATCAATATGAAGCTCCAGGAAATCCTCGATGAAGTCAGTGAACCATGGGGAATTAAGATTACGAACGTAGAAGTGAAAGCGATCGATCTTCCCCTCGACATGCAACGTGCGATGGCGAAACAGGCAGAAGCTGAACGTGAGAAACGTGCGAAGATCATTTCAGCTCAGGGGGAATTTGAAGCTTCACAAAAACTGGCAGAAGCCGCGAAGGTCCTTGGAAGTGAGAAGGATGCTATCACTCTCCGCTATCTCGATACGATGAGAGAAATCTCAATGAGCGCGGGGGCAACGACAACGTTCTTCCCTCTGCCAATTGATATCCTGAAAATGTTTACGAAATAATTACCAGTCTCTGTGACCGGTCTGGCGAACGTTCTTATCGATTTTTTGTTCTTCTTCAATTACCTCGGGGGCCACTGAAGCTGGTCCCCGTGACGGTCCCTGATTTTTTCTGAGTGAGAGATCATTGTCGGCCTTCACATCTTTATCAAAATTTTCCAGAAGCTTCTTATTGAAGTCATTCAGATTATCTTTGGCGAATGCTGTTGAGATAAACAGAGAAAAGATTATAAGATATTTCATAGGCCCTCCCACCAATCTTATCGGCGGAAGGGTTGATGAACTTTAACTTACTGATCTTCCGGGGCATCCACGTCGGTACGATCGACTTGAGGAATCGCCCGGTAATCTATTTCTTCTTCCTGTAACTGCTTCGGTGTTATTGTTTTATAGGGTCCAGGCTGGTTTTTACCCTGCAAAGTGGTGTCTTTAGATATCGGATTGGGAGAAGTATTTTCTCTTTCCAACTCCTGAGTTTCTGTCCTGGTGGGATCGGTATTGGATCCTTCAACAGTAATACTCGACTGAGCAGTTGTACCCATGGTTCCTGGGCCGTTAATATTTGTTCCAGCGCCAGTAGTTTTTGGAGCTGCTTTCCCTAATTCAGCTGTAGGTGTTGTAAATGTTCCGGGTTTTCCGTGACGGCTAGTACCATCGCCAGGAGCGTACCCCGATCCTTGGTTTATCGACTGACCCCAAACTGACATGGTCAGTGCGAGACCCGTTATTAATAACGATTTCATAAATCCTCCTACGGAATTCTTGTGACATTTTTCCCACGTTGAGAAATGCCCCAATAGATGCCTGCGCAAAGCCCGATAAATATAAGTGAACTAAACATACTTCCTCCTGAGAAATGACCCTGAGGAAGATATAGCAAGATGGGTGCCTGAAAGATTAATAACTGAAAGAGTTGGGAATAAAAAAAGGGGGCCGAAGCCCCCTTTTTTTATCAGCGAATAACTGATCTCGAATTTACATTAAGTTCTTTTTTCCGGATGCGGATACTCTTCGGAGTAACCTCAACCCATTCATCTTCATCAATCCAGTCCAGTGCCCAGTCGAGAGTTCTGTTAGGAATTGGTGGAAGGATGATGTTCTCATCTTTACCAGCAGTACGAACGGATGTGAGATGTTTTTCACGGCAAACGTTGATGTTGAGATCATTCGGACGAGTATGCTCACCCACAACCTGACCTTCATAAGCTTGCTCACCTGGAAGAACGAATTGTTTTCCAGAAGCGAGAAGATTGAAGAGAGCGTACGGAGTAATTTTTCCAGCGCGATCGGAGATAAGAGCTCCGTTCTGACGAGCGAGCATTTTTCCAACCCACGGCTCATATCCTACGAAGTAGGAAGACATAAGTCCCTGACCCTTCGTATCTGTGAGGAACGTTGAACGGTATCCAATGAGTCCGCGTGACGGAGAATGGAATTCCATTCTGGTACGGCCTTCACCGAATGGGGCCATCGCTTCGAGACGGCCCTTACGGATCGCCATTTTTTCAGTAATCACACCCGTTGATTCATTCGGAACGTCGAGAATCAGGCGCTCGAACGGCTCATGAAGAACACCGTCGATTTCTTTTGTAATAACCTGAGGACGAGCAATCATAAGCTCAAATCCTGCGCGACGAATTTCTTCGAACACGATGGCGACCTGAAGTTCTCCGCGAGCCTTCAGAATGAATACTTTAGGATCATTTGTTGGCTCGTATCTTAGAGACACGTTCTTACGGATAGCATCGATAAGAAATTCTTCAAGCTTTCTAGAAGTGAGGTATTCACCTTCGCGACCTGACATCGGAGAAGTAGAAACAGAAACCTGAACGGAAACCGTTGGTGGTTCAACTTCAATCCGAGGAAGTGCTTCCGGCTTTTGTGGATCAGCGAGCGTGTCGCCGATGTCGCCGGTTTCAAATCCAGAAATGATCGCGATCTCACCGGCCTCTGCTGATTCAACAGTCGCCATGCCGAGACCTTCAAAGATCTGGAGGGACGTAATTTTGAATGTCTTAGGTTTTCCTTCGCGGCCGATGTGAGCAATCTGCTTATTGTTGTAAATTCTTCCACGCTGAATTCTTCCTACCATGAGCGCACCCAGATAGTTTGAATACGTGAGGTTGGTTACAAGCAACTGGGCCGAACCCTCTTTATCAACAACCGGAGCCGGATAATAATCGCCAACGAGGAAGTCGAGCATCGGCTCAAGGCTTCCTTCTCTTCTGTCTTTATCAAGGGAAGCATAACCCGCGCGGCCTGAACCATACATGAAGGGAATATCGAGATCGATGTCATGACCGGAGTGAGAGGCGATCTCAAGAAGGAGATCTTCTACATCAGAGCGAACTTCATCGATACGCTCATCCTGACGATCTACTTTGTTAATGAAAACAGCTACGCGAATTCCTCTTTCAAGAGCTTTTGAAAGAACGAAACGTGTCTGTGGAAGTGGACCTTCCGAAGCATCAACGAGAAGAAGAATTCCGTCGACCATCATGAGTGCGCGTTCAACTTCACCACCGAAATCGGCGTGACCAGGAGTATCCAGAAGATTGATCTTGGTACCTTTCCAGCGAATCGCACAGTTCTTTGCTTTAATTGTAATTCCACGTTCTTTTTCAAGATCGCCGGAATCCATCACACGTTCAGTAAGTGCTTCGTGGGCGGAAAAGAGACCGGATTGTCTAAGAAGTTGGTCAACGAGTGTTGTTTTACCGTGATCCACGTGGGCCACGATGGCAATGTTCTTGAGGTTCATGAATGTCCTTAGCTATTGATTCTTGGGCCGAAGTTTAGCGGGTTTAAGTGGATATGGCGAGTCAAAGTTAAGGTCTTTTCACTTAACTTTGAGCATTCTGATAGGAAAATTCCGCCTTTAAGATACTCAAAGCACATTTCACCCCGTCAACGGCAGCCGAGGTAATCCCACCGGCATAGCCCGCCCCTTCTCCACACGGATATAAACCCTTGTGAGAAATGGACTCCAGACTGATCTTATCCCGAAGGATTGTAAGAGGAGCCGACGTCCGGGTTTCTGGTGCAATGAGAAGTGCTTCTTCATGCACGAAGCCTGGCAGATCACGGTTAAAATGCTCGAGCCCCTTTTTCAGATGCTCGTTGATGAAGTCAGGAAAAATCTTTCTGAGATCGGCCTTAAAAATTCCGGAGGGAGAGGAAGTCACGGGTAAGGGTTTATCGTTAAGCTTCCCGTCCATGAACTCTTTAACGGTCATCGCTGGAAGTTCGCGGCCCGTCGCCTTTTCTTTCGAGAGTGCGAATGCTTTTTGTTCAATTTCATGCTGAAAGCGAAGGCCCGCCATGAGGTCCTTATCTTTCAGATCTGTTTCTGTCTTCACCGAAACAACCAGCGCCGAGTTTGACCAAGGGGAATTTCTGGCGAAGTTACTCATGCCGTTCACCACGATTCCGTCTTTTTCAGTTCCCGAAGAAAGAACATATCCACCCGGACACATGCAAAAACTATAGACGCCATGATCGGTCCATTTGTCGTGCCAGGATAAGCGGTAGCGAGCAGACCCCATTTCGGGAACAGCACAGAAATCTCCGTGTTGAAGCTTATCGATGTAAGTGCGTTTGTGCTCAATGCGAACACCGACGGCAAAATCTTTTGCCTTCATCGCAACTTTGATATCGGCCAGGTGCTGATAAAGTTCCTGGGCGGAGTGACCAGTCGCCAGGACAATATGATCGGAGAAAATTTCTTCACCACTCGAGAGTTTTACACCGATTGCTTTATCTCCGTCGGTGAGAATTTTTTCCACTCTGGAGTTGTAGCGAAATTCACAACCCTCGTTTCTTAGCCAGCTCGAGATGTGAGTGATGATCGATCGGATTTTATTCGATCCCAGATGGGGATTGGATTCATAGGCAGTTTCTTTGGGTGCACCGAAGGTCACGAATTTTTCCATCACATAGCTGACGAGGGAAGATTTAATTCGCGTGATGAGCTTACCGTCAGAATAGAGACCAGCTCCGCCTTCGCCGTAACAAACGTTGGTTTCGGGATCAAGTTCTCCGTACCGCCAGTATTTTGCAATTCTCAGCATTCTCTTACTGGCGTCCTCTCCGCGCTCGATCACGATGGAAGGAACTCCCTGCTCCGCGAGTCTCACGGCACAAAATAGCCCACCAGGTCCGGCACCAATGATGATCGGTTTTTTAGCGAGAGGTGAAAAACGCGTCGGCTTTTCCGCTTCAGGATAAGTATCAGTCGCAGTGATGAGAGCATCGAGAATATACAGATAAACAGGCTTTCTGCCGCGAGGAGCTCCCCGGGCATCGAGACTTTTCGAGATGGTCCGGAAATTCCGGATCTCGGGATAAACTTTTTTTACGTGCTTTTCGAGATCCACATCGAAGGGAAGCTCGAATTGATACTTTTGTGGCATATTTATTAACCGGCTTTTACATTATGCAACATGGAAAATCAAAGACATTCATAATAAGATCAGACCCATGAAGGCCGGAATGCTTATTATCGCCAGTGAAGTCCTGAACGGGAAGATCAGCGATACCAACAATCAGACTCTTGCTCACTTTCTACGGCGATTTTCTGTAGAGATTGAAAAAACCATCATCGTCAAAGATGCTGTCCCTGCTATTCACAAGGCCCTGAGAGATCTTCTCGAGGAATGTGATCTGGTTGTGACTTCCGGAGGGCTTGGACCTACCCGGGATGATCTGACTAAGGATGCCTTGGGCTCATTTTTTGGAAAGAAAACTTTATTTTCCCCGGAAGCAATGGCGATTGCCGAAAAAAATTACGAGCGCTTCTCACGCCAGTTTGCCGGAAAGGAACATGGATATTGTTTTTTACCGGAAGATTTTAAAGCACTCAATAATCCGACAGGATTTGCTCCAGGTCTCTATTACGAAACAAACGGAAAATATATTCTTTGCGGTCCGGGTGTTCCGAGGGAATTCCGGGGCATCCTTGAAACTCATCTGGAAAACTTAGTCCTCTCAAAACTAAAAGTGACCACACTTTTTCGCCTCGTGAACATCCGTACCAAAAGAATCCCGGAAGAAAAAATTTTTGGTGAAGTTGATACGACTCTTTGGGATCAGCTCGAGTCCTACGGGGACGTCAGCTCTCTTCCGAATTATCTGGGAGTCGATGTTGGTGTGAAAATCACTGGTTTAAATGAAGCTGAACTTGATCGTAAGGAAAAAGAAATAATATCCATCATCGATCACTCCCCTCTGAAGCCAGCCGTCTGGCATATTGGTCTGGAATCCATTGAAGAAACTATTCTTAAAAAAGCTCGAGAATTAAAAATCACCTTTGCCTTCGCTGAATCAGCGACTGGTGGACTCTGCTCTCACCGGATCACTTCCATTGCCGGAAGCAGCGAAAGTTTCATGGGTGCGATTGTGAGTTATGACAACTCAGTGAAGAACGAAATCCTGGGTGTGAAGAAGGCCACGCTTGATGCCTTCTCTGAAATTAGTCTTGAGACCGCCAAAGAGATGGCCGTGGGAGCAAGAAAAAATCTCAACGTCGACATCGCTGTCTCAGTCACCGGAATCGCTGGTCCCGGTGGAGGCACCCCTGAAAAACCAATCGGTCTCGTTTATGTCGCCGTAGATTCCCGCTTGGGAACAGAGGGGTTTGAAGCAAAACTTTTTGGTGATCGTGAGCAGCTCAAGTTCCGATTCTCTCAACAAGTACTCATGACTCTTATTGAGACGATGGAAAAATTTGCCGGAAACTGACTCCAGGACTCGGCAGTTGGAAAAATATTCCGAAGATCCTTCACTTAAATTCAGTGACTTGAAACGACATTTCTCGCCCGCCTCGCATGCCCTGATAATAGTGAAATAACAGGCCCAAGAGCTTAAAAAAATTCACCAAATGATCCGATAGTTAATCCAAGAGGGAAGACACGGATGTTGAACTCGCTACGGTATTTTAAACAATCAGGAAGATTAGAAAGCGT
>JBKJNQ010000271.1:0-25336 GCA_046593575.1 Bacteriovoracaceae bacterium
CAACGACAGCGAGGATAATGGCGTGAGTAGTTTCACCCTTAAAGTAAGCGATGAGAGCACAGACAAATGCAACGGGAGCTGCCCCTATAATCGGGATAAACGAGAGGATAAGAGTAATGAAAAAAACCAGAAAAAAACTGCCAATTCCGAGAAAGGCCGCAGCAGTCGCCACAATCAGTGACTGAATTCCCCCGGTAGCAATATTGGAAACGTACACTGAGCGCGCATTCCTGATGGCAGTACTCGTTAGGTCATCCATGGTTTGATGGGAGAATCCAAAAATCCTCTGAAAAAAAGTTCGCACGCCATGAGCATTTTTTAGAAATGAGAAGGTGCAAAGGATAGTCACCAAGAGGAAAAGAAAAACCACCGGAAGACTTGCCAAAATTTCCTTAAAAAATTTCAGGAGAAACGCTGTCGTCATATTGAGATAGTTATCAACTTTTTTCGGCGTGAGAAAATCATCAAGGTTAACCCGGCTTGCATGCTTATGCACAAAGAGCACGACATCATGGCGAACATCAGAAACAAATCCCTGCATACCCTGATCTTTCAGCTGTTCATTGAAATTGATTTTCTCCAGTTGTGAGGTGACGGCAATTGTCCCCTTGGCGATGAAGAACGTAATCGGAATGGAAATGATCACGGTAAATAAAACAGTAAGAAGAGCAGCAGCATGCTTCCGCTTCAGCCCTTTGCTTTCAATTCTCAAAAGGAGTGGATAAAGGGCCAGCGAAATGGACCCCGCAAGAACAATGGGAATAGCGAAGGGAGAAACAAGAACAAGAAAGGCAAACGAGAGAAGAGTCAGATAGAGGACGCGTGCGACCTTCTGCTCAGATTTTTTTGACATAGCTTATTCCCTGAAGAGGCCTCGGCGGAAAGGGCGAGGCGATCAATTTTGATATTGTGACGGACATCGACGGGAAACGCGGCAGAGAGCCAGAAGTCTTTCACGAGCGCGGCACTCTGATTCGTTTGACCCAACTGCACCAGCTCCGAAAGAAAAACCGCGGTCATAATGATATTGCCATCATGCCTTTCAATGACAAGACCGGGAGCTTCGTGGAAGTTAATCAATGCCGAGCGTTTGATCGCAGGATGCTGATTAAATATCGCCTCAACCTGAAGTGATTCGAGAACTCGGTCTTTTAAAACAACCCGGTGACTCTTTCTCCCAAGAAACCACAAGTTTCCCTCTGAATCGATGCGTCCATTGTCACCCATGCGGTGCCAGAGTTTATTTCCAGAATGGATTTTAGCCTTATGAGTTTCTTCCGGCATTTCAAAATACGCAGGTGTGACCATGGGGCCAGCGACAACAATTTCTCCCACAGAATTCGTGGGGAGCTCAATTAACTCTCTCTCTGGAATATCCGTAGTTTTAATGATTTTTACTTCTGCACCGGGAACGGGTTTTCCAATACAAGTTCCGAGACCCTCGCGTGAAAGATGTGCCGTCCTGGAAAGAACATCCTTACCACTCATGAGGCTTACCGGGAGACATTCCGTCGCCCCATAAGGAGTGTAGGTATCTCCCTGAGTAAGAATTTTTTTGAACAGCTGATGAAGCTCAGTCTCAACTGGTGCTCCGAACATCACGATGTATTTCACCGACCCGAGTTGAATATTATTTTTCAGGCAATAGCGCCCCACTCTTTCCCAGATCGCCGGCGAGCCGGCACAAAACGTCACCTGATGCTTTAGGATGTTACTCACGAGTTTTTGGGGATCACACTTCACGGGCTTGGTGGGATCCATATCGGGGATAATCGAAGTCATTCCCATCGCCAATGTAAATAGCGCAAACAAAGGAAAACCAGGAAGATCGGTATCTCTGTAATCAAGATGAAAGAGTTCTTTTAAAATATCCGTCTGAGCATTGAGAATGCCGTGAGTGTACTGAACACCTTTCGGGATACCAGTTCCACCAGAGGTAAAAAGGATTGCTGAGTTTTCGTCATCCCTCATTTCTTTGACTGCATATTCCCGAGAAAAGCTCTGAAGATTTTTATACAAAGGATCCAGGGACACATGAATTTTAACCGTCGAAAAAGGCGCTCTTTTTATTCTTCTGATCCAGTGGATGAGATCAATGGCAATCAGGGCCTCAGGTCTCACCTGCGAAACTGATCGGAGAAGATTTTTTATTCCCATTCCGGGATCAATCAGAACCGGAATGGCACCGATTTTAAAAAGTGAGAATGTGATGACGGAAAAATCCAGACAGGGTTTTACAAAGAGAAGTGTGCGGGTGCCCTTCGTGATACCGATGGACTCAAAGTAGTAAGCCATCTGATTTGAGCGCTCTTCAAATTCCCTGAAGGTATAAAATGAGTCCCCGAAGATGACGGATTTTTTTTCCGGGTGAAGCCTTGCCTGTTCTTGAATCCGCAGAGCGATGTTCACTTGATGAAGTTCCAGATTTCCTGGGTGGTCTCATCGGTCGCATCTTCCAGGATGTAGTGACCGGCCGTCGCAAACCAGCGGGCATTGGCCTCAGGGTAAATGGAGACCCATTTTTCAAAGAAGGTTTGATTGAAACAGAAATCTTTCCCACCCCAGAGGATGAGCTTTGGATGACGAAGTCCGGGAAGCTTGTCCCCGATTTCTTTTAAGGTGTGATAGCTCGGGTGCGATTCATCCATGGGAATATCCTGGACGAATTTTGCCACGGCAATTCTGTTTTCGTAATTATTGTAAGGAAGAAGATATCCCTCCTTCACTTTCTTCGGCAGCGCCTTGGTGGTCGTCATAAAGGTCGCAGGCCACGCAAAAAGATTAAATTTCCTCGTAAGCCATTCACCAAATCGTCCTTTCAAGAAATTAATCCGTTGAGGAATTTCTGTAGATGGGTAAGCGGCCGTATTGAGGATCACAATCCGATCAAAAAGTTCCGGGTATCTGGTGACTAAACCGAAACCGATCGCCCCACCCCAGTCATGAACAATCAGAATGATATTCTTCAGATCAAGAAAGCGGATGAGCTTGTAGGTATTCTGGATATGAGACTCAAGATTATACTGATAGTCCTGTGGCTTATCCGAAAGGCCACACCCCATATGATCAGGAACGACACATCGAAACTGAGGAGAAAAAGTCTGGATGAGATTTCTGTAATAAAATGACCACGTCGGATTTCCGTGAAGCATGAGAATCGCTTTCCCAGAGCCTTCATCTACATAATGAAGATTATGAGTTCCGAGTTGCAGAAAATGAGAACGAAAGGGATAAAGCTTTGTGAGCCCCAAATCGTTTAGTTTTTGTCTTAATGGATTCATCACCACTCAACTCCCAGCATTGTACTTGTAAGTCCCGAACCAATTCCCAGAAGAGCGACCTTATCACCCTTCTTAAAAAATCCTGCCGCTTCTCCCTTCATCAGTGTCAGAGGCAAGGCCGCTGAACCTGTGTTGCCAAATTCTTTAAATGTCTCAAAATCCCGGTCAACCGGAAGTCCAAGCTCAGTCAAAAATGCTAAACGATGGGCCGAGCCTACCTGATGAGGAATAATTTTATCCACAGCCTCATTAGTCCAATGGAGAAGCTTCTTGGTTTTCTCCCAATTATCACGGGAGAGCTTCACTCCGGCCTTTAAGAGTGCTTCTGAATCAGTTTCCATCATGAGGCCTGATGTTGAGCCGTCACCCTGGCAAAGCTCTACACTCTCCGAATCCGTAAGTGTCGATCCCCCAAGAATCTTCGGACGATCTGGAGCGAGACTTTCATGCGTGAGAAGAACCGCTACTCCTGCTGAACCAATCGTGAGAGAGGCCATGAATGGCTTAATTCTTTTTCGGTCCATCAGAGGATCATTTAAGAGATGCCGAAGAGTTTCTTCAATCAGAGGCCCGCCATTTTCGCCGGAGACAATGAGTGCTGTTTTGATCGCACCACTTTCAATCATCTGCCCCGTCATAAGGATCGCGGAAAGAACTCCGAGGCAGGCGTTTGAAAGATCCGAGATCATCGTATGAGGAGGAAGACGGAGATTTCTGTGTACTTGGGCCGCTGTCGCAGGTTCAAGAAAGTCGCGGCAGACTGAAGCGTGAATGAGGATATCAATCTTTTCACGGGGGAAATTTTCGAGAATTTTTTCGGCAGCTTCTGTGGCAATGCTACTGGGTCTGGTTTTCGTGGGCCAGTAACCGCGCCGACGGATGCCGGTCTGAAGTTCAAGTCTTCCTTCCGGAAGCTTTGCCCGTTCATAGAGAGGAGCGAGCCTCGTTTCGATCTCAGTAGATGTGAGATAAAGCGGTGGTTCCACAAAACCCGTTGAATGAAGTCTCACGTGCTTAAAAATCATGCTTCACTCCCGCCCATGAGGCCATGGAGGTTTGCCATAGAGATCCCGGAAAGAATCGATCCCACAATTCCAAGGAACCCCTGATCTGTTCCGATGATAAAGAGATTCGGCACAGGGGTTCTTCCGTCGCGGGTCTTGTCCACAGAACCGTAAACAGTTCCGTTTAAATGCCAGGTGTATTTTTCAATGGTCGTCGGAGAAAACACATCTTTAAAAAGAAGTTTCCCGGAAAATCCAGGAACAATATGTTTTACGAGATCAAACGCTGAGTTTCCGACCGTTTCTTTTTTCATATCATATTCTTCGCGCGGAAGATTTTTCCACTGATCGTAGTTTGCCATGTAGGTGACTCGGACTGTGCCTTCCCCTTCAGTCTTCTGCATTTCATAGTTATCTGGAAAACAAACCACCGCCGAGCTCGCATCAAAATAATTCACGGCCGGGCGGTAAGAGTACTTGGGTGAGTTATTATAAAAGACAATCGTCGAGTCATTTAAAGTCTGCGGAATTTTATTCTCGAAAACAAAAATGCTCTCGAGAAATGTCATTGCCCCTGTGCGCGGAACTTTATCTGAGGGAAACTTGTTCGTGAGCTTCACTGTCTCCGGATAACCGATACTTGAAAGGATAACGGGTGCGATCATCTCTTCGCCATTGGCGACAACTCCGATCGCCTCACCTTTATCATTAAGCTTAATTTCCGAAACCGCTGTCCGGAACTTCACCACACCACCACTTGCTTCAAGTCTCTTCATGAGGAGACTGATGATAGTTCTCACTCCCCCTTCCGGTCGCGAGAAGCCTTCAAAGTAAAGTGACTTGAACATGATCACAAATTGCGCGAAATCCATATCGTCTTCCCAGGCCGATCCGTAAATCAGAAGCGGGCAAAGGAGCATTTCTGTCAGCAAATCATCTTTGATGATTTGCTTTAAAGTCTCTCTCGAAGATCGATAACCGAGATTTAAATCCAATTCATTAAAGTCTTTAACTGTCTGCACGAGACGAATAAAGCCATCTATTTCTTTTGGAAAATGAGAAACGACCTCACTCTCCAGAAGTTCAAAATCGTTAGAAAACTTCAGTGAAGTATCGGGAAACTGAATCTTAGAATACGTCTGGGGTTGCAACTGAAAATCATCGTAGGAAAGACGAAGCTGCTTTAAAAGCTTGGAGAACGGTTTCCCCTTCTCGCCTTTTTTCATAAAGTTTGTGAGGGCGTGAAGACCAACATCGAATTGTCTTACTCCGCCCTTCTCAAAATTTTTTCTCTGGTAGTAAGAATTGAGACCCCCGGGAATGGAATGCTTCTCGAGGATGACGACCTTCTTGTCAAACATGGCCAGCCTGATGCCGGCGGCAAGCCCTGACATCCCCGCCCCGATGACAATGGCGTCGTAGTTCATTTAGGCCATTTTTGGACTGAGATAACTCACACAGGAATCGAGGGTCGCGAGCTTAGGATAATCTTCCTGCGGCACTTCAACTTTGTGACGCTTTCTGAGTTCCATGACGATGTCGAGGAAATCCATCGAATCAAGATCGAGCTGCTCGCGGAGAGATTTCGCATCATCAATGGTATTCACATCCTCATCGGGAGCGATGTCAGCGATGATGTCGATTACTACCTGGCGAACCTGAGTTGCAGTCATATGGTCTTCTCCTTGAGACTTACAGATATCTTTTTACAATAAGAGCAGAGTTAATTCCCAGCATTCCGAACGAGTTGTTGAGGATATATTCAACCTTCGGAAGCTTCACGCTGGATTCGTAGACGAGATTTCTGATGGCACAGTCCGGATCAAGCTCAGTGATGTTCATTCCGGGATGGATCACGCCATCCTCCAGCGACGGAATGTTTCCAGCGAGCTCCAGGGCCCCGGCCGCTCCCATGCAGTGTCCGATGTGGCCCTTGCTGAAGTTCACGTAGGTGCGATCAGAGTCAACGAAGGCGTCACGCACGGCCTTGGATTCAGAAATATCTCCTGCTCCGGTTCCGGTGGCGTGCATGCTGACCAGATCAATATCTTTCGGTGTAATGCCCGCGCGCTTAATCGCTTTATGCATGCACTCGACTTGTCTTTCATTATTCGGATTCACGTAATCAGAAGCATCGGAATTAATGGCGTAGCCCGCGATCTCGGCGTAGATTTTTGCGTTTCTTTTTTTCGCATCGGTCAGGCGCTCAAGAACATAAACTGCTCCGCCTTCAGAAATCACAATGCCATTTCTATTTTTATCGAGCGGCTTAGAGGCCTGAGTGGGATCTTCATTCTGGGCCAGTGCGCCCTGAGCAGCAAATGCCGCAAAAATGCCGAAGGTCTGTGAAGACTCTGAAATTCCCCCGGTGAGAGCGATATCCACTTCACCTAAGAGAAGTTGTTGAACACCCTGGATGATACCCACGTTTCCGCCAGCGCAGGCAGAACCAAGAGTGTAATGAGGGCCCGTGATCCCCAGATTCAGTGTCACTTCTCCTGCTGGAGAATTGGAAACAGTTCTGGGATTGTGGTGGGGAGACCAGAGTTTCCAGTCGAGATTATTCTGGTGCATCTGATAAATTTCTTCTTCCGTCTCAACATTCCCGTGTTCAGTGATTCCAAGGAAAACACCGACCATCGATTTATCTATATTTTCCCAATCAAGTCCCGCATCGCGGATCGCTTCGTTGGAGCAGTAAATGGAAATAGATCCCGCACGGGTTCCGCGACGGCGAAGTTTTTTTGATTGATACTTGGATTCATCAAACTCACACTTACCGGCAGCTTGCATGCCCATGTAACGAATCTCGTGATGTTTGATGCCGGATTTTTTTTCGAGAAGGGCGTTTCGGAACTCCGACAAATTATTTCCGTTCGGAGCTGTCAGCCCGATTCCGGTAATTACTATGCGTCGTGAGTCATCCATACGAAATCCCTAACTTTGAAGCTGTTTTCAGAGTGAAAAATTTAGCCCAATGGGTCCTTTTTGTATAGCGAACAATTAAGGTTGAGAGGGCGTTTTCGTCTTGCTCAAGAAAGGACCTTCGGCGATAGTATTTCAATCTCAATATTCAGACATCAAGGAAGGAGCTCCCCTATGGAAAGCTTAATTGTCATCTCTAAGGTCAAGAAATTCATCAAAGAAAAAGCCGACATGAATACTTCATCTGGTTTTTTTGATCCTCTTAATCAAGATATTATGAAAGCTTGTCGCGATGCTATGAATCACGCGCAAAAGCTTGGAAGAAAGACGGTTATGGGGAAGGATTTCAATCTCTACGTGGAGAATTCCGGTATTGATGAGGCCCTGGTTGTTGCTTCGAAAGTAAAAAAACTGATCAAAGAAGAAGCAGCACTTTCTACCTCTGCTCAGGCGATCGATCAGCTCACTGTTCGTGTTCAGACTGTTTGCATGAAGGCGATTGAAAACGCTAAAGCTGACAAGAGAAAAACGGTTATGGACCGCGACTTCACTGCTCCGACGACTCTCACCGTTTAAATAAAATTTTTCTTTCCCTGTTGTGTAAACAGCAGGGAAAGAAAATAACTTCCACCGCAGACTACCACCGTCATTAACACCGGAATCTCCATCTCAAAAACAAAATGGGATAGTCCCCATGTGAGAATACTGGCGATCATCGCGATCATAGCGTTGACGGAATTTCCTTTCTTCACAAAAAGCGCAATGCTCGTCATGACGAGGATCGATGGGCCCCCGAGGCTCGAGGCAAGTTCCACAAGTCCCGTGATCGAGTCCGAAGTAAAAGCAATTCCATAAGCAATGAGACCTGAGATCAGAACACCCCCGCGGGCGATGATCACCTTGTGTCTTTCTGTTGGGGACTTTATTTTGGGAAGAATCAAGTTATGTGAAACAAGGGCCGAAACCGAAAGAAGGGTTGAATCCACCGTGGAAAGAATCGCCGAAACCAAGGCCCCCACAAAGATCACATAGCCGATCGTTGTCAGATGAGTCTTCGCGAGTAAAGGCATGATCGTTTCCGGGTCTTTGAGCCCCGGAAGATATTTCACTCCCAGAAGTCCAATCAACACCGGAATCATACCGACAAAGAGATACATCGTTCCTGCTCGCATGCAGGAACGGTAGGCAACACTCTCAGAGCGGGAAGCGACGACTCGACTCACGAGTTCCTGCGCCATGACTGACCCCATGATCGGAACGAGCCATAACTCGAGTTTTCCTAAAAAAGACAAGTCCTCTCCTCCGGCGGTGAAAAATTTTAATTTCTCCGGCGAGACAGATGAAAGGGCGGCACCGATCCCACCCATATCGAGAACAATCACAACGAGAAGAATGACTAAGCCGATGACCAGAGCAATACCTTGAATCAGATCCGTATAGGCATCGGCCAGTAATCCGCCTGAGACCGTATAGATAATCACAACCAGGGCCGCGACCGTGACAGCGAAAGTGAACCCAATGTCCGTACTGGAGTGAATGATTTGTCCGAAGGCACGCACCTGTGCTCCTGCCCAGATAATACTCGAAGGTATCATGATGATAGCGGCCATGCGCTCAACGTTCGGAGAAAAGCGGTGATGAAAGAGATCCGGTATGGTTGTGATCTTTTTGTTCCAGAGGACCTTCGCAAAAACAAATCCCATGATGAAAATACAAAGTGAATATCCGAGCGGATCAGCTCGAAGCCCCGAGATACCCTTGGTGTAAACTGCTCCAGCTGTGCCGATGCAGGTTTCGGCACCAAACCAGGTGGCAAAAATAGAAAATGTCGCGAGGTATGGCCCGAGGGATCGCCCGGCCAGGAAATAGTCGTCTTCGGTTTTGATACTCCTGGAAACCCAGAAGCCCACAAAGAGCATGAGCAGGACGTAGAACATGATCCCGATTAATTCGATGGTCATTGATACCTCACCCTTCCATTATTTCCAAAGTCGGGAGAAAATAAAAGGATGAAGACTCTCCTCATTGCGATCTTTTTTTCCGGAAGCCTTTTTGCTGCTGGTTCCGTCACTCTTTCGGTCATGCCGCCCGCTTATCCTCTGGACTGGAGTTCTCCTTCGGGAATTTTCGGCTCGATCATGAAAAATAAACTGACCTTGCAAAAACGTCCACTCGGACTTGTGTCAGTGGGGATCAATTGCCCACTCGTAAATGAAACACTCGATCTTCGCCCCTACAGCTTTGGACTTATCGGAGAACTTCTCCTTGAAGGCCGGGGCCTCGGTTTTCTTTATCATACCTTTCCCGGTGAACTGGAAACGCTTGTCTCAGAAGACATCAAAGACCGGACGCATTTTTTCCGGACTCTTGTGAGTGATGATCACTGCACGAGAATTGGTGCTTACTTAAAAGAATTCCGCGAAAAGAAAATCGCCCGGAATTTTGGTTTTCCGCATCGCCCCCTCATGGGTGAAGGCGGAAATGATATGTCCTTTGCCGTGAGTATCCTTGAAGTCGCCGGACTTCTTGATCAGGAACAAAGAGAGGCCTGGGAAAGAATTCTTTATCTGCCGGATGAGCTATCAGGAATGCCTCTCAAAGAAAAATATGTGAGTGTTTTTTCTCTCATGGGTTCTCATTGGAGAAAAGACGATCAGAAGGCGACTGTTTTGAAATTCTGGGACTCGGCAAAGATGACGAAATGGATTGAGGCCCAGCCGAATGTCATGAAAGATGGTATGGCGATCGGGATTGAAATTGACCATACGAAAAAAAGAGCACCGGAAGGTGGATTGTGGAAACAGTCTCTGGATATTCAATATCAGAAACCGTCCCCACAGAATAAAAAAACTACAAACCCTTAGCGAGACCTTCGCCACGAGGATCACTTACGCCTGTCCATGATTTTCCATCACGCTTGATCGCCTGAATGGAGCAACCCAGACCTTCGTGAATGATCTTGTGGCCTTTCTTTTTCAGCTCTTCTTCCACGTGGCTGGCCAGGAATGGTGCCTCCACTTTCAGGATATCCGGCTGCCACTGTTGGTGAATCCGGGTCGCTGAGACGGCTTCATAAAGCGGCATTTCAAACTCAACAGCGTTGAGAATTGTCTGGGCGACACAAGTGATGATCCGGGTTCCGGAGGGGGAACCCAGTGCCATGAAAGGAGCTCCGTCTTTGGTGATAATGGTCGGAGACATGCTTGAGAGAGGACGCTTTTTTGGTTCAACAAGATTAAATTTGCCGCCGACAGCACCAAAGAGATTCTGGGCACCCACTTTCTGAGCGAAATCATCCATCTCATTATTAAGGATAATTCCCGTTCCCTGAGCAATAA
Organism: Bacteriovoracaceae bacterium; assembly: GCA_046593575.1. GTDB lineage: Bacteria > Bdellovibrionota > Bacteriovoracia > Bacteriovoracales > Bacteriovoracaceae > Peredibacter. The sequence goes on from JBKJNQ010000271.1 coordinate 10,549, forward strand.
CTCCTGAACCGAACCATCCGTTAATCGTCTGGGTACTCGCCACAAGATTTCCTTCTTTATCGGCGAGACTGAAGTGAGTCGTATCGCTGGATTCATAAGGAAGCTTCACCGGACGAAGGGCATCAGCAGGAATGGCAGAAGGAGAATTGATTTTTTCAGACATCTCCGCGAGATATTTGGCATCGAGAAGTTTTTTCACCGGCACTTCATTGAAGTCCGGATCTCCCAGATACATCGCGCGATCGAGAAACGCTCTCTGCATGGCATTTGCTGTAAGGTGCACAGCTTCTGCTGACTGAGGCCTCATGGTTTTCAAATCATATTTCTCGAGCATCTTGAGGATCTGAATCACATGAATGCCGCCAGAGCTCGGTGGAGGCATAGAGAAAATCTTGAGACCCTTATAGTTCGCCGTCACCGGATCTCTTTCTTTCATCCGATACTCACGAAGATCTTTGTGAGTCATGATTCCACCCTTGTCTCGGATGGATTTGATGATGGCCGAGGCAACTTCGCCTTCATAGAATGCAGTTGCTCCCTCGCGGCCGATTTTCTCGAGCGTTTTAGCGAGGTTCTCCTGGTATATAATGGTTCCGAGAAGGGGAACCGTTCCCTCTTTGGTAAAGAACGTTTTCCGAAACTCCTGGTCTTCCCAGAGAACATCTTTCCGGTCAATCAAGGCTTCCTGTAACTGTGGATAAAGTGGGAATCCTTCACGCGCAACTTTCACGGCCGGTTCCACGCAATCTTTCCACGGAAGTTTTCCGAATTTCTGATGAATATCCCAGAGGCCTCGTACTAAACCCGGAGTCGCAACAGCGAGTGCTCCGTCTTGAGATAGGAGCGGCTGAGTCTCTCCCGCTTTTGACAAATACATATTTGAGCGTGAGCGGTGGGGAGCAATTTCACGGAAATCAAATGAGTGAACTTTGTTTGAGGCCCGATCAAAGTAAAGAAGAAAACCTCCTCCACCGAGACCAGTTGAATGAGGACGCTCAACTGAAATGGCAAAAGAAGCGGCGACAAAAGCATCGATCAGATTCCCTCCGAGTCCCAACACGTGAAGGGCAGCACGGGTGGTAGCTCCTCCCTGAGTGGTGACCATCACGTCGGGAGCCTTTGCTTCGTGAGCAACTCTTGGACGATCAGGTGTGGAAGAAATAATCCGCACTTTGTGAGAACAACCGATTGAAAGAATCAGGATAAGAGAGAATAGACCCCGCATTTACACCACCTCATGATTGTCAGATACTCAAGCTAGTCTAGGAGAGAGAAGATGGATCTGAAAGATAAAAAATGCATTCCCTGTCATAGCTACGTGCCACCTCTTCCGCTTGAGGAAAAGATGAAACTTATGAAGGGTCTTTCTTCAGAATGGCGTCTGGAAAGTGACAATTCCAGAATTCGCCGCGATTTTAAATTTAAGAATTTCCGCCGTGCTATAGAGTTTGCCAATATTGTCGGTACTATCGCTGAAACGGAAAAGCACCATCCTGAAATCCATTTAGGTTGGGGACATTGTGATATTGAGATCTGGACTCACGCCAATAATAATCTCGTCGAAAACGATTTCATTCTGGCAGCTAAGGTTGAAGAAGCTTTTTCGAAGATGTTTCCAAAAGATGGAGCTTCGCCTCCCGCATAAATTTCTTCTGTCTGGCACTTTTTCCGGTGAGATAAGACTGAGAGGGATCAATGTAGAACTGATTCAGAGCAGACCTTCCGATCAGCATCCGGTATTTCATCGATTCCCGGTTACTCAACGTCAGTTCAATTCTTTTTTTGTGAGTTCCTAACTGCAGCCAGGTGCGGATGACGTAACGTTCTTCCCTGTGGCCTCCGGAGTCTGTCACGATTCTCTGATCGGCGAGCGGGGCCTTGCAGGAAACGACGAAGGTTAGATCACTCTGCATGGGATGAACTTTGAAATAAACGTAGGCCTTCTTCCCTTCTTTTTTTTTCACATGAATATCAAAAGCGTGAAGGCTTGAAGTCTTCGCTCCCGTATCTACTTTGCCTTTGATCGCAAATAATCCAAGGTCAGGAAGGGCGGCCCATTCTCGCCAACCGATGATGGTGGCACTCTTTTTTAAATCCTCATTCATAGGGGCAAGCATAACATATGAGTCGGGAATAATGGATGATTTTTCCCGTTTGGAATTCTTGCAATGCACGAGTGTCTTGATACAATGAAAGAATAAATGAACAGGAAGTTCAAACCACAGAGGTTCAATTTCATGAAGAAATTAGTCGTTTTGTCTGCTTTTATTCTCTCCGCCATTCTCATTTCAGGTTGCTCGCTCCAGCGCTCCACTCCCAAAAGGGATGTTGGATCGGTGAGTGAAGAAATGGAAATAGATGAGGTTTTTGAAAAGAATGTTCCGGTTCCGGCCGATCATCTGACTCAGAAAAGTCCCGGGGATACCCATGAAATTGTCGAGGCGACCGCCGATGATGTGGCGATCACTCAGGCAGTGGGCACTAAAAATATTGATGAAGAACTCACCCCGACTCCGGAAGAACAGGTGCCTTACGCCAGAAACTTCCTTGCCCAGAAGAAAACCAAGCGCATGCAGTTCTGGGTGGAATACTTCACAACGAAAGACAGAGAGCGTTTTCAACGCTTCCTGAATAACGGTCAGGAATATCGTCATCATATTGAAGAAGTCTTCGTTCAAAATGGTCTTCCGAAAGAACTCTATTTTGTCGGTCTCATCGAATCCGGTTACTACCTCGGAGCCCGCTCTCACGCAGCAGCGGTTGGACCTTGGCAATTTATTCCCGGCACCGGCAAACGCTATGGCCTTGCCATCAACAAAGAAATTGATGAACGTCAGGATCTCTTCAAGGCCTCGAAAGCGGCCGCGATGTACTTCAAAGACCTTCACAATATCTTTTCCAGCTGGGAACTTGCCCTTGCCGCTTACAATGCCGGTGAGTACGGAATTATCAGAAGAATCCTGAAACACGGAACACGTGATTTCTATGTTCTTTCTAAGCGTAAACAGCTTCCTGCTGAGACGATTAACTACGTACCGAAAGTTCTCGCGGCGATGCACATCGTGAACAATGCGGAGAAATTCGGTTTTACGATTCCAAAAAAGAAGACTCACCTCTTTGATCAAACAGAACTTCGTGCCATCAAAAAGAATCTTCCCCTTTCTGTTATCGCGAGCAAGATTGATATCGACGTTACTCTCCTGAAGAAGCTCAATCCTGAACTTCGTCAGAATCGCACTCCTAAGTTCCTTGCAGGCACTTACTATCTGCGTGTTCCTAAATCTCAGTACTCTTACCGCTTGATCGAAGTGGAAAACGACGCAAACATTGCTTCTACCCGTCCTGAAACCAGAAAACAGATGGTGAGAAGAACGGCGGCAGTCGATTATGCGACAGAAATGCTTAATGGCGAAAGACCCGTTTATACTCCGCGGAAGTTTCATACTGTGAGACGTGGAGAAACGCTGGTTTCCATCTCGCGGAAATACAAGACCACTCCCCGGCTTCTTGCTTCATTAAACAAAATGAGAAACTGGAAATCGAAAGTGAGAGTGGGCCAGCGTCTGACACTTAACCGCGATGAAGTCAGTGTGAAGTTCTCTTCTCTTCCAAAACTTCAGGTCTCAAAGAACCCTATTGTTTACCGTGTGAAGGCCGGCGACAAACTGAAGGATCTCGCCCGCATTTTCGGAAAAGATCTCTCTGACATGAAAGAAGTGAATCACCTTCGCCGAAACAGAATCGTCGTTGGACAAAAAATTGTCCTTCCTGATTCCAACCGAGGCATCTACACCGTTAAGCACGGTGATCATCTGATGAAGGTTTCAAAAGACCTTAAGCAGCCGATTGAAGAGATCATGAAGCTGAATTCCCTGACCAAGCGTAGAATCTACCCAGGCCAGAAGCTCATTGTTGATATGGATTAAATTTAGGACCAGATAATTGAAAACTTGCTTTTAAAGGCAAGTGATCCGAGAGGGCCGAGGGTAAAACTTCGGCCCTCATCATTTTGAGACCTTTTTTAAAGAAAATGTAATCAAGTCTGCGGTTCGGTCTCCAAGAAGGAAAAGTAAAAAAGAGTGTTTCATCTTTTCCGTAAATCGCCTCTGGAATCACTTCATCCATCCCTGCTTTCACCATGACTCCAAAAGACTGATCACTATCGTAATCATCTTCGCTCTCTGGGAAATTTCTTTTCTTAGCAGCAACATCCGGAACCATATTGAAATCACCAGCGACGAAATCAATCCCTTCAGCACTTATTTTTTTTGAAAGTGTCCGGGTCTGTTCCGTGCGGTCAACCTTATCAAAGGCTTCGAGATGAAGGTTCACCAGAGTGTAGTCTTTGCCATTGATATCGATCGTTACTTTCTGAAAGTACCGGTGAAGATAAAAAAGATTGTACCACCATGGATTAGCAGATGGTTTTGCAAGAAGCTCCAGAATTTGCGACTTAATCGGGAAGCGCGACAGAACGGCCCCGCCGGATTTCATGTGCCCAAAGTTCCGTGAGAGAGGCCAGTAAGGAAAAGGGATGTAATGAGCGTCCCAGCTCACTCCTTCCGCCAGATAAGGGTAGCCCGCATGAATCGCAACGTATTCCGCCTGGTTGATGCCACCGGATCTCGCAGAATCAAAATCGATTTCCTGAAAGGCAATAATGTCCGGACCCCATTCACGAATCTGGCTGACAAGACCATCGAGCCTTTCCAGGTAAAATTCTTTCGTCCGCGGAAGATATCCCGGGCCTTCAGAACCTTTTCCATAAAGAAAGCCTAAATTCCAGGTCAGAACTTTGATCACAGAAGGTGCATCCTCGAGTGTTTCAATTTCTACTTTAGGCTCGACGACTCTCACTTCAACTTCTTTTTGACTGTATCCTAGGCTCCAGGGATAACTCATCCAAGAAATAAGCCCCACGAGTCCTACAATCAGAACGAGAAATATCAGTGCTGTCATTTTCATGCCTTTTTCCCTCCGAGGAAAAGTGCTTCCACACTTCCAGGAAAGGTTTGGCCGGTGAAAGGACTATGTCCGACCTTGGTTTTGAGCATACTTTCAGAAACAGTCATGGTTTTTTTAAGATTGAGAACGGTGAAGTTTGCACGAAACCCGGGTTTCAGATACCCAACCTGATGCTGGTAGACCGGGGAGATTTTCTTCCAACTAGGAAGAAATCGGTTGAAAAAATCTCCCGGATTCTCGACAGCTATTTTTGCAATCAATTCCGCCGAAGCACCTTTGGCCATCATCCACGTAACAAACGGACCAAAAGTATCAAGGCCTGTGAGCCCGGAGTGACCGTGAGCTTTTTCTTCTTTTGAATGAGGCGCATGATCAGTCGCGAGAAACTGGATCTCACCTTTCAAAAGAGCATTCCATAAAGCATCTCTGTCGTGAGAATCCCTGATCGGAGGATTCATCTGAAGCGGAAGGTATTGCGATTCCGGAAGCTCATCCATCGCAAAATACAAATGCTGGGGAGTCACTTCAAGCAAGATATCAATACCGCGTGAGCGGGCCTTTCTGACTAAATCCAAACCCGCGCCACTTGAGTAATGGCAGAGTTTTCCTTTAATTTTATATTTTTCAATGAGTGAGATCGCGTCCTGGGTGGCAACGGATTCTGCTTTTACAGGCCGTCTTTCATGATGATGAGTTTCATTTTTATGTTCCTCGAGAATTTCTGGATCCTCGCAGTGAAAACTCACTGTCTGCCCTTCATATTTTTTCAGGGTCTGATCGAGTGTCTCGAGATCACGAAAAAAAAGATCGCCGATCGAAGGCCCCATATAAACTTTGTAGGGAACTGGGTAAGAAAGGGGATTAGTCCCAGGACCGATTCCCGCATAAAACCACAGATCTCCTCCGGCCTTTTCTCCGAGACGGACTTTTGCCTCATAGGAAGAATTATCAACCGGTGGAACAGGATTATTCGGCATATCCCCTGCATGCGCCACTCCCCCATTGATCATCGCTTGATGAGCGGAATGAAAATCTTCTTTATAATTATTTTTTCCAGAAACATCTTCTCGCGCGTGAATGTGAACGTCCCCCATTCCACCGAACAGCAGGCAATCTTCGCCGAAGTGAAAATCCGGTTGAGTGACTTTCAGATCACCCGTTTCCAGGATGAGACCGGTTTCATCATCAAAGCGGATCTGCTGCCGCTTTTTTTCAGTGGATGAAACACAGATGGCCTCAAGAGTCCGGATCATGTTCTGACCACCGTCGTAATTGAACCCTGCGCCTGGGGAGTCGTGAGAATTTCATCAATCACGACATGACGGGGACGGGTCAGCATGAAAACCATCATTTCAGCGATATCTTCCGCCACCAGCGGATCCATTCCCTTGTAGGTTGTTTTAGCGAGCTCAATGTCACCTTTAAATCTCACGGTGCTGAAATCCGTATCCACCATACCCGGAGAAATCTGCATCACGCGGAGATTTTTTCCGGCAGTTTCCTCGCGCAGAACACGAGTGAAGGCCTGAACTGCAAACTTAGTAGCACAATAAACAGATCCACCCTGATAGGTGTAATGGCCGGCCACCGAGCAAAGATTAATGATGTCACCAGATCCCTGCTTCAGCATCCAGGGAACAACAGTACGGGCGACCCGGAAGTTCGCCTTAATGTTGGTATCAATCATGATTTCAACATCATCCCAGTTGAGAGTCTCTACTCTATCTCTTCCCAAAGCGAGCCCGGCATTATTGATAAGAATATCCACTTTTTCTTCCGTAAATTCGGAAAGTTTCTGGGAGATATTTTTTTCATTCACGTCCTGAACCAGAATATTCACCCGGAGATCAGGATATTTTCCTAGAATATCTTTTTTTAGTTCCGTCAGTCTATCCTCACGTCTGGCAACTAGAAATAATTCGGCTCCATGATAGGCCAATGACCATGCCATGGCATGACCAATTCCTGCCGAAGCACCGGTTATCAAGGCCCGCTTATTTTTTAACGTTTCCATCTGTCTCCTTGGGAGTGAATTTTGCCATCACTCCAAATTTCAGGGGCCGAAAATCTGTCACATCCATGAAATTCATCAGCTGAATAATCAAAAACGTGTCGTTACCATTGAGGTCAAAAAAAATAAGATCTTTTTTGAAATCAATACTGACGAAGGCGTCTCTGCAAAGCGGCGGCGCCTTAAGATGATAATAGTCGGACTGATAGCGGTTTGAACACACGAGTTGACTGGTGTTGGGGTACCCCGCGCTGAAGTTTCTCCACTCCTGAACTTTGGACTCTTCCCATGGGAAAGTTCTCAGGGGATTTACCACCACTATGGCCATGAGAGAAAATATCAGGACGCCAAAAGGGATAATGCGGTTGTCCTCCGGAACCAAATCACTTAGTGCCATGATCCAGAACGCAATAAGGTAAATTACATACCTATTTACCCGGAGATTTAGCCAGAATGAGAGAACTTCAATAGCAAAGAGAGAACCGAGAATCATGAGGAAAAAAAGAAGTCCGGAATCTTTTCTCTTCCAAAGGATAAGAAGGAAACTTCCCATCACGACAAAGGCAGCAAACCACGGTTCTACCGGATAGAAAAGAGAGTGCGGGTAAGCTTCACCTAGAAATTGCGTCATGGTGAGCTGTAAATATTGAAAAAATCCATCGGCGTTCCACGACACATTACTTGCCACATGTTTTTCACCGAAGCTCAGAATCCTCACTGCATAATAAATCAGGATCGGTCCACAGGGCAGAAGATCCATGATGAGTGCATTCATATTTCGATGCTTCCGGAAATCAAACAGACCAATGAGGCCAATCGGAATGAGCGCAAAGATATGGATGAGTCCCATAAAAGTGCCGGTCACAAAGCGCATCCATCGGGGAAACTCTCCCCTCCATAAAAGTGCGTAGACCAGAATCCCCTCGAGAAGCCACGAATAATGACGGGCCATGCGTGCGTACACGATGTCAGTGGGATTCAGACAAATAAGAATCCAGAAAACCAGGAACTGATTTTTTTTAAAAACTCGCTGACCAAGAAAGAAAAATTCCACGAGATGGATGGCTGAAATCGCGGCGGTAAAAGTGCGAATGCCCGCAATGGTGGCGTCAGATCCGAGAAAAAGTCGAAGGACCCCGTAGTAAACTGGTGAGTGTGATTCCCGAGAGAAAACTACATCCAGATGGCGGAGGTACCACCAGCTCGCGAGCTCATCAGTCCAGGGACTGAGACTTCCAGGATCATAAAAGCGAAGGAAAAGTCCGAGAAAAAGGACAGAAAGGATGATGACCACTCCGGTTAGGGAGTGGCCTTCAAAGTATTTACGCATTTAATTTGCGAAGTACGTAATGGAGAATTCCGGAATTCTTGTAGTATTCGAGTTCGTTGGCGGTATCAATCCGTGATTGAAGTTCAACATTCAGCTTCTCACCACTCGTGCGGGTGATTTCCGCTGTGAGTTTCGCTTTCGGCTTCATGTCTGAAAGACCCTTGATCGTCACAGTTTCTGAACCATCTAAGTGAAGTGACTTACGAGTCGCCCCATTCGTAAACTGAAGTGGGATCACACCCATACCGATGAGATTTGATCTGTGAATGCGCTCAAAGCTCTCAGTCACAACCGCCTTGATACCAAGAAGACGCGTCCCCTTGGCGGCCCAGTCACGTGAAGAACCTGTTCCGTATTCCTTACCAGCAAACACCACCAGTGGTTTTCCCGCGGCCTGATACTTATTGGAAGCATCGTAAATCGTTGTCTCTTCACCAGTTGGAACATAAGTCGTGTATCCGCCTTCTTTGCCGGATTTTACCATCTCATTTTTTAGACGAATATTCGCGAACGTTCCACGGGTCATGACTTCATCGTGACCACGACGGGCGCCGTACTGGTTAAAGTCAGCAGGTTTTACTCCGCGACCTACCAGATATGCTCCCGCAGGAGTATCCGGCTTGAATGATCCCGCAGGTGAAATGTGATCGGTCGTGATGGAATCGCCAAAGAGGCCCAGAACACCAGCACCAATAATATCCTTCACAGCCTCAGGATCTTTTTTCATTCCCTTAAAGTAAGGCGGGTTATTGATGTAAGTGGAATTCGAATCCCAGGCGAAAGTTTCCCCTTCAGGAACAGAAACTTTTTGCCAGAACTCATCACCTTTAAACACATCTGAGTAACGGGACTTAAACATCGCAGGTGTGATTTTCATCATCGCTTCCTGGATTTCCTGGGAACTAGGCCAGATATCTTTCAGGTATACATCTTTTCCATTCGATCCCTTCCCGATCGGATCTTTTGTGAGATCAATCTTCACGTTACCGGCGATAGCGTAGGCTACAACCAGCGGTGGCGAGGCGAGATAATTTGCTTTCACATCAGGAGAGACGCGCCCTTCGAAATTTCTGTTACCAGATAACACCGCGGCAGCGGTAAGGTTTCCATCTTTAATAGCTTTTGAAAACTCAGGTTTGAGTGGTCCAGAATTTCCAATACAGGTTGTGCAGCCATATCCGACAAGGTTGAAACCTAACTTATTCAGCTCTGGTTGTAATCCAGCGGCCTCAAGATAATCCGTCACAACTTTAGATCCTGGGGCCAGGGATGTTTTCACCCATGGCTTACGTGTGAGCCCGAGTGCGTTTGCTTTTTTCGCCACCAGTCCTGCGGCTATTAGAACAGAAGGATTAGAAGTATTCGTGCAAGATGTGATCGCCGCAATCATCACGTCACCATGAGTGATCGTGAAATCGTGATTATCAATTGCCTGAGCTTTATTGACTTCATCGGCCTTCACTTTAAAACCAGTTTCTGAAGCGAGGTCTTTTATGAACCCATGAGAGATTTCTGTAAGGGCCACCTTATCCTGCGGACGCTTAGGTCCCGCCAAAGAGGGAACAACTTCAGAAAGATCGAGTTCAAGCGTATCTGTGAAGATCGGATCCACTGAATCATCTCTCCAGAAGCCCTGTTCTTTCGCATAGGCCTCAACTAACTGAACGCGGTCTTCATCACGGCCCGTGAAGCGCAGATACTCGATCGTTTTTTCATCAACCGGGAAAAACCCGCAAGTCGCTCCGTATTCAGGCGCCATGTTCGCAATAGTCGCGCGGTCAGCGAGAGTAAGATCTTTAAGTCCTGGTCCGTAAAACTCAACAAACTTGTCTACGACACCTTTTTTACGAAGCATCTGAGTAACTGTGAGAACGACATCTGTGGCCGTCACTCCTTCTTTGATTTTACCTTTGAGCTTGAGACCTACTACTTCTGGAATGAGCATAGTAACGGCTTGTCCGAGCATAGCTGCTTCCGCTTCAATTCCGCCGACTCCCCAACCAAGAACAGAAAGTCCATTCACCATGGTGGTGTGAGAATCAGTGCCCACGCATGTATCGCAATATGCGAGGGTGGTTCCGTTTTCTTCTTTGGTCCAAACTGTCTGAGCTAAATATTCCACATTCACCTGATGGCAAATACCTGTTCCCGGAGGAACAACGCGGAAATTTTTAAATGCTTTCTGTCCCCATTTGAGGAATTTATACCGTTCACCATTTCTTTCGTACTCGAGCGCCATATTTTTCGTGAAAGCATTTTCGTCAGCTGAATAATCCACGATAACCGAGTGATCGATCACCAGATCAACCGGAACGAGAGGGTTAATTTTCTGTGGATTTCCACCCACCGATTTCATGGCATCTCTCATCGCCGCGAGATCCACCACCGCCGGAACACCGGTGAAGTCCTGCATGAGAACACGCGCAGGATAATAATTAATTTCGCGGGTGGATTTTTTATTCTTCGTCCATTCACCCATTGCTTTGATGTCATCTGTGAAAACCGTGAAGCTGTCTTCATTGCGGAGAAGATTTTCCATCAGCACTTTGAGTGAGAAAGGAAGGTTCTTCACATCTCCCACACCCGCGGCTTCTGCGGCCTTCAGAGAAAAATAATCGTAGTTTTTATTACCGACTTTAAGTGTCCGTCGGGTCTTGAAGGAATCGACTCTTTTGGTCTCCACTGTGAACTCCTAGCTTTAAATTTTGATGAGTTATTTTAATACTCTGAGGGAAAAGTGACTATGGATAATTCTTACCGGAGTGGATGACTCCCCTCGTAGACGACTGGCCTTAGAATCCTTATGATGACTTTTCACGCGACGTATAAATCCAGGAGGGATGATGAAAATAACGAGAGACAGTCATGCGCACTATATGGGGAAACTGGCCCCTCTCCTTCTGATCGCATATGTGGCGCAGGCGTGGTGCTATTACCACTTTGTTTCTCCTACTCTTGCCTATGATATCTCGGTCTTCCTCGGAATCGGCATTGTCCTGATCGCCGGGGCGTTTCTCGCACACGATTACTGTTATGAGGCGACTCTTCACGCCAATCACCTTCAGCTAAAGCTCTTTCCTTTCCCCTATAAGGACGAAATTCTCTTTCGTGACATCGAGGAAGTAAAAGTCATCCCGACCCGCTTTTCTTTCTCACACTTAAAACTCACTACAGATGAGGGAAAGAATATCTGGCTCTATAATATCGATAATGCCCACGAAGTTTCGGACAAGATCAAAGGCCGACAAAAACAGTAAGATTCAGGTCTACTCTGGATCTTCCGACAAGAAGACATGAGCAAGACCATCCCTTTTAGTCTCACCCGCGAAAAGCACCTCGATCACATGACAAAAGTGGTGCCTTTCATCGTCATGATGTTCGGGATTCAGGGCTACCTTCTGACCCGGATTAATGAGTCATTTGGGACCTCAGCAATTTTTATCCTCGCTGGCTGCCTGATCTCTATGATTACTGCGTTCATTACCTATGATGTAAAACACCAGGTGACCTTTTTTGAGGATCATTTGGAAATGAATTTTCTAGGTTTGAAGAAAACAGTTTCCTATCAGGATATCGTTAACCTTCAAATCTCTGAGACAAACCAAACGTTTGCTTCTCTCCACTTCAGAACGAAATCCGCCAAGCACAGCTTTTTCTTTGTCGATGATGCTGATGGTATCAAGGCCTTTCTTGAATTAAGAAGAGCTCCGGAACTTAAAGCCGCTGCCTGATTCTTTCCCGTTGATTACAGTTGCTGCAAAGTAGCCTGATATTTTCAGGAGTGGATTTTCCGCCCAGAGAATACGGCTGACGATGATCAAATTGTAGTCCGAAAGAACTCCCGCATTTCGTGCATTTTTTATCGCGCAGATAAACTTCGCGCTTAAGGCTGGCGGATGGTATGCGAGAACCACCAAGTGAAGAAGTTCTGGGATTCTTCACGAGTTTAAACTTAGACTTTTCAAGTTCAGCGAGGGCAGACAAAGAAATTTCCAGAATGATTTCTGCGAGAGACTCTGAAGTGCCTTTAAGGTTGCGATAGTTTTTTATGATATGGATAGTATCTCCAGAGAGCCCAACTGCTTCTTTCTTAATCTCTGGCGATTTTCCACTTAACTGGAGAAGCTTCAAATCACATTCTCTTCGAGATAGTCCTTCCACCTTCGTGATAACATCTTCTTTCGAAGTTGAATCAACGATGTTTTCTTCTCTGAAGAAGTGAACCAGAGAAGCCACATTGGTTAGATTCAAAGCTCCACATTCAATTTTGTGTTCAATTGATGGTAGCTCTCTTAGGAGTCGTGCTCCAGAAATTCGTCTATGAGCGGATGCTTCGGCATAACCTAAATCGCGAATACAATAATCATAGAGACTACTGAATCCAAGATCACTGTATAGTTTTCTTTGATCAATCTCCCTTAAATGGTGAAGAATTTTTACCGTAACTTCTCTTTCAGCTGAGGCAAGCTTACGTGTTTCTTCAATGAGTGTTTTGTCTGTCAGGTGTTTTAAATTCATTTGTCTGATGTAATTTATCAGACCCCAAATGAATTGCAGAAAATGACTTAGTCAAAAGTTTTTTCAGTTTTAACCTCCGCCGGCGGAGGTCACCATGCATCAAATATTCAGCGCTCTTCCCTCAGTCGCAGCAAGACATGCTTCCTTAAATCCTTCTGAATATGTCGGATGCGCGTGTGAAATTCTTCCGATGTCTTCAGCTGAAGCACGGAACTCCATCGCCACGACAGCTTCACTAATCAAGTCAGCAGTCCGCGGTCCGATCATGTGAACGCCAAGGATTTCGTCAGTTGTTTTGTCTGCGAGAACTTTAATAAAACCATTTTTCTCAGCAGAAGCAACCGCACGGCCTAGTGCCATGAAGGGAAACTTACCAATCTTATATTCAACGTTTTTTGCTTTCAATTCCTGCTCGGTATAACCGACACCAGCAACTTCCGGCCAGGTGTAAACAACACCGGGAATGAGAAGATAATTGATGTGAGGTTTCTGACCGGCGAGATATTCAGCAACAAACACACCTTCTTCTTCGGCCTTGTGAGCGAGCATAGCACCCTTGATGACGTCGCCAATGGCGAAGATATTCGGAACATCAGTTTGAAGGTGATCATTCACAGGAATCCGTCCCCGCTCATCCACTTTAAGACCAGCGTTTTCAAGACCCAGATTATCGGTGTAGGCCTTACGCCCGACGGCGACAAGACAGTAATCACCCTTAATCTCGATTTCCTCACCAGTCTTCGCTTTTGCCTTCACAGAAACTTCATCGCCCTTTCTAGAAACAGAAGTTACTCCATAACCCATATGAAATTTGATGCCGTCTTTAGTGAGAATTTTTTGAAGTTCTTTGCCGAGATCGAGATCCATGGCAGCGATGCAATTGTCAGCATATTCAACAACAGTAACTTCAGAACCCAGGCGACGGAAGACTGAACCGAGTTCAAGTCCGATCACACCGCCACCAATGACGATCATGTGCTTCGGTTTAACTTCAAGCTTGAGCGCTTCAGTGGAAGAAATAATTCTTTCTTTATCAAGTGCCACTCCTGGAAGAGTCGAAGGCTTGGAGCCAGTGGCGATAATACAGTTTTTAAAACCAACTTCCTGACCGTTGACGGTCAGGGAATTCTTCGTTTTAAAACTCGCGTGACCCGTGAGAACAGTGATCTTATTTTTCTTCATAAGAAAAGCCACACCTCCGGTAATTCCCTTAACAACCCCAGAAACTCTTTCAGACATTTTCTTCACGTCGAGTTTCACTTCGCCGGTCATAATCCCGTGACCAGAAAAAGTATGAACGGCTTCATGAAATTTTTCAGAAGAATCTAGCCACGCCTTGGAGGGAATACACCCAACGTTCAGGCATGTTCCACCTAAAGTGGGATACTTTTCAATAATTGCAACTTTCATCTTCAGCTGAGAAGCACGAATGGCAGCAATATACCCACCAGGTCCTGAACCAATCACAACCAGATCAAACTGTTCCATAAATTACACGTCCAGAAGAAGTCTTGAAGGATCTTCGAGCATTTCCTTCACGGTTTTAAGGAAAGAAACAGACTCGCGACCATCGATAATTCTGTGATCGTAAGAAAGTGCGACGTACATGATCGGACGAATAACGACCTGACCGTTTATCGCCACCGGACGCTCAACAATGTTGTGCATTCCAAGAATCGCAGACTGAGGAGCATTCAGAATCGGCGTCGAAAGCATCGATCCAAAAATCCCACCATTCGTGATAGTGAATGTTCCATTCTGCATTTCATCAATCGTAATTTTCCCATCACGCGCGCGACCGGCGAGTTCAATGATTTTTGATTCAATCTGCGCCATCCCCATCGATTCCGCGTTCCGGATAATGGGAACAACGAGACCTCTTGGAGTGGAAACCGCAACACCAACGTCAGCATAGTTGTGATAAACGAGCTCATTGCCGTCGATCATCCCGTTAACTGCCGGAT
>JBKJNQ010000048.1:0-6216 GCA_046593575.1 Bacteriovoracaceae bacterium
GAGGTGCTCCGGAAAAGTTCCTGATACTCGATCTTCCTTTCGGGAGTTACTCGACTATCGTTCAAGGCGTTCATTCAGCGACAAAACTTTTTAAAGACACGAAGGCCGAGGCGATCAAGCTGGAAGGGGCGTTTCCTTATCAGTTAAAACTCATTGAAAGACTGACTCAAACTGGAATTCCGGTCATGGGCCATATTGGTCTGACTCCGCAATCAGTTCACCAGCAGGGTGGTTATTACGTTCACGGAAAAACCGATGCTTCTCAGGATCGTCTGATGAAAGAAGCCAAGGCGCTTGAAGCCGCTGGTGCTTTTTCTCTTGTTCTCGAGTGTGTGGAAGAAAATCTCGCAACGAAAATCTCATCCGAGCTTTCTATTCCTACGATTGGGATTGGCTCCGGTAAAAAAACCGATGGTCAGGTACTCGTGATCAACGATCTGCTGAAGATGGGTCCAAAGACTCCTCCGAAGTTCTGTCCCCCGATTGCCGATCTTTATGAAATGAAAAAAAATCTGATTGGAACTTATCTGAAAGATCAGGGGAAGTAGTATGCAGGGTCTGGTCACCCTCGACTTTGGTAATACTAACGCGACCGCGGGAATTTTTTCTCATGGTTCATCCTGGCAGTTCATCAAAAAAGTTCCGCTCGCAGAACTCAAAATGTTTCTCACGCAGTTGGGATTCTCCGCACACAATACGCAATTCGTTCTATCGGATGTAAAACCCCGTGAAGAAGAACTGAAGCCGTTCGTGGAAGAAGGTTATCTCATCACCCGCGTGAAAGATTATTGGCGTGGAAGTAAATTTCACGGCATGAATGTGAACTATGCCCAGACCGTTGGTGAAGACAGATTGATCACAGCTTTCTACACATACAAAAATTTCAAAATGAATTGTCTTGTGATTGATGCCGGAACTTTTGTGACGATGGATATTGTAACGAGTGAAGGATTTAAGGGAGGATTTATTCTCCCCGGTCAGAAGACTTATTTTGAAGCGTTTAAAAAGGGTGAAAACCTCAAGGATGTCGCACTTTCTGAGAGCACTCAACATGAGCTCCCCCACTCGACCAACGAGGCGATGGCCCGTGGTTATCAGGCCTTCGCTGCTCTCGCCCGTGAACTTATCCAGGAGCATCAAATCCAGAAGGTGTTGATTACTGGTGGAGGTGCCCCAGTTTGGGAAAAACTCCTCTCCCATTTGAAATCACCAGCTGTTGTGGAGACTCATCCCGATTTGATACACTCCTCCCTTCTTTATTGGATGACGACACAAATAGAACCGCTATGAATATCGTACTTGGCATCACCGGGTCCATCGCCGCCTACAAGGGTTATGATCTCGCACGCCTGCTCGTAAAAAATGGCGACAAGGTGGTTGTGATCCTTTCGCGTGGGGCGCTGGAATTTATAAAGCCGGAAACTTTCCGCTATCTTGGTGTGGAATCCGTTTATGGCCCACAAGATGATTTTGTTCCCGAGAATCTTTCACGCACGGAAAATGTCCTTCACATTGAACTCGCGAAGTGGGCCGACAAGATTGTCGTGGCACCCCTTTCCGCAAATACTCTTGGCAAAATTTCTCTCGGTCTTCCGGATGATCTTCTGATGAGCATGGTCCTCGCCATGGGAAAAAAGCCACTGCTTCTTTTTCCGGCGATGAATACGGAGATGTGGAACCATCCGCGCACTCAGGAACATATCGCGGCCCTTGGTAAACGCGAGAACGTCATCCTTGTGAATCCCACCACTGGTCTCCTTGCCTGCGGAGACATTGGAACAGGAAAATTCCCCGATGTGTCCGCGGTCGCTGACCTCATTCACACCATGAATCCGATGAATGGAAAAAATAAAAAAATTATTGTGACCGCCGGCGCCACAGTTTCCCCCCTTGATCCCGTTCGTTACCTGACTAACCCGTCCTCCGGAAAAATGGGAATTGCCGTCGCCCGTGCTTTCCTGAAAGCAGGCTATGCCGTCACCGTACTTGCTGGTCATCAATGTGATGATTCTGTGGAAAATCTTTTGGGACACCCGCGCTTTGAGCTTATGAAGACTCCGACAACTGAGACCATGAAAGAAGCAGCTTTGAAGGTATTCCCTCATGCTGGACTTTATATTTCTACGGGAGCTATCGCAGACATTGAATTCGAGCCCGCTTCCAGAAAAATAAAAAAAGAAACCATGGGCGACACACTTCCCTTTCGGAGGGCCGCCGACATCATGAAAGAGATTCTCTCAGTCCGGCAATCGCAGCAAATGGTTGTGAGCTTCGCCGCAGAGACTGAGACAACAAAAGAAGTTTTCCAGGAGAAGATGGACCGAAAGCCGGTTGATCTCATGGTAGGAAATAAAGTCAGCAGCGGACTCGTGAACAAAGAAACACTTGAAGGTTTCCAGAAATCAAGCGGCCAGTATTACTTCATCACCACCAAAGATCAGAAAGGTCCGTTTCCTCTCACTAAGGACGAAGTCGGTGAAAAGTTGCGGGAGTGGTATGAAGGAAAAATTTCATGGTGATCGTTCACACATCAACCATTGCACTCATCAAGGAAAGAACTGACGAAAAGAATACCGTTGGTTTTGTTCCCACAATGGGAAACCTGCATCAAGGCCATCTCTCTCTTTTGCGAGAGGCCCTGAAACATGATCCGGTTGTCTATTTTTCTATATTTGTGAATCCCAAGCAATTCGGTGCCGGTGAAGATTTCAATACCTATCCCCGTACGCTGGAAGATGATCTGAAGCTCATTCGTGAAGTGGAAAAAGAATTTCCGTCAGCAAAGATTGTCGTCTATGCACCAGTGAGTCCTGAAGAAGTATATCCTCCGGGATATAATCAACGGGTCGATGTCCTGGGATTATCCGAAAGACTTGAAGGTTCCAACCGTCCCGGGCATTTTGAAGGTGTGGCGACAGTTGTTTATCGCCTGTTTGAAATCGTGAAACCCAGAGAGGCCTATTTTGGACTCAAGGATTATCAGCAGTACCTGGTCATCCGCCAGATGGTGAAGGATCTCAACATGCCCGTGAAAGTTAACGGTATGCCGATCATTCGTGACGTTGATGGTCTCGCCCTGTCCAGCCGCAATCAATATCTGAACGCGGAAGAAAGAAAAGAAGCACTCACACTCTCGCGCACGATGCAGAAGGTGAAAGAAGTGCTCAATGGAAATAAAATGAATCTTCCCCTCGCTCAGAAACTTATTCAGGAAGCGCTTAAAGATCCGCGCTGGAATTATCTTGAGCTCCTTGATGGTGACTCTCTTTCACAAGATCTTTCAAAATCAGGGCGTTTTAGTCTTCTCGGAGTTTTTCAGCTGCGAACCACCCGCCTTCTTGATAATATTCAGATGGAGCTTGCATGAACCAGGAAGAGTACAAATTACCACTTGGGCAGAAAGCATCGCTCGTCTCGCTCGTTTGCGATAAGTTCGAAAATCATTCCACCGTCATCGAAACAAATAGTTCTCTCCGTGAATTACGCGAGCTTCTGAGAACTCTCGGGGTTCCGGCCGGGGAAGAATATGTACAGAATAGAAAGCAGCTGGATCCGGCGACTATGCTCGGTGAGGGAAAACTCGCCGAGATCGCTGACGCCGCGAGAGCCGAAGGTTCCGCACTTCTGGTTTTTGATTTTGAGCTGACAGCTTCTCAGGCGAGAAATATCAAGGAAATAACTAAGCTTGAAGTGGTGGACAGAAACACCGTCATTTTAGAGATCTTTGCCCATCACGCACGTACGAAAGAAGCGAAAATCCAGATTGAGATTTCGCGGCTGAAATATCTTCTTCCGCGCCTCACCAGTATGTGGGGCCACTTTTCCAAGCAGCGTGCTGCCGGTGCCGCCATTGGTGGTGAGGGTGAGCAGCAGCTCGAGCTTGATAGACGTATGGTTCGTGAGCGGATTGAGTTTTATAAGAAACAACTCGAAGATGTTCAACGAACCAGAGAGCAACAGGGTAAGAAGCGCCAGAATCAGGCGGTCACGGCGGCCCTTGTGGGGTACACCAACGCCGGAAAATCTTCTCTCATGAACCGCCTTTGTAAAGTAAATGTCCTTGAGGAAAATAAACTCTTCGCTACACTCGACTCCACTTTCCGTACGCTCAATCCAGATTCAAAACCGCCGATGATCATGATTGATACCGTAGGATTTATTTCGAATCTTCCGAACACTCTGGTTCAGGGTTTCCGGACGACACTTGAATCAGCACTCGAAGCCGATCTTCTAGTCATTGTCTGCGATATTTCCGATCCCAATTACCAAAAGCACATGCGAGTCACTCAGGACGTTCTTAAGGAACTTAAGATCGATGAAAAACAACAGATCATCGTCTTCAACAAAAAAGACCTCCTGAACGATCCGGTCCGAGCACGCATCATCATGAGAAACTATCCGAATTCATTTCTTGTCTCTTCCTACGATGAAGAAGATATGAAAAATCTTCGATCTCACATCATAGAATTTTTTCTTTCCAAGCAGGATCACTACGATTTGTTTATCCCCTATGAAGCTGGAGACGCGCACGCAAGAGTTCGCGGAAACGCCAACATCATGAATCTCACTTCACACGAACAGGGTATTTTCTATCGGATAAGAATTCCGGATTTTATTTTCCAGCAACTGGGGCTGCAAACTTTTATTCTTGCTCCGGATGCAAAACCCTGGGAACAGGATATCCAAATTCCCTGAGTTATCAGAAAATACAGTTGTGATTAAGAAATTTTTTCATTAGTCTCGTGCAGTGAAAAAAACCAGAATCATCCGCCGAAAAAACTGCCTTAAGACCCGCTGGTTAGATAAGAAAGCAGGACTTAAAGAAAAGAATTGCAACCTCGCCCACCCGGTTGTTCGCGCTTCTTACATCTGGTCAATTGTATCAGAGCAATTAAGTGACATTCTGGGACCGGAAGTTCATCACCAGTGGTTTAAAAATGTTAAACCCACCGTGATCTCCCATAACGTCATTCTTCTGGAAGTACCGAATCATTTTCACGCACAATGGATTCACACCCATTATCACGAGTTGGTAGATGTGCTTTTATCAGTGTTGGACAAGAGGCTTTCAAGTTTCTTTCTCTCTCAATCAGAAAGAGATTCTCTGAAGGAACCAGTATTGAAGCTTTTAGAAAGCGCCGCTGCGGAAATAAAGAGTCATAACGAATATGATGAAAGCAGCGACTAAACCGCTGATCAACATGACTTTGTCTTTGTTCATTCTGAGATTATAAAACTACTCAAGAAATTTTGAAAGAAGTTCCGGTACCTGAAAAGGATCGAGGGTGCGGGGAATTTCCCCGCGCTTATTCTGAAGGTAATCAAGTCCGTTCCCACTTCCTATGATGATGATGGGGATTGTACGAAGGAGTTCTGAGGTCTCATATTGATTCCGGAAGGTTTCTTCATCACTTTTCAGGGTGAAGGCGTCGATAACGATCAGGGCAGGTCTCAAATCATCCACCAGATACAGAAATTCCCGGGCATGAGGAAGGGAATAGAATCCCACGTCCCTCTTTTTGAAGACTTTTTCTATGAGGCTTGACGCAAACGTATTCTGGTCAATCCAAAGTACCAGGCCCATCTTCATCCTTTGACAAGGCAGCGAGAGGATAACTACCATCAGCCTATGGAAAAAGAAATCCCGAAAATTCGCGTCGTCGACACCGAGACCCGGCAGGTTTTGTTTGAGTGCCAGCTCGATGAAGCTGACAAGGCCTATCAGTATGCTGCCGGCATGGAAGAGCTGGGACTTTCTGTGGATGTTATCAATCCAACATTAAGTGAGACTCTTACTGGTTCCCTGGGGCTTTCCCATGAAGATCGCCGGAAGTATGAGGCGAGTCTCGAAGAAGAAATTGAGAATCACGATGCCGGATGTTGCTTTGAAGATCCAGCGGATAAGAAGATACATTAAAAAGTCAGGGCGTAACTTCCAAATACTGAACTTGGCATCACACTAAATCCCGCAATTTCCTCGTACTCACGATTCGTAAGATTTACCAGCTGAAGGGAAACTTGCTGCTTATCCCATCGGTAACTGCCCCCGACATCGTAAGTTTCAAAAGAACTCAATTTTACCGTTTTCCCGCCAAAATTATCTTTCCTTGAATCAAACCATCTTCCCTTGGCAAAAAGTTCAATGGAATCGCTTAGGAAAAATGTTCCAGAAAGCTGGGCCATATTATAGGGCCTTCTCAGAACCACGGATTGCTC
>JBKJNQ010000128.1:0-25524 GCA_046593575.1 Bacteriovoracaceae bacterium
TAATCTCGATGGTTGCTCCGGTTTTGTGGCTGAAAATCATTGTTCCTTCCACTTTCACTTCTGTCTCATGCGCGCAGTTTTCACATTCAGTTAATTTTCCGGCCTCACCCTTGCGGGCCTCCATGTTGTAATCCTGTCCGCACTTATCACACTTCCGGATGGATTCTTTCGTCACAACTGACTTTTTAGTTTCCGGACGAAGCTTACCCATGTTCTTAGTTTGCGTGAGTGTCCGGCTAGAGGCCGCTCCGGAAACAAAGGGCATGGATGTTTTGGCACGTTTACCTTCAGGGACTTTTTCCGGTTCATCAGGAATGAGTTCGAGATCTGTGGCAGGAATGTTGGCACGAGTTCCATCAGAGAAGGTGCAGGCTGCTTTCTTGCGGCCCATCTCATCCAAACTGATGTTGGAAATACGGACTGTCTGATCTTTGAAGCGGCCGGCGATGACACGGGCACGAATGATCTTACTCATGGGGTGATTATCGTAGGACCACCCCATTCTTGCAAGAAATCGACTAAATCAGTTCGACTTGAGTACGCAAGAGCCTTCCATGATGCCTTCTCTTTTCCAGATCACGAGTTCGAGTTCTGGATTGGCAGAAGACAGGCGGGCGGTTGCATAGGTACGGCTTGGCTCATAGACGTTCAAGGCCTGAAGTTCGTACTTTCCCTCGGGAAAGGAGCTCATGAAGAACTCGTATTCACCGAGTTCTGCAATCTTCACATTCCGGGTGCCATCAACGATGGTGATTTCTGAACGGTATACCTCTGCCAAATTAATCGCATACCGGCACTCAAAAGTAGCGGCAAAAGAGGGAAGGGAAAAAAGAGCGAGTATAATAAATGTTTTCATGGATCCATGGTAACCATCATCAATTCACTTTGCCTAGCCTCGGGACTTGCTATAATGAATAAATGAAAATTTTCTTACTACTACTTCTCATGTCCTGCGCCAACACGAAAAAAGTGGAGTCTGCTCTTTCTCTTGATATCGAGGAAGTGAATCCCAACACTGACACCATCCAGACGCGGATGGAAATTCTTCATCTAGCGCGAAAATATGATCTCTCGAGTTTCCTTTACACGAAACGGATCATCATTGACCCAAAACTCGCCAAGACCCGGTGGAAACCGGTCATCATTTTGAACACCCGCTATAAAGATCATCCCCAGAGACTTCTCGCGCAGCTCATTCATGAAGAGCTTCATTGGTGGATGCGTGAACATAAGCAAAACGTTCAGGTCGCCATTCCGGAACTCAAGCACGCCTTCCGGGGTGCGCCGAAAATTCGCGACTCAAAAGATCCCGATTCCACTTACCGGCATCTTCTTATTTGCTGGATGGAATTCCGTGCCGTCGCCAAATACATGGGTGAGGAAACGGCGACAGAAGTGCTGAAGCATTTTGTGAAAGAGAAACGCTTTCCCTGGATCTATACTCAGATCCTGAAAAATCACCGGGCCGTTGAAAAGATCGTCAGGAATTATGAATTTATCCCGGATGAGCTTTATCCGAAGATCAATCTTTTAAGATAGTTTTTAATGTCTCTGATAGAAGATCGTTGTAGAGGGCACTAGGGTGTCCGTCGCTATGAATTGCGAGCTTTTGATCTTCGATATGACGTGCAACCTTTAACTGCGTAAACTCACCCTTAACGTCGAGAACTTCCACACCCTGATCTGCAAACGCCTTGAGAAATTTTTTTTCATCCTCGGCCGCGAAGTTTATTATGGGGTGCATGACCAGGCGAAATTTCGTCTGAGGAAGGTCTTTTAAAACACGATTTTGAAATATTCTGAGAGCGAGCGCATAATTGGCAATCTCCTCATCTGAATATCCCGCCGGATCAAGCAACTTAATCGCTTGGGAAAGCCCCATTTTTCGAGCTGAGCGGGCAATAAAAAATTTCATCGTATCGCCAACGAAACCATCCTGAATAAGTTTACCCGATTCGATCTTGTATTTTGCGAAATGCGGATAGGCCCAGACAAGAATTTTAAAACGCTGAAAAAAACGATCTAGATGCTGCGGTATAAAGAAATAAAGGAAATAACCTTTTTCAGGATTCACGATCTTATTCAAAGGAAAAACTTCCTCATACTTGAGAAGAGTATGAAGTCCTCCTCCCGGAAGACCTAAGTTATAACTCTGAACCTCGGGATTCTTTTTCTGATAAATGACGGACAGGGTTTCGCTGGCATCCAGGCCTTCACCAAAAATAAAGGAGCAACCAGCGAAGATCATATGATGAAGTGCTTGCGGATTTTCATCTCTCGGAATGCGCTGATTATATCGATCGGTTTGATATCGCTTTTGATAGATGAGATTTCCTTCCCAGTGTCGGGCCGCGAGAAGGTCAGCCTCTGCGTTCGGAAAAAAGCCCAGAAACTTTCCTTTTACAAGCACCTTTAGACTGTGGGGATTGAGGGATGGATCCGTACTTTTTCTTTCAACGGCACCATAAATAAAGAGCGACCCAATAAGGGTCGCTGCGAAGATAAAAACTGGAACGAATATCTTAAAGGCGTTTTTCATTATCAATTATTTACAATCAAAGAATTTCCCACCGATAGTGATTCCGCTTCCCGGCGAAGATCGAGATCTTCGTCTTCAAGAGCGGCTTTGATAGTCAGTATCTTTTTAAAGAGTGCCGAGCGCTCTTGCGAACCTTTCAAAAACGAAAGCTTCTTCCCATCAGCAGACATATCCAGGTGAACGATAAACCAGTCGTTACGTACCGGAGTGATCGCCATCAGAAAGCCAAAACCCGTCTGAGAAAAAATGGGGTTTTTCTGAAGCTCCAGAAACTTTTCAATTCTCTCTGAGTCTGCACGGAGATTACTAAATGAGAAAGAAAGCTTTTCAGCGATTTCCTGAATCCCTTTTTTATATTTTTCTTCAGCTGTCGTTCCGCGAGTGCTGTGACTTCCGTAAGGGGCAGGGCTGTCACTGTAGAAATCTCGGGCCCGCAGGCCTTTCGCAGAGATAAAGCGCGGGTAACTGACAATGAGCTCTTTGGCCGTAAGAACCGGGGCATTGAGAATTGCTTCAGGAAAGAGTGTGACATTTAGACGCATACCAAAGTTCAAGGCTTTTCCGGTATCCTGTTTCCAGTCCGCCCACGGGATCTGAACATAGACTTCGTCTGAAATTGTTTTCAGGAGAACTTTTCTGATCTTGGCAAATTCCTTGAGAGAGAGGCGCTTGTCTTTTTTCTCAACGGTCAAAACCATCTCAAGTGGTTTTAAGTTTTTCTGATCTTCATTACTTTCAAAAAGTGACTGCATCTTTCTTTGACTAATCACACGTCCCCAGGAGAAAAGCCAGAGAGCATCGACCTGAGTTTCGTGTGTCGTTAAAAGATAATGAGAGAGATCATTGTTACTATCGCGAAGATTGATTCTTGAAACAGAAGATCCGTTCTCATAACCGATGCCGGCAATACGGTTACCGATTTCTACTCCCCAGATATTCGAGTCAAGAGTCGCCGATGAGCGGATGTTCCGCTGGATTCTTCCAAGGTTTCCGTTCTGGAAATCAGAGCTGTAGAGATCTTCGAGAGGAGCAATGTTCATGAGAAGGGATTGCTCAAGTTCTTTTACGTCTTTAAACGGAAGAGCTAGCTGGATCGCTTTATACGCCTTGGCCTTTGCGACCATGTCATTAAAGGCCTTCGCCACTTTTGGTTCTGAAAGATCGAGAAGGTAATCGACCATAAACACACTGGCGTGAGTGTTATTATAGTAAAGCTTGATCGGATCAGGATTGAGGACACGCTTAAAGCCCGAACGATCGACTTTCAGGTTCCAGATTTTAAATTCTCCCTGAACACCTACATTAAGAGAGATATCTCTTTCTTTCCCGCGACGTGCGAGAACTTTCAGACGAATGTGTTTGTCATCAATCCGCATGACGTGGATCTGATAGAAACCTTCGAGCAGATATTCACCCTTGAGAGAAACGCCCAGACCCGGAACTCCGAGCATCTTGACTGTTTCTGCCGAAACGACAAAACCAAGTCCCGCTTTAAAGACAAAATAATTTCCGATTTTAAAATCAGGATGAAGGGCCTTGGTGGAATTTAATGGCGCACGGTTGGGCCACATCGGCAGAGTCGTCTTGGCTTCGCATGAATCTTTAAAGTGACGGATGAAAGTTGCTTCAACTTCGTGTCGGACCCCACCTTTGATAAGTGTAGTGGCGTTGATGTGTGCGTCCGGAATACCTTCGGTTTTAACTTTCCAGATATCTGTACGTGAATAAAGCCCATCAACGAAGGCGGGTTCGGTTTCTCCACGGTAACCCGCAACAAGGGAGCCGCCATCGAGGAAAGTCAGATCGACCGGGTTAAGCTCTCCCGAAATTTCTACGTTCTGAAGGATATTAGAAATATTCCGAACGTAAGGATTCTTACAGACGTCAGACGTAGTGTCCGATGACGCAAAAGAATACAGAGAGAGAGTCATGAGGCCCAAGGCCAAAGTATTTTTCATTTTCACCTTCCAAATTTGCGTCAATATAGGAAAAGCTCAGCACTTCTATAGGCCCCTTGTGTAATGTTTACACTCTGAGGATTTACGAACGGACCGGGTCTTCTTTAGCCTTCCAGGACCAAGGAGACTCTATGTCAAAGCTAGTTGTTCTGATGTTGTCCCTCTTCACTCTGAATGCTTTCGCCTCCCACTTGCTCCTCGAAAAACATGCTGTCAGTGGTCTCATCATCCCGGAAATGAGCTTTAAAAATGACTGTACGATTTCTGGGAAGGGTATTGTAAAGATCATGAAAAGAAGCGGCGACGGAACGACTTTAAATCTGGCCCGGCAGTTGAGTTGGGGAACGGTCTTCCACATCCGCCAGCTTCTGAGAGTTGCCAGACATGCATCGATTCGAGACGGGGGCATACTTTGTGACGCCGGCTCGGTGAGTGTGACAGGTTACCTGGGTGGACAAGCGATCATGATTAAGGATCAGCGTGATTGCGATTCGTATAAATACAGAGCTGGCCGGTCAGCGAGAAGAATCAGAAATATGGCGACTGAGATCTGCACGTTCTGATTTACATGAGGGGCGAGTTGAAATACTTCTCGAAGTTAAGCTCGCCCAGCATCTGATCCACGAGATCCACAATCAAGACTCCGTTCAAATGATCATACTCATGCTGAGAAATGATCGCCTTGAAGCCATCGACTTCTTCGGTGATGAATTCACCTTTCCGGTTAAAGTAGGTGAGATGGATTTTCTTAAAGCGTTTTACTTTCAGAGAACGTCCCGGAATAGACAGACATCCTTCCGTTGAATCTTTTTTCCCAAAGCTATCGAGATACTCAACACGCGGATTGATCACCACCGTGAGCGAAACTCCCGGCCACGATTTCATCACGAACATTCTGAGAGATTGATTCACCTGGGGAGCCGCTAAACCAACTCCTCCGGCCTCTTTCATCGTCACAACCATGTCGTCAATCAGGGTCTGAATTTCGGGCGAAGTGATCTCCGCCTGAGTGAGTTCCCGCGCCGTAAGACGCAGAACAGGGTTGCCAATGATCATGATGGGGAGGCGTCTACCTTCCGCGTAAGATGAGAGTGAAAAGACGAATGTAAGAATAAAAAGAGTTAATTTCATCCTACAACTCTGACTTAGGAGACGCAGAAACTCAACTATCTAAATGTTTCTTAAAATTGTGCCCTAAATTCTGCTTTGCGCAGTACCAACACGGCGCCATTTGTATTAGCGTTATCCTTTATCTTTTCACGAGGAAATGAGTATGTCAGTTAAGCTCCCGGAGCAGGTGATTTCTTGCTCTAACTTTATTGGTGGCGAATGGGTTCGTGGCGAACACAGCACTCTCGACGTCATCTCTCCTTATAACGGAAAAAAAATTGGTGAAGTCAGTCTCCCTTCGGCCGCTCAGGTGAAGAAGGCGATTGAGCTCGCCGAGACTGCGCAGAAAGCGTGGGGTGCGACTCCGATGAAAGAAAGAGCGCAGGTACTTTTTAATTTTAGAAATATTCTCATGCGTGACATTGATGAGATGGCGCATTTGAAAGCTTCTGAATCCGGAAAAAATTTCAACGAAGGGAAAGCGGGACTTATGAAGGGGATTGAAGTCCTCGAGTACGCTCTGTCTCTCCAGAACATTGATACCGGCGGGAAGCTCGAAGTTTCACGCGGAGTCAATTGTGAGTATCGGAGACAGGCCCTTGGAGTCGTCGCCAATATTACTCCTTTCAATTTTCCGGCGATGGTTCCGATGTGGACCATTCCCATAAATCTCGCTCTCGGAAATGCTTACGTCTGGAAGCCGTCAGAAAAAACTCCACTGACCTCAATGAGAATCGCCAACGCTCTCAAGGAAGCCGGACTTCCGAATGGTCTCATGACTGTTCTTCAGGGTGGATCAGAAACAGTCAACGGCATCATTGATCATCCTGCCGTTAAGGCCGTGGGCTTTGTTGGTTCAACGAAAGTGGCGAAGATCGTTTACGGACGTGCCACTGCCCTCGGAAAGCGCGCACTTTGTATGGGTGGAGCTAAAAATCACATCGTTCTTCTTCCGGACGCGACTCCGGAAATTGCTGGTCCGGGAATTTCTGATTCCTTCACTGGTTGTGCGGGTCAAAGATGTATGGCGGCTTCTGTTCTTCTCGCCGTCGGTGATACCGAAAAATCCATCCAGAAAATTATTGAACGGGCATCGTCCATGAAACTGGGCTCTGAAATGGGGGCCTTGATTACAAGAACTCAGCGCGACTTCTTAGTAGAGAGTATTTCGAGAGCTGAGGCATTAGGTGCGAAAATTATTCTCGATGGTAGGAAGACACCGCCTCCGGCGAACATGGAAGGTGGCAACTGGCTTGGTCCCACAATTCTTGATCACGTCCAACCTGGATCAGAAGCTGCGACAGTTGAGCTCTTTGGACCGATTCTTTCCATCGTTCGCTGCAAAGATGTTACGGAAGCGATTAAAATCCAGAATTCCTCTGAGTATGGAAACGCATGTTCGGTCTTTACGAACTCAGGTGCCATGGCAGAAAGAGTCACACGTGAAGCAAAGGCCGGCATGATTGGTGTGAACGTCGGTGTTCCGGTTCCCCGTGAGCCGTTCTCGTTCGGCGGGATTGCTGCTTCGAAATTTGGTTCAGGCGATATCACTGGTGAGCATTCCCTCGACTTCTGGAGTGATATCCGGAAGATCACGACCAAGTGGGAAAAACAAAACGACAATAATTGGATGTCTTAAGGAGATATATGATTTTGAAATTTGATGAAAGAGCAGAACACGTCGTTCTTGCGACTCACGCTACACTGAAATATCCCGAGTCCATTCCTCTCGACTGGGGAAATAAAGATCCTCTCAAGCGGGGAGCCGTGGTGGCGACTCAGACAAACCCGAAAGCAAGAAACGCTATCGGCACTCACTCTGGTTCTTATACCGTTTACCGGGCGCTCTCGATGGCCTCGGGAAAATATTCTCCGACTCACAAGCCGGATCTTCACAACACTCATTCTCCGGTAAAAATTGGACCGTATCCTTCGTGGTTTGATGAAACGAAGATCGTTTCTCTCGATCCGTGGGGACTCGATCCTTCCCAGAACTTTCCTGCTCTCTTTGAAAAAGGCTACGACATCCGCCCCTCGATTGCGGTCACTCAGGCGCATCTGCAGATTCCTGAGATTCACGACGCCATTCGTGCCGGAAGAATTAAGCCGGACGGGAAACTCATTCTCGACAACATGGATATCAAAGTAACGAAAGTCGCCATTGAGCCCGTGTGGTTTCTTCCAGGCATGGCAAAACGCCTGAACGTGGAAGAAGGTGTTCTTCGCCGTATTCTCTTCCAGGAATCAGGCGGAATGTTTCCGGAACTTATTACACGCCCGGATCTCAAAGTTTGGCTTCCACCTATTGGATCTACGACCGTTTATATTTTCGGGAATCCGCAGGATCTCGCGAATCCGAAAATCGAACTCACTTGCCGCGTTCACGATGAGTGTAACGGTTCAGATGTGTTCGGATCAGACATTTGTACTTGCAGACCTTACTTGATGTACGGAATCGAGCACGCAGCAGCGACGGCGCAGAAAGGCGGCGTGGGGCTTGTTGCTTATTATCGTAAGGAAGGTCGTGCTCTCGGGGAAGTAACAAAGTTCCTCGTCTACAACGCCCGCAAACGTCAAGTTGGCGGAGATTCTGCTGCGACTTACTTTAAGCGCACGGAGTGTGTTGCTGGTGTAGAAGATGCGAGATTTCAGGAGTTCATGCCTGACGTTCTTCATCTCTTCGGTATTACGAAAATTCATAACCTTCACTCGATGTCGAACATGAAGCACGGTGCGATCACCGCCTCTGGAATCGAAGTCGTGAACAGGATTTCTATTCCTGATTCCCTTATTCCTAAAGATGCTCAGGTAGAAATGGAAGCGAAGAAAGCTGCTGGTTACTTCACCAATGATGAAGTGAAAAAAGGCGAGGAGCTTGAGAAAGTGAAAGGAAGAGACATCACATGAGTGACCTGAATTATATTCTTTCTCCGAAATGCATCCGAGACGGAGCAAAAAAAGTTTTCGAGCACTCAACAAAGGGTCAGGGGCATTTCTATTATCACGAGGAGAAATTTTCTCCGACGGTTGATTACGTGATGGAAACCATCCGCCAGAATTATCCTGATCTTAATATCCCTTTTCATTCGCGCTGGGGACATTTCCGGCCGGGTGGAGTGGATCGTTCAAAGTGGCTACTTTCAAAAATCACCAATGTTGATCCGATGGAGAGAGCTAGAATTATGTGGGATCTCGTGATCCCTTCGGTTCTGCTCGATGCTGGTGCGGGAAAAGACTGGAAGTTTCATGAAAAAGAAACGTCCAAGGATTACAACCGCTCTGAAGGTCTGGGTGTGGCCTCTTATCATATGTTCATGGCCGGTGCTTTTTCCTCAGACGGAAAGAGTCTTCGCTCGGACGCTAAGGGCCTTCAGTCTGTGACGGCAGGAAAAATTTCAGAGGCCTTCCAGGTTTCTGAAACGAATCCCTTGGTCGGGGTTGATGGACGAGCAAAACTCCTCCAGAATCTTGGTCACGCGATGGAAAACAAAGCGATGTTTAAAGACGGTCGCCCGGGAAATCTCATCGATTATCTCGTCGCTAAATTCGGGACAACTATTCCTGCCGAAGGACTTCTTCGCGGGGTTCTCGATGGACTGGGCCCCATCTGGCCTGGTCGCGAGACGATGAACGGAACAAATCTCGGTGACGTGTGGAAACACTCGAAGCTAGGTCTCATTGCTTTCCACAAGCTCTCGCAGTGGATGACTTACTCTCTGGTGGAACCTCTCGCGGAAGCGGGAATTACAGTCACCGGAGCAGAAGGTCTGACGGGGCTTGCTGAATACAGAAACGGAGGCCTGTTGATCGATTCCGGACTCATCTCATTTTCAAATCCTGAAGAAGGAAAACAATCGTGGCGCCCGGAGAGTGATCTCATCATCGAGTGGAGGGCACTCACGGTGTATCTTCTCGACCGGATTGGATCTGAAGTGCAGAATCGCCTCGGTAAAACTCCCGCTGAATTCCCCCTCGCCAAGGTTCTCGAAGGAGGAACGTGGTGGGCAGGACGCAGGATCGCAAACGAAAAAAGACCCGGGGGAGAACCTCCGATGAACATCATCAGTGACGGAACTGTTTTTTAGGAGTCCATATGCTTAAAGTTTTAAATCATCCACTTCTTGCTCATAAACTTGGTCACCTTCGTGACAAGAATACCAATGGCAGTGACTTCCGGAATCTCATGACGGAAATTGCCAAGTCCCTTACCTACGAAGCGATGAGAGATTGGACCGACACTGATCTGGTCGAAGTGGAAACACCGATCGCAAAAACTCGTGTCACAAGGATCATGAATCCTCCCATTGCTGTGGCGATTCTTCGCGCCGGTAACGGAATGCTCGATGGAGTGCTGTCGATGATCCCCGTGGCTTCAGCGGGCTTCATTGGAATTTACCGGGATAAGTTCATCCAGAATACGGTCGAGTACTATTTCAAACTTCCGGCAAAACCAGAGGGAAGAACGATCCTCCTGTGTGATCCTCTCATCGCCACCGCTGATACGATGATCGCTTCGATCGATCGACTGAAGAGTTATCACGTAGGGAAAATTAAAGTGCTTTCTATTCTTATTTCCGAGCATGCGGTGAAAAGAATGGAACACTTCCACCCGGACGTTGAGATTTTTACAGTCAACGTTGAAAAAGAAATGACGGACAATGGCTACCTCGTACCGGGGTTAGGAGATGCTGGTGACCGACTCTATCAAACCAAATAATGTTTTTATTTTAGGTGTGGCCGGGGGCTCTGGCTCCGGCAAAACCTATTTTGCGCAGGAACTCGCTACCGCCCTCGGTGAGCACGCCACGATTGTCTACCAGGACAATTTCTACATCGATCAGTCTCATCGTTTCGATCACGATGGGGGATCGGTGAATTTCGATCATCCGGAAAGTTTAGAGCTCACACTTCTTGCGAAATGTTTGTCGGAACTCAAGGCAGGGAAGGCAACGGAAGTTCCCATTTACGATTTCAAAACGCACAGTCGTTTAGGGAACACCCTTCGGGTAAAACCCACGACGATTGTGATCGTAGACGGGATTCTGATTTTTCATCCGGAATACTTGCGGAACCAATTCGACGAAATGATCTTCTTTGATACGCCCGAGTCGCTGCGCTTTGAGCGCCGCTTAGAGCGCGACGTGGTGGAGCGCGGACGGACAGTAGAAGGTGTCAAATCGCAGTTCTTGAAGCAAGTCAAACCCATGCATGATGAGTTCGTGGAACCATCGAAGGTGCACGCCCATACGGTGGTCAAAGACCTCGGTGACTATCACGAGCATTTTGATCTTTATAAGAATCGTCTCATGAAGCTTTGCACGACCTAGAGAAAGGCCCAATCTTCCCTCAATTTCGCCGCACAATGCTTCTCAACTCTCTATCACATGCTAGTTTCTCCTCTCCAAGGAGGACCTATGAAGACCGAAACAGTTTGGAATGACGAAGTTGAAGCAACCGACCTTGAGCTCATTGCAGCACTAGAAAAAGAGATTCTCGAAGGTAAGTCAGAACTCTGCCGACTTTCCGCTGACGACGAAAGTGTTTTCTAGTACGCTGGGTTCCTAACCAAAGGACCCATCTATGATGTTTGACCAGTTCACAGAATTTACGAAAATGTTCCACAACCTTTCACTCATTCTCGATAAGGCCCAGAAATTCGCTGATGCCAAAAAAATCGAGCCAGAAACTCTCGGCACTCTTCGCTTGACTGCAGACATGCTTCCGCTGACAAAACAGGTACAGATCGCTTGCGACGCCGCTAAACTCGGTGCCTCTCGTTTGACGGGAAAAGACGCTCCCGCAAATGATGATAAAGAAAAAACAATCCCTGAGCTCAAGGCCCGTCTGGAAATGACGATGGGATATCTTTCTTCACTCAAAGAGGCCGACTTCAAAGGCTGGGAAGAAAGAAAAATCACTCAGCCTCGTTGGGAAGGTAAGTGGATGACAGGGAAAGAGTATTTCCACCAGCACATAGTTCCGAACGTCTATTTTCACGTCACAACGACGTACGCCATCCTTCGCGCTAATGGCGTCGAGATTGGGAAGAAAGACTATCTCGGTGAAATGCCTTATAAAATGTAAGTAACACCGAAGGCGGGCCGTTCATGCCCGCCTTATCTAGAGATTTCTCCTCTAAGCGAGGCCTCATCTTTTTGATGAGAATGGAAGCCGCCTGAGCTCGGTAGTCGGGTACTAAAGTTTCTTGATAAAACTTTCGATCAGTTGACGTGAAATTATGTGTTTTCCTTCTTATTCTTGGACTCATTCCTTCTATCGCCTTTGGCGCTAGTCATCCTCTTTCTTTTTCTTATGTCTCTCAGTCCAACCATGAGCGCGTCCAGAAGGAAGAATCTTTCTTCTCTCGGTTCAATGATCTCTTCTCAGAGGACGACTCGTTGACGGTAAAGTTAAGCGAGAGTTCCGGAATTGATCAGGTCACGGTCTCAGGAGATCTGCAAAAAGCGATCTTCCTCAAGACAGGATTTATACCAACGGATGAATCGGTAGAAGGAAAAATTCTTTCAGTCCAAGGAGCCTTTCTTTATCACGGGCGCGATCAGAGCGGGTTGTCCTACGCTCTTTATTTTGAGGGCTATGATCGAGATGAAGTGGGACCGTTTTTAAATCGACTTCGGTATTCCAGAAGCACCACCTTCCATAAAAAATCTTTTAGCATAGACCTTCTTATTCCCTCGGCTCACGCAGAAGTAAAATGTGCCCCGGAGCCTTCGGATGCGGAGAAAATTCTCGCATTTTCTCAGAGATCTTTTCAGGACTACAGTTCTCGGGCGGTGGGTTGCATCGTCGGGACATTCAAAGGCATCTGGGACTCCACTGGTGGGGCCGTTGCCGGTCTTGCGACTTTTGTTGCCTCTCCTGTGCAATCGGCGAAAGCAGTCTGGGGTGGAGCTCAAAGGTTCTGGAGTGGAATTCAGGCCTTTCAAAAAGATGTCACCGGAACCATGCAGCGACTCTACAAAAACTTTCAAAAAATTCCACCCGCAAAACTTGAAGAAATTAAATGCCGAATCGCCGCTGCCATCGGGACCGGAGTTCTTGTGAGCTATTTCACCGTCGGCGCTGGTGCGCCGCTTGTTCTTCTGCGAATTTCTCAGGTCCTTTCGACGCTTGAAAAGACCACCGCGTTCGGGCCTTACCTTATTCCACTGAAAATTGCCGGAAAAGTGAAATCGACCGCCATAGCGGTTCAGCTCAATCGGAGCGCCAAGGCGATCAGTCTAAGGCCACTCACGGCGAGCACCGGGACTACGGTTACGGTGGACCGACTCACTCAGGGGGCGATTGATATTCGCCGGGAGAATCCAGATTTTCAAGTCGAAGCTCCTGAAGCGATCGATCCTCCTCTTGCGACTGCAGCTAGCACAGATGATCTCACACAGGGAGCAATCGAGATTCAAGTGGAGAATCCTGACTTTCAAGTTGAGGCCCCGTCAGTGATTGGGACGCCGGTGCCGCAGTCACTTGGCTCCAAGTTACGAAGCTCCGGCTTTATACGAGACCAAAGCGAACCTCGACCTGGGACAACTAATTTTTCTCATCTGGTAGCTGGTACCATGCCTGGGAAGAATGGCGGACGCTCTTTAATTATTCGAAGAAATGGGGACGGAGTATTCAGTGCTCTTACAGATCTCGACCAAGGAATCTATCGGGGAGATCCCGCATGGATCATCGACGGGTCTGGTGAAAAAGTAGCGGGATTCTTCGGAGTCAGAAAAATCAAACCGAATCTTTATACTGCCCCTGATGCGACAGAGGCGAACATCATTATCGAGCGCTTTAACCGGGGTCTAGATCCAGACAAGAGAATTCCGGTTACCTACTACAAGCCAAAGGATAACCGTATCGGAGATCAGGAATACGTGGACGAATTCACAAAAGATGAACTCAGACTTCCGTTAGCTGACAGCGGGACAGAATCCACCCACGATCTTTTCTTTCACTACCACCCAAATATTTATACTCCTCCAGAACTTTTGGTCCTTCACCAGCAGCAGATGAAAATTCTTAACGAGTTTAAAAAATTCTTAGATGCAAAACACTCCGATCTCATGCCAGAGATAGGGCTAAGAACTGACTTTAGGTATACTGACAGTATCATAAAATCAGAAAACATTGTTTTAAGGGCCGCTGGGGTGATGGATACCGTAACCTCAGAGCCACTCATGGCGTTTAAGCGCTTCCGGACAGATCGGTATGCGGATGCCATGACCAATCCTACTTTCCTTTCCGCAGGGGAAAACATGCATGAAATGCTTTACGGGGGTGCCTCTCCCATGGATGTCATGAAAAAAGCCGTCGTGGCAAATTCTCCAGAAGCAAAGGCCGCGGTCGAAGAGTTTCTTGCCAAAATTCCGAAAGATTCTCTGGCCCATCGAGGCCTTGAATTGAATCCTGAAAAGATTAAGGACATGATTTCGGAGAGAATCAAATTCGTCAACGAAAGAGCCCGGAGCTTAGCTCCTTGAAAGAAAGATTTTCACATTTCGCACCATCTGCTCATCCCAAATGCTTAATTCTCCCTGGCTAAAGCCGAAAAGAATGGATGAGATTCTGCATCAGATTTATTCTCATATTCATTCACTTTTTGCCATTCGCATTTGCGGATTCTCTTTCGCTTGAGACTCTGCTGGATATTGATCGTTTTCACGCTTACCTCAACCGTTGGGTGAACGTGAAGAACTTAAACGGACAAATCGCACTGGCCAGTGCCGTAAAAAATCTGAGCGTTGAAGAAATTCAAAAATTGAATCTCCCGGCGGCCGCTCTTTCTGATGTCGATCGCTATGATGGAATCATTCTCCGTTATCTGAATGAGAAATACCCCGCGCTTCCTGCGACCAGAGAAAATGTGAAATGGGATTCTCCGAAAATTAAAGCACGCCTGCAAAATGCCTATCGGATTGAATTTGAAGATGGCCAAACGGCGCTCCCTCAAACGTCAGTTTCACAATCACTATCAGGTAACCAGATCAAGACCCCAAATGAGAAACTTCTGTTTGATGTCGACCGCTACACTTCTGATCGCGTTGGTCGTGCGCCTCTGTGGGACGCGGCCCAGCGCGGGCTGCCTGTGGAGATTCATATTGGTGATACCGATGGATTTAGAAGAAATATTTCCGAACGGGGTGGGCAAATCATCGCCCGGGTCCGAGGGGGTCCGCATCGCTATTCGGAACCGATGTTCGTGGTCAAGTTGCCCGGAGAAGAAAGCTACCGATACGCTATAGCAGATGTACAAGGTGCGGATCGCGTGCGGCACTTCGAACTTCAAAGTTCTCATACGCATTGGAGAAATTCTCCACCTCCACGAACCGAGGTGATTGGAGATATCGCGAAAGATTTGAAGCGGGAGCAGGGTGCTCTCACTTTGAGACTTATGGCCCTTCCTCCTGTGGATAAGGTCGTTATTGGCTATATTGATTCGGTTAAAGATGCACTGGAAGTTCAGGCAAATGCTGTAGCCCTCCGTGAACTTTTGAAAAAAGCCCCGGAAAGTCTGATTGCTCTTGCGACCGAAGAAGAACGCACTCTTTTAGCGCGATTTGAATCCTCTCTCCCGCTTTCTTCTACTGAGCTTTTTGAAAATAAAAAAATCATCAAAACTTTTACCGCCCGTGTGAAAGGACTCTTCGCTACTCATCAAGTTCCAGCTCCTGAGAGTATCGTCATCGCTGAACATGCAACCAGGTCAGGGCGCTTTGTGGATCTCCGAGTCCGAGGAAATGGCGAAGAAAAAATATGGCGCGTTTTTTCTAACGTCTGGGGAGATCAGATCCTTCCCATTGCTCGCGCGCTCAAAGCAACAGGAGTGAGAGACATAACCTACATCGGAACTGCGGGTGCTGTCGGCGACACTCACTCATTGGGAGATCTCGTTGTTCCTGAGAATGCGATAACTCCGGAAGGACTAAAACCCTTTCTTGGCCATAGTCTCCCTGAAGGCGCACGAAGAGTTTTTTCCGTGGCATTTGTGCCGACACCTTTAGAAGAAACAGTCGGCTGGGAAGCCAAGAACACCGCAAGCATTGTTGAAGTAGAAACCCGCTATCTCGCGGAAGTGTTCAATCAACCCGGAGACAGAGTGAGACCGTACCTTGTGGTTTCTGATCTCATTGGTAAAGAAGGTCAGTCGATTTCTGATGTGGGCGTAGCCTTTCGCAGTCGAGGAAGAAACATGGCGATGGGACTTCTCATGGATGAGGCCAGTATTTCTGAAACAATTCCAGTCGGCCGATGTAAGACCCCGCGCTGCCAGTGCCTTATCCGTTCGTTCAATGCACTTGTGGGTCCCTAGAAAAATAGGAGCACTGCGCGAGAGCGACTCTTGCTTGCCACATAGATCACATCAATTGGTATTATGGTGTCTCTTAAAAGGACATCTATGCTTAATGCACTCTTGCTGATTTTCATCTCACTCACACTTTCTGCAAGGACCTTGGAACCAGCGACAGGTACCGATTCATCCTACGATTCTCAGCCTGAATATCTCGCCATCCTCGGAAAGGTAAAATCTTTCGGAACTTTCACCACCGTAAAAGGGGAAGAACCGATAAAGCCGGTAGAAAAATCCCGCGGACAAATGGCAGTCGAAGAAGCGAAAGCTCGTAATCGTGAAATCCTCGCCAAACAAAAAGGCGAAGAGATGAAGGCCGCTGAAGCCGACATGACCAAAGATGCTTTCTCAAATGATCTTGCGAAACTCAAGGCCGAAGATAAGCGCGTCCGCGATGGCTGGAAAAAAGAAGTCAAAGACCAGTTGAAAATCTGGCAAACGCAGCAGAAAATCTTCTTAGGAAAAATCAAAGTCTATAAGGAGGCGACATTCCCAATTCCTGTGAAGGAAGAGAAGATTGTCGAGAAACCAATTCTCGCCAGAGACATTCCGGAAATTCATATCGTTCATTCTGCGTTCCGAGTTCCGATCAAGGACCAGGAAGGGCGGGCGACTTGTGCCGCCTTCACGGGTGTTCGAGCAATGGAAACGATCCTTGCCCAGAATAATGAGAAGATTGATCTTTCTGAAGAATATTTTTATTGGGCGTCAAAGCCCGAATGCCAGCAAGGGCCTTGCTCGAAAAAAGGCTCGTGGGTACTCCGTGGTTATGATTATTCGATGAACCGTCCGCAAGTCGATATCCCGCTTGAGAAAAACTGCCAGTATGATTCCAAGGGTGACGATAAGAATGAAACGCATGTTCCGCTGAAAACTACCTGCACCCAGGGTGTAGTGAAAGTCGGAAAATACGAGCAGGTGAAAACGCTCGCTGATGTGGTTGATCGCCTGAAGAAAAACATGCCGGTCATTATGTCGTCAAAACTCACTCCCAACTTTTATATCAATGACGGCATGGTGACGATTGAAGACTCTGAGAAAAACGGAAGTGTGGACTCACACGCGATGGGACACGCCTATCTCGCCGTGGGAATCATGGAGCTTCCGGAAAAACTTCACGCTAAAGAAGGACACTTCTGTCTCGTGGTCGCGAATTCCTGGGGAACTGGTTGGGGCGCAGGAGGATATTCTTGTCTCACAGAAAACTGGTTACTGAAATTCAGATTACCATCTGCGTTCGTGGCCGTGAACTCAGTGTCGATGTAAAGGCTCCTCCGGGAGCGTTTCAAAATAATCCGGGGGGAGAAGCTCAAGCGCTTCTTCCCAATCATGCTTCACAGGCTGTCTTTCAATCCATACTTCTTCATTCTGAATCCGCGCCTTGTTCCACCAGAAATAGATGAGTGCTGACGGAATTCCGACAAGAAATCCCATCGCGTGAGCAAGGTAGCTTACTTTCGGATCAAGATGCATAAGATCCGGGCACAAAAGAGCGAGTGAAATTCCGGTCGCAATGATCAGGCGCTTTCTGAACTTCATTTTCCGTTCAATCATCACGTAACTCGTCATCCAGAATGAGGCCATGAAGTAGATCACCCCGGAGATACCGACGAGATAAACTTCACGGGGATAAAACGCGAGGGTGAGAATATTGATCACTCCACCCATGACGAAACTCACCAAGGGGAACATGAACCAACCAAAGTAAGTGTTGAGAAGTACCGCAAAGATCATAAAGAAGAGCGCATTGTGGCCAAGGTGAACAAGATCAGCGTGCATGAGAGTCGTAGTGAATGCTCTCCACCATTCTCCATGATCAAAAATCAGAGTGCCATTTGCCTGGAAAGCACCACCGGAGAACAAAAATACGGATAAGAGAACGAGAAAAGAGAAGATTCCGATGAAGATATTTCCATCGCCGGCCCGCTTAGATAAGAATGTTCTTGTAAGCTTCTTTTCCATGGTGAGAAGATGGGAATGAACATAAAGTTGTCAACCTTTACAGGATTCCAGTTGATTAGAGAGGCCGTTTTTTGCCCTTCTTTGACGACTAAAAGAGTTCTCTGCATCATTTAAGTATGAAGAAAATACTCACTCTTCTTATCCTCATCATTCTCTCCTCCTGCGAAGGCACTGGGAGCTCTTCCAGTAGCGAAAACTCCGTTTCGCCGCAATTGAATGAAAAAGTCACCACTCAGTTCATGGACCTCGTGAATAAGCACAGAACGAGCTTAGGCCTCAAGGCCCTCATTCACTCTGATGACATGGCACTGATTTCGGCAGGACATAGCAGAGATATGGCAGACAAATCTGTTTCATTCGGTCATGACGGATTTTCTTCACGATGTTCTGAAGCAAAATCATATTTGGGAGGAGGAAACTTCTGTGCCGAAAATGTAGCGATGGGGCAGAAGACTGCGGAGGCGGTTTATACTGCCTGGATGAATTCCCCAAGTCATCGTGCGAATATTGAAAACTCCCGTGTCACCCATTCGGGACTGGGGCTAGCGACTGACAATTCCGGAACCATCTACTGGACCCACCTCTTCCTCGAAAAATAGTCTGACTGTGGAAAAAGCATGGAAGACCAAAAATCCTTTCTTTGATTTGTTTTTTCTTCCGTGTGAAATTTAGTCATCACAAGGAGGACACCGATGTCGATTGCCCAGAGAGAAAGCCTGAATCAGGAACTGACTGAACTTTTTGATATGAAGAAGGCGAAGGTTCGTAATGAAAAACGCCTTGAACAGGAAGCAGAAGAATCTCAGAAAGACATTCGTCTCCTCACTCTCATGTTCCGCGACGGCATTCCTGACGTGGTAATGCCAATGTCAGATAATGAATCCCTGAGCTGGGACGCACGCAACCAGCAGCTTCTTTATAAGAAAGATAATCACTCTCAGGTAGTCGAAGGAATTTCTCGCGATGTGATGGTGAAGCTGAGACCATATCTGATTCAGATTGTGAAGAAGGCCAAAGAATTTTACGAACTCAGCTGAGTCTTTCTGAACGTGACCCGGAGGCAGGCCCCCTGCCTCCCGATCTGATTTCCCATTTCAATAGTTCCTTCATGCGCTTCCGCGATCGTCTTCATGATTACAGATCCAAGTCCCAGTGAGAATTCATGACTTTTGTCCTTGATACAGCGTCGCTCACGGCGGTTCCCGAAGGCCTTGATCGCCTCTGGAGTCAGACCTGGACCATCATCCCGGATCATGACTTCAATCGAATCTTTGAACTCTTTTAATTCAATTTCAATCGCATTTTTAGCGAACCGGGCGGCATTATCAAAAGCGTTCTTAAACAGACGCGTAATGAGATGCTGATCCCCGAGAATGATAGAAGCCGAAGGTGAGTGGAGATTCCAGATAAGAGAGTTCTGAGACAGAGAGCGATTCTTAATCTCAGCATCCAGGAGTTCATCGAGGCGGATGATTTCAGTCGAAGATTTGTAATGAGGATCCTCGATCGTCGCAACAATCGTGAGCTTCTCCAGAAGTTCTTTAAAATAATGAATGTCAGAGGTCATCATGGTGATGAGTTCTTTCCGGTCATTCTCATCGAGTTCTTTATCGTGAATATGCAGTGTTTCTATGGATGTGCTCAGTGACGTGAGGGGAGTCCGCAGATCATGCCCCAGTTCCTGAAGGAGCTCAGAGCGCGATGATTCGGTGACGGAAACTCTTTTCACCAGGCGCTCGATCTGATCGGCCATGCGGTTAAAATCTCCTAAGAGATTCCCGAATTCATCGAAGCGCTGGATATCGAATCTTGCCTTGAGGTCTCCGCTTTCCAGCTTATTCAACACCACCCGCGCTTCGCGGGATTTTCTCCTGAGATAATAGAAGAGAAGAGACAGAGCGATAAACATCGCAAGTGTCGCCGTCGTAAAGGTATGCATACCCTGGATCCAGAGAAAGGGTCCCTGAAAAAGAGTTTTTTGATTATGGGAGACCAGATACGTC
Organism: Bacteriovoracaceae bacterium; assembly: GCA_046593575.1. GTDB lineage: Bacteria > Bdellovibrionota > Bacteriovoracia > Bacteriovoracales > Bacteriovoracaceae > Peredibacter. Next base: position 19,930 of record JBKJNQ010000128.1, read on the forward strand.
TTGGGGTCAGTATCGAGGCGAATCACAAAGGTCTTAGGATTGAAAAGTACTCCATCATTCGATGTGATGCCGTGAACTTTTTTAGGACGCGGAAGCTTTTCCCATTCGATTGGAAGACCCTGAAGATTATTTGTCGAAAGAATCTCGCCCCTCTCATTCACGAGCCAGAGCGAGGGCTTTGATCTTTCGTCTTCAGTCTTAATCTTGAATTTTCGAGCGAGTTTTTTCGTGAGCCCCTGATCCAGCTCTGTCTCGTTCATCGTGTAGCCTTCTTCAATGATTGAGAGGGCCTCACTCTGAAGTGGGGGAGGAGACGGATACTTGTTCACATTGACTTCGGAGACTGGTTTGTAAACAGTACTTCTTTCAATAGAGCGAGCGATATAAAGAAGATAGCCGTAACGATATTCTGCTACGACCATGTCGGAAACGCGAACCATGAAGACGAGCGAGACAAAACTCAGGAGGAGAGCACCAACACAACTTAAGGCGAAAAGTTTTAGATAAACAAGTCTCCTCAATTCGTCTCCTTCCATTCGAGCCGGTAACCCAGCCCATAAACTGAATTGATCTTGAGACCATCTCCGGCAGCTTCCCGAAGTTTTTTTCGAAGATGACTCATGTGAGAGTCCACCGTCCGGTCATACATGTCGGCGCCATCATAAAGCGCTGTCAGAATCGTTTCCCTGGTCACAATGTCTCCCGCACGACGGGCGAGGATGATCAGGATATCCATTTCCTTTCTTCCCATGTTCACGATTTCACCCGCTATCGTCACCAGACGCTTCACGGGATCAATCGAAAGTCCACCGAAGCTCACTTGTCCAGTAGGAGGTGTAAAACGTTTCATGACCTTATTCATGCGGGCCTTGAGCTCTTCCATCCCGAAAGGCTTCCGGATGTAATCGTCACCACCGGAAGTGATTCCCTTCACGACAGTCGCTTCATCCGTGCGAGCACTCATGAACAGGATGGGAATCTCATCCCCGTTACTTCGTACTTTTTCACACAAATCAATTCCCGATCCATCCGGAAGACCTATATCAAGACACATAAGATCGAAGTGATCATTTCTGAGAATTTCCCAGGCGTCTGATATGGTCGTGACACTTTCTGTTTCATGTCCCGAGAGCTTCAGATTGATCTTCAGTACTTTGGCAATCTGGGGATCATCTTCAACAATTAAAATTTTCGCCATAGATATCCTTTTAACGCATTTCTAAATTTATTGTGAATTTTAAGCCCGACCAACTTTTCTGGTAAGTCGGAGATTAAGGAAGCTCACTTCACATCTCAAGCGATTGAAGCACAAACTTTTTTAGTCTCAAAAGTGGGTAAGGTTTTCCAATAGATTGCTTCCACAATCCTTTAAGAATCTGCGGGCCCAGGTATGGTGACGAAGGATTTTTGAAGTTCGCCTTCAGCGAAGGAGAGAAGTGTTCCTGGCGCGTGGATCGTCCAGGATTCATTTTCCGTGAGTGGGATGGTGGCAATGACGGCAACTCTGTCTTTGGAATTCGTCAGACTCGAGAAATCCACTTTCACGTCCTCATCTTTTAACTGGGCGACGGTGAAGGGAGCTTTGCGAACGATACTGGCGAGTTTGGTTGAACAGTGTGCAAACATAAACTCACCATTCGAGAGAAGATAATTAAAAACTCCGAACTGAGCGAGCTCCAGAGTCAGAGCGTGAAGCTTATTCCCCAGTATTTCTTTATCCGGACAAATTTCCCCGAACTCGTTCTGAAGTTCCTGAAGAATGTAGCAAAATGCATTTTCCGAGTCAGTATTCCCCACCGGACGAAAGCGCCCATTTAATTTCGGGGCAAAGTTTTTAAGATCTCCGTTGTGAGCAAATGACCAGTAGTGGCCCCAGAGTTCGCGCACAAAAGGATGCGTGTTCTCAAGTTTCGTTTCACCCTGGGTTGCTTTCCGGATATGAGCGATGACGTTTTTCGATTTAATGGGATAGGTGCGAATGAAGTCGGCCATCGGAGAAATTGCTGAAGGATTTGGGTCAAGAAACTGGCGCACTCCTTTTCCTTCGAAGAAGGATATGCCCCAACCATCCGTGTGATGGTCCGTGAGTCCTCCGCGCGCCCGGAAGCCCGTAAAAGAAAAACAAATATCGGTCGGAACGTTACAGTTCATTCCCAGAAGCTGGCACATGCGAATATAATAGTTTCCATGGATCGCATTGTACACACCGCTGACGCCATCGAATGGCTGAACTCACAACCAGTTCTGGAAGGATCATCTCTGGTGGGATCACTTCCTGATATCTCTGAGTTTCCCACTTACACTCTCGAGAAATGGAGTGAATGGTTTACCACTACCGCGCGCCTTATCCTTGCAAAAACTCCCACCGACGGAGTGAGTTTCTTTTTCCAGTCCGATATTAAACACGACGGTTACTGGGTGGATAAGTCATTTCTCGTTCAGAAAGCAGCGGCAGAGATGGGACACAAGATGCTCTTTCATAAAATCGTCTGCCGCTTTCCAGCGGGCACGATCACGATGGGACGTCCTTCGTACTCGCACGTTCTGGCCTTCACACAATCGGTGATACCAGATTTCGGAAAATGGACGGCGGACGTGTTGCCCGATACCGGCGAGAAAACCTGGGTGAGGGGAATGGGTCTGGATGTTTCGATGATGATTGCTCAGTTCGTGAAAGATCAGACGACAAACAAGACGATCGTGAATCCCTTCTGCGGCCAGGGCAGCATGCTTGCTGCCGCTAACTTCCTGGGCCTCAGTGCCGTAGGAATTGAGCGAAGTACCAAGCGAGCGGAAGCTGCGCGCTCACTTGAGGTTTCTCCGGACGGAAAAAGCTTTCTGGGCACCTAACCACTGATTGTAGATCTTTCTCGAGCGATTATAGTCCTGAAGGGTACAGCCTCTTACTCCCAGATCACTCTGGTATGAAGACTTAGTCAGCGCAATTGTTACCGGTGCGCCTTCCCGTTGTGGTCCGAGCTTAAGTCCCTCACAGTATCTCAGATCTACGTAGCTTGATGCTTGCTCAGCTCCCAGAAGTAAGTGACAGAGTTGTTCGCGTTTCTTGTGAGGAGAAGTCGCCGAAGTCGGAAGAGCAATCCGCTCTTCTTCCCAAAGCCGCTTCAACTGTTTGGAAATCATCTTGCCGAAAACTTTCACGAAATTATTGAGGTTGTTTTTCGTAATTCCCATTGCCTGATAAATATCATCTTCAATCGCACCCGGATCATCTTTTCCACTGTAGCGTTTGAGTGTGTCCATGAATCGATCAGAGGCCAGAAGTTGGGCCACGATAATTTGCTGTTCACGCGGACTCTGCTTGAGAAGCTTAAGGACCGCTACTCTCGTCAGGAATTCCAGCCGCGCTTGAATAACGACTGTTCCGTATGTTAGGTCAGCGGCGTTCAGGATAATTTCCAGAGCTTCCTGTTCTTTCCCTGAACCGATTGTCAGGGAATCAGTGAGGACAACGTCTTCGACGGCAGTATAGATGACCCGCAGTTTTTCGATCGTGCTCAAGTGGATACGTAAGAGCCAACGCTCATCTGCCCCCGGCGGATTTTTTTCGAGAAAGCTGATGAGATGCTTGAGAGCGTCCATCGGGGAGAGCTTGTACTCGTCATTCGGGACATCGTAGGCAGTCGTAAGTGTAAACCCCGCGTCTGGTCTTAAAACCTGAGTGAGCTCGCGCTCTACCTTGACTCTCGTTTGAGCTACGAGTTCATCATATTTCTTCCGGACGTCTTCGAGTGTCGGACTAATACCATTGGGATTCTTCCAGTCATCAAGAGTTACATAGCGACCATTGGCCTGAATGGAGGCGTCTGAATCGTCCACACCAAGAAGATAGAAGGGAAGGTAACCCTGCGGGTAGATATCAAAGAACGGATTTTTAATGTCAGAGCGATCAAAGTCATTCTTCGCTGGGGCCAGGACGTTCACAATCTGACGGATAAGCCTGAATCTTTCCTTCGGATCAGTTTCCACCTGCGAGTACTCAAAGCGACTATTATTGATCGTCGATTTTCCGTCTGTCTCAAGAACCTCGAGATACGTCTTTCTTCTTCTGGCAGTATTCTGTCTCTGTCCGTCGGCAGTGTTTTGCGGGTCCACACCACTCTTAACTTTAAGCAGCCAATCGAGGGCGACGGGAATTTCAATATCGTTGAGCTTAATCGCCGTGCTGAGATCTTCTGAAACATCAGAGTGCCTGAGTTCAGTCTTATATTTAATGAAGGCGAGAGAATCCACCATGTCACACCAGCGATTAGTCATGGTTTCAAGAGCGCACTTGTAACCAGTGTAACTGGTGCTTCCCTCAGCGATGTCTCTTATCTGAAGATTAAAGCGATTGGTTCTGAAACTTTCGATAGCACTTCCCATGAAACTGGATCCGGCCTGGAGGCCCAAACCTAGAGCAGGATTCACAGCAGTGATAGCAGCTCCAATCGAGGAAACAAGCCCCGTGGCGGTTGTCAGAATTCTCGGAGAACCGAGGACGCATTTCTGGTTACTCGCGATCTGTTTAAAGGAAGCATCGGCCAGCTGTGCCGCTCGTGAAAGAGCGAGAACGGAATCCGGGCCACTTAAATCGTGGCTGGCATTCTCGCGTCCCAAAAGGCCCGCGCGCGAGACCTGGATATTTCTCAGCGAAAAATTCATTGAATCTCGATCAACCTGTGAAGTGGATTTTGAAAGCTGGATTAAAAGCTCTCGTTCCTGCGAATCGTATTCCGCGATTTTCTTTTTTGTCTCCGATTGCTGAGCGAGGGCCTCGACCTGGACGTTCAGGGAACTTAACTGCCCTAAGGCCCCAACTAAAGTTTTACAGTCATCATCCTTAGAGATGGCCTCAATCACACTGATGAGATTTCTCGAGTCTCCCAGAGCTGCCTGAGTCCACTCGCCTTCTGACGGGCAAGTCGCCGAGAAATAATCGAGCATCACTTGGCCCGGAATGGCTTCGGCAAAAAGTGGAGCACTCACGCTCAGGGCGAGAATTAAAATTAGATTTTTCATGAAGGAGGTATTAACAAAAGAAAGACAGTCCGAAATCTTAAGACTCCGGACCTGTAAAAATTATCTGAATTCGCGGGAGATTTCTGAACGGTTTCTGACGAAGCGGATATCGGCATTTTCCTGAGTCGCAACGTCTCTCGATTCCCACGGGAGATTCGGGGAGAATTTCTCCTGACCGCATCTCTTGCAGATATAATCGAGACCTTCGTTCGACGACGAAAAAGAGGTCGGAACGGCAGTGAATTCGTGTCCCCAGAGATGGCATATAGCCTTCTTCATTTCCATACATACTCCTGTTGAAGTCCGTAGATATCTAAGCTTGTGTCTGATTGTACAAGGGAGATAAGGAATTAGGTAATGCTTACACGAGAGGCTATGCGTCAGATGCCCATAAGAGGAGAAACGAACCTTGCGTGAAGGAAGATAAGAAGGACCATCAAGGCCGCAACTTTAAGACACCAACGAGGCTGAGAGACTTTTGTGTAGATGATTTCCATGAACCCACTTAACGGGAGAGATAACTCTTCGTTAAGTGGGTCAGGTAAAAAATTCAGGGTTTTTCTAACGTCCGTATTT
>JBKJNQ010000148.1:0-3162 GCA_046593575.1 Bacteriovoracaceae bacterium
ATCAGCATCCGCCTTGTCATCAATCGCACCTTGATAAGCTAGAGTGCCGTCTTTGGCGATCACGTACATGTGCGGAGTTGTTTTTGCGCCGTAAAGCTGGCCCACATTCCCTTTAGAATCGAGAAGAACGTCAGTTGATACCGACTGATACTTGGTTTTATCAGCAAGTCCTTCCGCCGCCGTCACATAACCCTGCTTACCCTCAGCACTGGAAATGATCGAGAGCCAGATCACTCCGTCTTTGGTGTATTTTTTCTGAAGGTTCTGCATGTTCTGAGAGTCGTAATGTTTTTTTACAAACGGGCAGCCGTGGTTTTTCCACTCAAGGACCACGAGCTTTCCTTTGAAGTCTGAAAGAGAAACTGTTTTTCCTGAGACACCTTCGAGCTTGAAGTCGGGAGCTGGTTTTCCAGTCTCAACGGCAAAGGCACAAAGTGAGAACATAAGGGCCAAAGCGAAAATTTTCATAAGAACTCCTTTTTTTTCAGTAATGTTACCAAAAAAAAGTGCTGACACTGTCAGTCTAAATGGCCAAACAAAGGCCCTATTTGTTATATTCTGAGCACTAATTATTTGAGGAGTGCTTGTGGGACGTAAATGGAACAACATCAAGATGAAGAAAGCTGCGACGGATAAGCTTAAATCGCAGCACTACACCAAAGTTCTGAAAGAAATCACCATGGCGGTGAAAAACGCGGGCCACGCCGAAGTGGACGCCAACTTTGCCTTGAAAATTGGACTCCTTAAAGCGCGCGAATTCAACGTTCCGAAAGACAACGTGGATAAGGCGATCAAGAAAGGTCTCGGGGAAGGCGGAAACGCCATCGAAGAAATTAATTACGAAGCTTATGGTTTAGATGGCGTGGCGATTTTCATTGAAGCCGCGACCGATAACCCCACACGGACTGTGAGTAACGTGCGCTCTTATTTCAACAAATGGGGAGGCGCCATCGGAACTCCGGGATGCCTGCAATTTGTCTTTGAAAGAAAGGCCACCTTCACCATCAAAGAAGAGAATATGAATAAGATGTCTTCGGATGATCTCATGATGGAACTGATCGACTTCAACATTGATGACGTGGAAGTTGAAGATGGATTCGTGACCGTGAAAGGTCCGGTTGAAGCGTACGGCGATATCTATAAAAAACTGGAAGAGATGAAGATTAAAGTCATGGACTCGGGGCTCGAGCGTCTACCTCTCAACACCAAAGAAATCACCAAAGAATCCTTTGATAAAATTCAGCGTCTCCTCGAAGTCCTGGAGGAAGATGATGATATCCAGAAGGTTTATCATAATCTCGAATGGAACGAGGCCTTCGCCCAGTAAAATTGCCACTCATGAGGTCCCTGGAGTCTTTCCGGGGACCGTCTATTCCGGAACTTACCCTCCGGTTTTGAATATTCCTTGACCTCCCTTAGACTGTTTCCAACGAGGAGTTCTTCCATGAAGATCATAGTCGCGTTTATGGTTCTGGTGAGTGTGGGTGTGGCATCCGCTCAGTCAGTTCGCGTGAAAGAAAACATCCGGCAGTATACGGTTTTGACTGATCTCTCGGAGAACGTGAAAAAAGTACCCCCCAGTAAGAAGAAAACACCATAGATAACGCGTAGCGCCAGAGTAGTTTTTACCACTGGGCTAGGCAATGATTTATCCCCCTAGGTAGTTAAAGGGCATGAGAATTCATGCCCTTCTTTTTTTCTTTTTCGCACAGTCTGCCTTCGCTCTTTATGGAGGTCGCCCAGCGGCTTCCGAGAGGCATCTGGTAGAGCTTCAGGTGAGTGACGAGGTCTTCTGTCAGGGTGTTGTGATCTCTGCCACCAAAGTTCTTACCTCTGCTCATTGTATTGAAGTGAAGGGAATTCAGATTAACGAAGAGTCTCTGGTTCTGACTTACTATCCTGAGGCAGTGACAGTTGTTTCCGGAAACCAGAAGATTCAGGCGAAGGCGATTACACTCGCCGACTCATATTTTAATTCCCCCGGCATAAACGCCGAAGACCTGGCCCTCATCGAATTATCAGAGCCCCTGAAAAATGCTGAGATTCTTCCATTCGCAAATATTGCTCACCTGACGGTGGGAGCTGATGTTCTACTTACTGCTAACGGACAAGTCGCTCAGACTAAGATCCACCGCCGCGCTAATGGTCTGGGTGGACTCGTGATTCTTTCTGATGGCTCCAAAGCAGGAGTCTGCCAGGGTGATTCAGGAGGAGCGTTGATTTTAGTAAAAGATGGAAAGAAGTATCTGGCGGGAATTCTCTCCGCCCAGGCCAATGGCTGCACGAAGAGACATTCCGTTTCGTATTATCCGAAAAAAGATCTATAAGACTGTTTTCATCATTTCCTTCGAGGATGCTTCCACATCCTTGTGAAGAGAATTTCCGTGAGCGTCCATCGTGACAACCACCGGAAAATCTTCCACCGATAATTCCCAGATGGCTTCAGGCAAACCGAATTCTTCCCAATAAAGTCCATCAACGGATTTGATTTTTTCTGCGAGAACCTGGGCCGCTCCACCGACGGCGTGGAAATACACACAGCCGTGTTCCTTGCAGGCATCAAGAGTCTTTTGTCCCATGCCGCCTTTTCCAATCACACCGACAATTCCGTAATCGCGGATGACCTCCCACTGATACGGCTCCTCGCGGATGGAAGTCGTGGGGCCGGCTGCCGTGACGGTCCACTTACCGGTTTTTTTATCTTTCATCGTCACCGGGCCACAGTGATAGATGATCTGGTTTTTCAAATCCACTGGTGGTTTATTTCCGTCGTGAATATGTTTGTGAACAGCATCGCGCCCAGTGAAAAGTTTTCCGGTGATCTGAACCATGTCGCCAACTTTAAGTTCGCGGACCGCTTCTTTTGAGAATGGGTAGGAGAGTTTCTTCATATTAGTACAACCATTTTTTGATGACGTTTTTCTTATCCATCACAATACCCTGACGGCGGAAGGCCCAGCACATATAGGAAATCGAAACAAAGAATGAAGCAGGGACGCGGTTAGCGTGGGTCATCTTGCAGGAAATGAGAGTGGTTTTTCCACCGAAGCCCATGGGGCCGATACCGAGCTTGTTACAAGTCTCGACAATTTGTTTTTCGATTTTATCCAGGTCTGTGTTGGGATTGGAATCATCGAGCTTCCGCAAGAGTTGTTTCTTTGC
>JBKJNQ010000042.1:0-4601 GCA_046593575.1 Bacteriovoracaceae bacterium
GAATTGGCGAGGTCTTTGCTCTCTCAAGCGTGCTTTACGACTCTCTGTCAATGGAGAAGCACGCATGATCCAGGTCTTCCTCGAAGGTTTTCTTTTACAGGCAAGTCTCATCATGGCGCTTGGTGCTCAGAACTTATTTGTTCTTGAGTCTGGCATGCGCAGGCATTATCACCTGACGGTATCTTTTGTGTGCTTCCTTTGTGATCTCACTATCATCATGCTGGGAGTGATGGGAGCTGCTACTCTTTTTCATCACTTCCCTGAATTCAAGATTGTTGTGGGTGTTGTAGGAATCATTTTCCTTCTTCAATATGGGATTGGAAAACTCCGGACTCCCAAGGAAGATGTTTATCTGTCTGATGTCCTGAAAGAAAAAAACCTTAAGCGAAGTATTCTCCGGGCCATCACTTTCAGTCTTCTCAATCCCCATGCTTATCTGGATGGAGTTGTTCTGATTGGTGGATACTCATCTAAATACGCAGAGCTTCCGCTTCGCATGTCGGTTGGTCTTGGGGCAGCCGCTTGTTCCCTGGTGTGGTTTCTCGTTCTCTCTTCGGCTTCTTCCAAAATGATGCCGGTATTTCAGAACCCTAGACGCATGAGATGGGTGATGGGAACTGCCGGAGTATGCCTTATTATTCTCTCCGCGCGTCTCTCAGTAGATGTCTACGGATGGCTGGTGGAAATGAATCACCCTGAAATGTCGATCTCCGGGTCCATCACCAATGTTTCTCCCTAGGATTTCCCGATGACAGGAAGGAATAGGTTCGCCTAAACTATTTCTCTAACTCATCCAAGGAAATCCATGCGCTATCTCCTCCTTTTCACGATATTGACGTCATCTCTGAGCTTTGCCAGTAACCCGACTGTGGTGATGGAAACCACGATGGGAACGCTGGAAATTGAACTGAATGAAGAGAAGGCACCGGTAACAGTGAAGAATTTTCTCGCTTACGTTGATAGCAAGTTTTACGACAATACAATTTTTCATCGCGTGATCAATGGCTTCATGGTTCAGGGAGGAGGCTTTGAAGAGGGCCTCAAAGAAAAGAAAACTCGCCCATCGATTATCAATGAAGGGAAAAATGGTCTTCGTAATGAGGAAGGCACAATTGCCATGGCCCGTACCGGTGATCCTAATTCAGCGACGGCGCAGTTTTTTATTAACGTAAATAACAATGACAGCCTGAACTATCCTCAACCGGATGGTCATGGTTATGCGGTCTTTGGGAAAGTGACCAAAGGTATGCACGTTGTGAACCGCATGAAGATGGTCAAGACCGGCACACTTGGTGGTTATGAGAATGTTCCGATGGACGCCGTGATCATTAAATCAGTCAAGCGAGTTCCAGCGATTTCCGCTGAAGCGCCTGCTGCAACACCCGCTGTTACTGCCCCCGTGACAACTCCGGCGCCGAAGGCGAAAAAAACAAAAGCTAAAAAGAAGAAGTGAGAAAGAAACTCACTCCTGAGCTTGTCTGTGATCTTCCGGTCCACGCTGCCAGTGGACTGGTTATTTTTCAGGATCATTTTTATATTGTCGCCGATGATGAGCTCTCTCTTCTCATAAGAAATAAACAGGGCAAATTCACTTCCTACCAGCTCTGGACAGGGGAGCTTCCGGAAGATGTCATGGCCCGAAAGAAGGTCAAGCCCGACCTGGAATCTTTGTTCCTTCATAAAGATTCTCTCTATGCCGTTCCTTCCGGCTCAAAGAAGAATCGGCACAAGGGCGCGCGCATTCATCTGGATAAGAGTGGGAAAATCACCGGTCACGAAGATGCTGATTTTGAAAATCTTTTCCATAAACTGAAAAAAGAAATGGATGATCTTAACATTGAAGGAGCTCTCACTCATGGAGCTGATCTTCTTTTGTTCCAGCGCGGGAATGGAAAAGATGGGGAGAACTCTCTTATTACGGTGAAGAACTGGCCATCCAGTCATATTGCCGTTCAAAAGATCAAACTCCCGCTCCACAAAGATGTTCAGCTCACGATCACTGATGCTACGATAAAAGATGATGTGCTTTATTTCCTGGCGGTGGCGGAAGCGACAGAATCCACTTATTTCGATGGAGAAATTCTCGGCGCCTTTGTAGGAAAAATCTCAGAAGGTGAGGTTACTGATCTGACTGAGCTCTCGATGAAGGGTAAACCTGAAGGGTTGGCCTTTCATACCGACGGATATTTTTATATCGTGACGGATGATGACTCAAGAGAAATTCCTTCCAGACTTCTTCGCTTTGTTTTTTAAATCCCATTCTTGTTAAATTCTTCTTCTTCCTTATCATCGGGAACGACATAGCGGTTTTCCAGTAATTCTTCCTGACTGGCATCTTCCTCTTCTTCCTTCTGCACAAACTCGTTATCGGAGCTTGGATTATTCTTTGTTTCTTCCATGCTTGAATCGAGGGGACTATCAGGGGCAAGATTGTTTTGTGCGTAAAGGGGGAGTGAGAGAAAAAGTGAGAACAAGAAATATTTCATAACAACCTCCGGCGATTATTTTCTCATTGCAGAAGAAGAGAAGGAGTAAAATTTCGCCGCAAGATACTCGAGTCGTCCGCTTCATTATGATTGAGAAAATCTTTAGTCAGATGGCCTGTCTCATCTTGGATAAAATTTGACCGGTCTACATGCCATAGGAGGGCAAAATGAAGTTTCTTACGATCTTGTTGCTTTTTGTGACGACTGTTCAGGCCGAACGGATTTCGACACGCATTCATAGTATAGATCGCTCAACTGACGCGAAAAATCCCCATCTGATTAAATTTGAAAATGGGAGAGTGGGATTCTTGTCATCCACTGAGAAAGAAACGTTAACAGCATTGGAAGAATCAAATATCAGAAGCGAGTGGCTGGAAGCAGATCTCGACCGGCATGGAAATTTCCTTGGTGCTACTCAGATCGCTGGGCCTGATAAATTAAAAGAGACCCTCAATGATCCGGATCCCGTACCAGCTTCTTATATTCCTAGTGACCTTTCTTCGTATCAAGAGGTGCAGTCGATTTTTTCTTTCATGAGAAGAGCTCAGTCCAGAAGCGAATGCTACAACCGTGCTCATATCTGGACCTACGAGGAGTACAAGCGGTCCGAGCTTCGGGCGATGAAACTCTTCATGTTTTTTACCCGTTCCTACATTTATCAGTACCGCTACCAATGGTGGTTCCATGTCACACCCATGACTTATGTGAACGGGACAGAGATGACGATGGACCCTACTTTTATGAGAATGCCGGTGGACATCAAGACGTGGACAGATCGTTTCATCTATTCAAAGAGAAACTGTCCGATCATTAGCAAATATTCTTCTTACAACGACCACCAGGACACGGAACATTGCTATCTCCATCCGGCGAGTATGTATTTTTGGCAGCCAAGAGATCTGGACAATTATGAGCGGACCGGGTTTCAAAAAAATCAGTTCATAAAATCCGAGATCAACTGGGCGTATGACGATGCTTTCTGATACAATCGGGTCATGAAAGAATTTAAACTTGAGGGCGGTGATTTCATCGCCCTTTGTGATCTCATGAAGGCCGCCCACCTCACTGAAAGTGGAGGAGTTGCCAAGCACCTCATCGCTGAAGGACAGGTAAAAGTAGATGGAGCGGTAGAGCTCAGAAAAAGATGCAAGATCCGCGTGGGACAGCTCGTCGAATTTCAGGGAAAGCAAGTTAAAGTCATCTAGGATTTGGCCAGCTTTCAGTTGTTGAACCCAGATCGTTTTCCTAGAGTTCCCGCCGGAGGTCTTTATGACAAACGCGGGTTTTCTGGGGATAAGTTTACTTGCCTACGCTTCCTGGCAGGCGATCAACTTTCTCGACGATAAAAGCGCCCGCATCTGGGCAAAAACCCGTTTCCATCGATATTCTCCGAGACCCACGACAGAAAGCCTCAAAAAAGAAAGATCCTGTTCTAATTGCAAAACTTTCAAAGCGCATGAGGATTTTCTTCATGCAGGAGTTTGTGCGCATGCGGACTGGAGGGCAGCTCTCAAAACTTCGGAAATATTTGTCAAACGTGATGGATCCTGTGAACTTTGGGGAAAAATTTATTTACGCCGGTCTTCCTGATTCTGACGGCTGCGTTTGGCACTAATCTGCTCAACCCGGTTTTGTGATGTTTTTATTTCCGAAGAAGGAACTTCTCCTTTGAGAACCGCATTATCTTTCACCAGCGCAGGTTTTCTTCCGGTAGGCATATCGAGTTTTCTTGTAGCGGCCATCGCGACCGGAATCAGGAAGAGAATAATTAAACTTATCTTCACGGTGACCATCCTTTGTCGTCTCCATATTAAGGCCTCAGGATAAGTAACTCATATTGAGTTATCCTTAAATTTACGAGAGCAGTCCGTCAGGGTTATTAAGTAAGCAAGTGAGGTAATTATGAATAATCATCAGACAGAATCAGAAAAGAAAATCAACGTAAGAGAAGCGTGGGACGTTAATTTCTGGTGTGAAGAATTAAACCTTCGCGCTGAAGAACTCAAAGAAATCGTTAAGGTGGTTGGCCCACAGGTTCACGATGTGCGGGTTCATATCGCTAAGAAACTCATGATGCTCAATCCTCACGCCCGAGCGTACTAAATATTAAGGGAC
>JBKJNQ010000122.1:0-31036 GCA_046593575.1 Bacteriovoracaceae bacterium
GATCCTGACCGAGAGACCTGATGCTATTTTTATTCAGAGTGAATCGACGGAATATTTTCACGCAGACAATCCCAAAGCGATCAAACCAGCCGAAATTTTGAATGCCAAACGTTTCCTGTCTCTCGACCTCAATTATGGTCGAAGGGTTGATTCGGAAATGTATGAGTATCTTCGCGACAATGGCATGTCCCAGGATGAATATCATTTTTTTCTGGGCTGGCATCTGAAACATAATTGCATCATGGGAAATGACTACTACTTCACCAACGAACATCGCGTGAATGCTGATGGAAAAACCCGGAGGGCCGGAGAAGTTTTCGGTTACGACGAGATCACTGTTCAATACTATAACCGCTACCTTCTACCCGTCATGCATACCGAGACAAATATCAGCCAGGGACCTCAGGGAAATGAGGCGGTAGATTGGCTCTGGAAACAATGGGCGAACGTTCTGCACGTAAGAAACAAGGGAATTCCTATCGTCGGGTTCACCTGGTACTCGCTCACCGATCAGGTCGACTGGGACACGGCCCTAAGGGAAGAAAATAATCGCGTAACACCTGTGGGACTTTATGATATTGACCGGAAAATCCGACCGGTGGGAACTGCCTACAAACAACTAATCACCGACTGGAGAGAAGTACTGCCGACACAAAGTATATGCCTTCAGGTTCCCATCATCAGACCAAGTGCTCACAACGATTTGCACGCACAGGAACAACGCTCTTCAGCTCTTCGCCAAAAGAGTGTCGGTACAAATGCTCCCGCAAATCCGAGCTAAAGGATTTTATGAATGGACATACGTTTGAAAATAAAGTCGTCATCGTTACCGGGGCCGCAAGCGGTATTGGACTTGAGACCGCCAGACAATTCCTCGCTGAAGGCGCAAAAGTCATTATCGCGGACCTTAATCTTGAGAAACTAATAAATGCGAAAAAAAATTTAAACTCTCCGAATACATTTATTTCTCAGTGTGATGTTTCCCGCGAGGAAGATGTGATCCGCACGGTAAAGATCGCCAAAGATCAATTCCACCGGCTCGATGTTGTTGTCAACAATGCGGGTCTGATGATTTTTAAACCCTTGGTGGAGCATACTCTAGAAGACTGGCAAAAAGTTTTGGGTGTTGATCTCATGGGTGCATTTTATTTCACCAAACAAGCACTTCTGCAGATGAATCAAGGGGGAGCGGTGGTGAATGTCTCAAGTGTTCACGCTGTCGAGACAACACCACTCGTGACTTCATACGCTGCGGCCAAAGCTGCCGTTCTTTCTCTCACGCGATCGGCAGCGATTGAAGGAAAAGAAAAAGGGATCAGGGTCAACGCAGTCTTACCTGGTGCCATCGATACGCCCATGCTCTGGGACAATCCCAATATCAAGGCCGGTCTCGAAGTCATTAACCAGAGTGACGTCGGACAATCAGGTGATATCGCTTCGGCGATTCTCTATCTCAGTTCGGATGCTGCGCACTTTATTCAGGGCACCGCTCTTCGCGTAGACGGCGGAAGACTCGCGCGTTTGTGAGTAATTCCGAGTGCGATACTCGGAACCGGTAATTTGTTCAGGTTTCAGGAACAACACCCCGGGAGTATAATCAGAGGCTATGATGAAGCTGCCCCATCTCGAACTTCTCTCTCCGGAAGACGAACAGAAAATTGAAGACGTGTTTGTCTCTCTGCGAGCGCGCTACAAAGATTACAAAGACCCGTGGGGCTTCAATCTTGAGCTGTGTGAGAAAACGGTCCGCAAAATTCTTCCGCTTTATCGCTCTTATTTTAAAGTTCGTGTTTTTGGTGCAGAAAACGTTCAGGATAAACCCTACATCGTTGCTTCCAATCACACGGGCCAGCTTCCCATTGATGGGGCGATGATCACTCTCGCCTTTGCCATGGATATTCATCCGCCAAGAGTCCTGCGTGCGATGGTCGAAAGATTCATGGCCCAGCTTCCCTTTGTGGGCGACTTCGCGGCACAAAGCGGGGCGATTCTCGGGGACCGCGCTAATTGCGAATACCTCATCGATCACGGTGAATCGATTCTTGTCTTTCCGGAAGGTGTCAGGGGAATTTCCAAGAACACACCAGACTTTTATAAACTCCGCACGTTTTCTCAGGGCTTTTACCGGATAGCGATTCAGAAAAAGACACCGATTCTTCCGGTCTGCGTGATCGGTGCGGAGGAAATGTTTCCTTTTGTGTTTCACGCCAAAAAAATTGCAGAGATGTTAAAAGTTCCAGCGATGCCTTTGACTTTAAACTTTCTTCCCCTTCCCTCACCGATTGATATCTACATCGGAGAAGAGATTGCGATTCCTTCTCACCTGGAAGAGGAAACTCCGGAAAAAGAAGTAAAAGAGAATGTTTTCCACATTGAGAACACCATCAGAAGAATGATTGTGCACGGATTGAAAAACCGCAGACCGTTCTTTGACACTGTCCGGAAACCTATATCAAAATATGTGATCCGTGAATTCAGGACGAAAGGGAACACATGAGTGCCCCTAAAAAAATTCTTCTGATCGGAATCGCCGGAGGTCTTGCTCAAATGACGGCGAGACTCATGCTGACGGAACATCCCGACTGGGAAATTCTGGGAGTCGATTCCCGCGATGTCTCAAGAGTTCCGCAGCTGAAGGGTCTGACACCGATGGAGATTAAATACTCCCGTGGAAATTTTGAGAATCTTTTTCGCTCCCATAACTTTGATGTCGTCTATCATCTTGGACGCATCAGTCATTCATCAAATTCCGATAATGTTCTCGCCAAAAGAATCGATCTCTCGGTCATGGGTACAAACCGCATTCTGGAATTGTGTGAACGATCAGGCGTAAAGAAAGTGATTATCCTCTCTACTTTCCATGTCTATGGCGCCTATCCGGATAATTCCATTTTCCTGCGTGAGGAAGCTCCTCTGCGCGCTTCGGTTCGCCATCCTGAATTACGGGATGTCGTAGAAATGGATCAGATCTGCACCAGCTGGATGTGGAAAAATCAGAATAATATTTCAACGGTTGTTCTTCGGCCCTGCAATATTGTGGGTACACTCATTCAGAATGCCATGACGAAATTTCTGGCGGGGCCCGTGGCCTTGAAGCCCATTGACTATAATCCGTTCTTTCAGTTTATCCATGAATTCGATATGGCGCAGATTCTTTACAAGGCACTTGAGCACCTTCCGACCGGAACTTTCAATGTCGCCGGGAGTGAATACATTTCTCTTCGTGAAGCGCTGGATGTAGTCGGAACGAAAGGTGTGCCTTTTCCGATGATGCTCGGAGGCCCTCTCAATAGCACCCTCAGAAAGTTCAACATCGATGTCCCGGATTATCTTCTCGATTACCTGAAATTTTCGTGTCTTATTTCCAACGCGGAATTGAAGAAACATCTGGGTCCGAATTTCCTGCGCTTCGGAGTGAAAGAGGCCCTTGAACTCATTAAGCTGCGGTAGTATGATCAAGTTTCATTTTAGGGCTCCCTGACGGAATGGTAGACGTAGCGGATTCAAAATCCGCCGTTGGCAACAACGTCCGAGTTCGAGTCTCGGGGGAGCCACCAAAATGAAAAGGGACTTATGGTTACTTCTCTTTACACAGGTCTTCTCGGTCTCCTCTACGTTTTTATTTCCATCGAAACCATTAAGGCGCGCAGATCACAGAAGATTTCTCTGGGCGCGGGCACAAACAATGAGATTCAGCATCTGGTTGCTGCCCATTCCAATTTCGCTTCCTATGCAGCTTTCTTTCTTATCGCCTTTGCGCTGGTCGAATACTCGAGACAGTTTCCCTTGTGGCTTCTGCATGTTTTCGGAATTGTTTTTTTCGTTGGGCGGGTTCTTCATTTTCTATCGATGAGAACGACAACGATGGATTTCAAGAAAAGAACGGCGGGGATGATGATGACTTTATTTCCCATGATCTTCATTTCTCTCATGAATGTCTGGGTTTATCTAAGAAGTCTTTAATCAAAAGGCCTTCACGCTTGATTAAAGCGGAAGGCCCGAAAAACTCAAATTATTTCAGCGTCTCTTCAAAGAACGATTTCATCTCTTTCATCGCACGTTTTGCAGAAAGCTCGTTATAAGCAGCTCCTGCCTTAGGATCATTTCCCGCCTGAGGATTGGTGAAGGAGTGAACAGTATTACCGTAAGAAATAAACTGCCAATCAGCTCCTGAGTCTCTCATTTCGGTCTGGAATTCCTGGACTTCTTTTTCCGGAACATAGGGATCATTTCCTCCGTGAAGAACAAGAATCTTCGGAGCAAACTTAGATCCTTTCATGGGCGTACTGAGACCGCCATGAAAACTCACAAGAGCATCGAGATCAGCACCCGAACGGGCAAGCTCAAGCGCAGCAGTTCCACCGAAGCAGAATCCAATCGCCGCGATTTTATCTTTGTTCACTTCTTTGCGAGAAAGAAGCGCATCGAGTGCCGCCTGAGCTCTTTCGCGCAGGAGAGGACGGTCGGATTTATATTTGGTCGCAGCTGCTGCGGCCTCTTTCATATCTTTGGGACGAACATCAACACCGTAAACATCGGCAGCGAAAGCAACGTACCCCATTTTCGCGAGCTCAACGGCCTTCTCTTCAGAGAATGGTCCAATGCCGAACCATTCAGGATATACAACAACACCAGGCCGAGGTTTTTTCGCAGAAGTATCCCAGGCGAGATAGCCTTCCATCTTGGTACCGTTTTTTTCATAGGCCACACGTTCAGTTTTAATTTTCGCGAAAAGATTCGTCGAAAAGATGATAAGAAGCAGAGCAAGCGTTTTCATGAAATTACCTTTGTTGGATTGAAGAGATTTTCCTTCAGAGTCTAGAAAATGAGAAGCCCACAAACCCTTAACAAAGAGGGTATTTTCTTCCTCATTATCGTCAACGCTGTGAGTAGGCGAAAATTCAAATAACTGGTAAACTTATCCCCAATGTTCCAACTCCTTTTCATCTTGATTTTCTCTTTTCCTGCCATTGCCGCCGGCGGGAAAGATATTTGCGACATTCTGGATCTTCCCAGTTGCTCTGGTGTATCCAAACAAAACAGACGGACCAGTAACCTCTCTCTTCCCAGCCCTGCCACCGCCGCCAACCTCAACCCGGCCAACGTCAGTGTTGACCGCGGCTTTGGTGGCGAAGTGCTTTTCCAGCCCAATAATAATCCTCAATTCAATTTGGTGGCCGGTAGTGGACGCTTCGGTGGGGCCCTCATCAGTCCGACTCTTGAGAACAGTTTCTTTGGCGTCAGAGCGCCTGAACTTGATGAGAATTTCTTGAAGCGTAATCAAGACAAAAAACGATTTGATCCGAAAAAACTTAACTTTGCCCTGGCCGGAAGAATCATTCGTGAAAAAAATTTCGGCCTGGATTTTGGTATTCTTCTTAAGAGACATTCCGAGGTTAAGAAAGTCCGCCCAGGCTTTGGACTTTCAGGACGGGCAGGCCCTTTTACTTTCGGAGCTTCTCAGTACAAAGATGATTTCTGGCTGGATTTTAAGCACACCAACATCGGCAGCACTGGTCTTCCCTATAGCACGCTTTACGGCACGGACAGTTATAGCGAGTCTTACCGGGTCACGACTTTTTCAGCTGGAGTGAAACTCTGGAATCTTTCTCTCGATGCCGGACAGATCACAACAGACAAATATCAATTCACCAAAGACGCCGTTACGATCCGGATTTATTCGGCATCGCTGGCGTGGCAAAATTTCCTGTTCAACTTTGGCACGAGAAGAGAAGATTCTTTCACCCCGAAGTTTAAAGATGATGTTCTGAAATATTCAAGGATTAAAAAGACCAGTTACGCCGGCATTCAATATTCATGGTGGAAGCCTCTGGTAGTCGGAGTCCATTACAATTACTTTCTCCTGAACGAAGTCTCTGCCACCATGACAATCTTTATCCGCTGATTAGTGGATGAAATAACCCTTCTCTGTCACACGAAATGATTTCCCCGGTAACTCTTTGAAATGAAATTCTCCAGCGTCAGTGATTTTATCCACACGATATTTCACGTAGGGTTCGATAGCGTAGAGAAATCCCTGGTCATCGATTGAGTAAAGCTTTTCTTTCTCTTTCTTGATGGCAAAAGAAATGATGTGTACTTTTCCATCACCGAAGAGATTCACCTTCTTCACTTTCTCTTTTTCGATCAATTCATTCACGAGAAATACCGGAACCTGTTTCCCGTCTTTTCTCAGATAGACTTTGTCATCGATCATGACAACTTTCGCAAAGGCAGTGGCCTTGAGAACGAAGAGGAGAGCAAAAAAAGTCAGCGCTGATTTCATTTTTCCTTCCCTGGGTTAGAGTTACGGGTCAATTCCATGAGCTTTTTGCCATAGATTCGACTTCATTTCTCAAAATTTTCCCTAAAGACAGGAGAAAAAATGCTAAGCGGGCTGAGATTCGCGCTGATCTGTAGCGTCTTGTGGTTTTTCTTCGCGTGGCGGAATTCTGGTTTTCGGCATCACGACATCATTTGCCTTTACCAACGCACCTTTTCCGACGACGACATCACCAAAGACTATGGCGCGCAAACCGATGGTGGCCTTGTCTTCAATCTTCACGCGGTCGATGATGAGAAAGCCTTTCATTCCGTAGTGAGCAACGATCGTACATGAGCCGCCGATCGTGACGTAATCACCAATTTCAATCAGGCAAGGATCCGAGATATTAGTCGTGTTAATGATAGTCCCCTTCCCGATTTTCATTCCCATCATCTGATAGAAAAGTTTATTGAGCGGAGTGGGAGTGATGAATTCAAGAAACGTATAACGGACGAGGTAAGTAAGGGCGTTGTGATAATACCAAGGTACCACACTGAGTGAGTACCAGGTCGCGCGATGAGGCTTCACTTTTAAGGGAAGGAGCTTGTTCACGGCGGGAACTACAAAGATGACTGATAGACCGTAAAGAAAAAAACCAGCACCAATACTGAAGGCCATGCCGACGTTTTGCCAGAACGGAGTTGAGTTCACCGTCATGGCACTGATCTCGCGGTACAGAGTCACACCGGGAATGAGGGCGACACCCGTGCAGAAGACATAAAGAAACGCGATGGGAATGAGAACCAGAAAGAAACTTATATTTTTGGATTTCCGCATGACGGTTTCAAGAATGCCGGACCAGCCTTTGCGTTCGGATTGAACAGCATTAACGTCGAGAATCTTCTTTTTATCCTGTTCCTGAATGGGGTCCCCCTTCGAAAGTCATACTCCTTAAGATTAAGGGAGAACGGCATTTTTCGCAAAATACAGGGGGAAAGGAGAGGTTTATGCGGGATTTATCCCCGGGAAAATTCGGATTGGCAGAAAAATGGGTCAGTCCGCATGCCGACTGGATTAGTCGGCTTTGTGAGGAACATTGGGCAGACGCCAGAGAATAATTCCGGCACCGAGGACAAAAGCGATGGAGAGAACCTGTCCCATATTTATGAAGGAACTCACGGTCACTGTCGCCTGCTCATCTTTAATGAACTCGATGAAAAATCTGAACGTGAAGGCGAGAATGAGAGACGCGCAGATATTACTTCCCTGCTTCCAGACCAGAAATTTTTTCTTTTCCATCCAGACCAGAATTCCAGCGATAGCAATGTAGCCGATCGCCTCATAGATCATCGCCGGATGTCTCGGGAACGGATCGACTCTTTGAAAAATAATCGCCCACGGAACATCCGTGGTACGACCAAGAATTTCAGAGTTAAAAAGATTTCCGATACGGATAAGACCACCAACAAAAAGGCATGGCCCAGCCAGAAGATCGAGGAGCCACAGATAAGAAATCTCTTTGTGCTTCCTCACGAAGAACCAGACGGCGATGATGACACCGAGATAGCCGCCGTGACTAGCGAGTCCGCCCTGCCAGATTTTCGGGATATCGAGGGGATTGGCAAAATAATACTGAGGTTCATAGAAGAAGCAATGAACGAGTCGTGAACCAACCAGCATACCGACAATGATATGCGTGACGAGAGAGGAAACGAGTTCCGGATCGCGATGGTATTTTTTGAATAGAGTTTTTACGTACTCACCCATCGAGAGAAAACCGATGATGAACATTAAGCTGTAATAGCGAAGGGAAAACGGGCCGATCGAGATGAGCTCAGGGTCTACATTCCAGGTCATAATTTCTCCGTGTAGGTACGAAGAAAATTGTCCTATGGTTGAGGCGTTACGACAATCTCAAAAGGGTCGAACTTACTGGTGATGTGGCAGCTCTTCCAGTAATCACTCTGGAAAGAGATGCGTTTTTTGGCAAGTTTCAGGGCCCCTATCTCATATTTAGTCGTCTGACACTCGTCGTGTATACCTGCCACATGAGCACTTTCATGTAGAAGAATCTGCGCCATGGAATTCTGATCCCACTCTTCTTCAAAAAGATTGGCACAAAGATGAATCGTACGAACACCATGGGTGACGAAAGCGCGGATGCCTGGTTTTTTCAAGCAGTGGGGAAAATTCTGTCCGTGGGGAAGCCACTGAATATCTCCGAACGATTGTCTCATTTCGAGAAGAACTTCCTGCATCGGCGAGTTGCGCGTGAGCGCCTTATCTATAATTTTGATCGCAGCTTTCGTTGCTCCTTCCACTCTTTGCTCACGGATATCTTTGGCTAACGCTACTTGAGCGAAAAAAGTAAAAACAAAGAGAGCAAAGAAGATGCGGGACATGAGGCCTCCGTATTCCGAAAGTATAAGGCCGGCTTTAGGCCTCCGATGGGACGCTGTAAAAATGACAGGGGTGTGTTGTCACTTTCTGCCACGGTCAAAAATCCCGGCAATTAAAAGCGATGTGACCCTTCTTGGGACAAAAACTGACCGAACTTCATGGCAAGGTTTTAGCACTGAACTCCGGGTTGAACTGCATGACGCATCTTCAGGGAGACCTATGAAAATCCGGAGCATCCGCACCTTTACAGGGCCTAACGTCTTTCATCATAAGCCCGTTCTCTTGATGACACTTGAACTTCAGGAGTTCACCGAAGTTGCGAGCAGCGATCTTCCGGGCTTCACCGAAAATCTTCTGGAAATCCTTCCGGGAATTTCTCAGCATCATTGTTCTCCCGGGCATGTGGGTGGGTTTATCGAGCGCATGCGAACAGGAACTTATTTTGCCCACATTACTGAGCATGTCGCCCTCGAACTTTCAGATCTCTCCGGCATCGGTGTCGCCTACGGAAAATCTATCTATGGAGGTGCACCCGGAGTTTATCAGGTCGCCATCCGCTACAAGTGTGAAGAGGGAATGAGATTCATTCTTAAAACAGCTGTTGAACTCGTAAAATCGGCAGTGAAAGGGTGCGAGTTTCCTCTTCGCGAAAAAATTACTGAAGCAAAAGAAATTATTTCCAGGAATGCCATGGGGCCAAGCACTCAGGCACTTTTAAACGCCGCTCACGCAAAAGGAATTCCCTGGTGCAGATTAAATGGTGAAAGCCTCATTCAGTTTGGTTATGGAAAGCATCGGCGTCTCATGGAAGCAACAACTTCTGGGATGAGTTCCGACATCGCCGTGAGAATGGCGCAGGATAAGGATTACGCAAAAAGAATGCTGGAAAAGGCCTCTCTCCCGGTGCCAAAGGGAATCGTGGTCTCTTCCGAAGATGAGGCCATCATCGCTTTTCATGAATTAGGAACGACCGTTGCGATGAAGCCCCATGACGGTCATCACGGAAATGGAGTTTGCCTTCATATTTCCTCTCAAAGAGATGTCCGTGAGGCCTGGAAAGTGGCAAGTGAATTTTCCCGGGATGTGATTGTCGAAGAATTCTTCACTGGTGAGGATTACCGGGTTCTCGTTGTTGACGGTAAGATGGTCGCTGCCTCTCATCGCCTTCCCGCGCATGTCATAGGTGACGGAATGTCATCAGTCATGGAACTCATTCAGAAAGAAAATCAGAATCCTTTCCGTGGGGAGGGCCATGAAAAGGCCATGACAAGAATTATAGTAGATGATGCCACAAGTATTTTTCTTAAAAAAAATGGATTCCATCCCGACTCTGTTCCTGCTGTTGGGAAAATTGTTTTCCTGAAAGAGACCGCGAACCTATCGACCGGTGGATCAGCTGAAGATGTGACGGATGACATTCATCCCGATAATAAAAACATGTGCGAACGTGCCGCGAGGATTATTGGACTTGATATCTGCGGGATCGATCTCATTCTCGAAGACATCAAAAAATCCTGGATGGAACAGACAGGTGGAATCATCGAAGTGAATGCCGGCCCGGGCATCCGTATGCATCTATATCCCAGCCGTGGAAAATCCCGCGACGTGGGAATGGCCATCATGAATTATCTTTATCCGGGAAACCGCCCTTCGCGGATCCCTATATTTTCGATAACAGGCACAAACGGAAAAACTACCGTTTCAAGGCTCATCACTCATATTATTTCCGGACTTGACCTCGTCGTGGGAAATACCACAACGGATGGCATACTCATCGACGGAAAACGGGTGGCAAAAGGTGACACGACCGGACCGGCCTCTGCCAGAGTTGTTCTGAATGATTCACTGGTTGATGTGGCAGTCCTCGAGACGGCGCGCGGTGGAATCATGAGAAGAGGTCTCGGTTATGACTGGAGTGATGTCGGCATTATCACCAATATTCAGGCCGATCATATCGGACAGGATGGAATAGAAACTCTTGAGGATATTCTCAGAGTGAAAAGCCTCGTGGCTGAACGCGTGCGCGACGGAGGCCATATTATCCTCAATGCGGATTCTGAACCGTTGAGAAAACTCATGATGGAAAAAGACCTCACCACCAAAGGGCGAAAGCTAGTGATCTTTTCTCGAAATCCTGATTCCGAATTTGTGAGAAATCATGTCGCAAAAGGACATCGCGCTTACGTTCAGAAAAATGGTGCCCTCTATGAACTTCGCGATTCGAGGGAAACATTTATTGTAAAATTGCAGGACATTCCGCTCACAGTCGGTGGAACAGCGGGCTTTCAGGTGGAAAACGTCCTGGCAGCACTCGCTGCCTGTGACGTGATGGAGGTTCCGGTCCGGGAATGTGTCGATGGACTTAAGTCTTTTCGAAACTCTGCCAACTCCGGCCGCTCCAATCTTTATCAATTAGGACGTGGTTACGTGCTGGTGGATTATGGACACAATCCCGAGGCCATCCGTTCTGTCGGTATGATGGCCGCACACTGGAATCTCTCGGGTGTCACCGCCGTTCTCGGGGTTCCGGGGGATCGGTCTGACGACATGATTGCCCTATCTGCGCAGGCGGCTGCAGAAAACTACTCCAAGATTATAATCCGCGAAGATGATGACCGGAGAGGAAGAGAGGCCGGGGACGTACCGGGAATTCTGGAAACTCAGATACGAAAGATTAATCCCGATGCCCAGGTCAGAGTTATTCACGATAATCATGATTCTCTTTTGCGGGCGATTGAAGAGATGAATGAAAATGAGCTGGTGGTTTATTTTTATGAGCACATCGCCACTGCCGAAAATATCATCACTTCTCGTGGTGGGACAATCATTCATGATTATTCGCGCTTCATTCCTCTCCAGGAAGATCATGAAGAGGTACCTGCATGGCATTAGCCACCATCATTCGTGGCGGGGAGATTTACTCTCCGAATCCCATGGGGAGAAATGACATTCTCGCTATTGGTGAGAAAATCATCAAAATTGGTGAAGTGAATGAAAAAGATCTTCACTCTCTCAATTTCCAAGTCGAGGTTATTGAGGCAGAAGACTGTTTTGTGTTTCCCGGTTTCATCGATCCCCACGAACACATCATTGGAGGCTCAGGAGAAAAAGGTTTTGCTTCCCGCTCTCCTCAGATTACTCTTCCGGAAATTCTCCTCGGCGGAATCACGACCGTCGTCGGATGTATCGGCACTGATATTTATTCGCGTAATATGCCCTGCCTTCTCGCTCAGGCGCGAGAATTCAATGAAGAAGGTATGACGGCCTTTGTCTGGTCAGGTGGATACTCCGTTCCTCCGGCATCCGTCACCGGCAGCGTCCGGAACGACATGATTCTGATCAATGAAGTCATCGGTGCGGGAGAAATGGCCATCAGTGATTTTCGTGGATCCCAACCTACGACTGCGGAAATTGCCCGGATCGTGGCCGATTGTTACGTCGGGGGAAGTCTCACCGGAAAATGCGGGGTCACGCATTTTCATATGGGCGACGCTGCACGTGGACTCGATCCCCTTCTGGAGCTTTGTGAAAAGCACGATGTGTGTATTGATTCTCTCTACCCTACTCATATCAATAGAAACGACAGACTCCTGAAGCAGGCGGCAGAGATGTCTCAGACGGGTTACAACTTTGACATGGATACGACAGACGAAAATCTCCTGGTAGAAATCTCAAAATATATAAATTGGGGAGGCGACTTGAGTAAACTCACGATCTCAAGCGATGCCTCACATACTTCTCCTGAAACCATGTGGCAGGAAATCTCAAAGCTCCACAAGAAATTGAGCTGGCCGTGGGAAAGAATTCTCCCTCTCATCACAACAAATCCTGCGCGAATCCTGAAATTTCACAACAAGGGTGAAATCGCTGTTGATAAAGCGGCCGATCTTACGCTCATCGATAAAAAAGATCTTTCTGTTAAGCATGTTGTGGCACGCGGAAAGATTTTTGTCCGCGATCACAAATTCATTCCGAAACTTAAATGTATGTCAGACTCCAACCGGAGAATAGAGCTCTATGGCGAAAAGAAAAAACGGTAAACTCATCATCATCGGCGGACGCGAGGACAAGCAAGCCGAGATGGAAATTTTGAAGACGGTGGCCGATCACGTGGGCGATGGCAGACTCTGCATTGTCTCAGTTGCCAGTTCTGTTGGTGATGAACTGTGGGAAGAGTATTCGAAAGTCTTTAAATCCCTCGGCGTAAAAAAACTCACTCATCTCGATGTCGTACATAGAATGGAATCTGTTGATCAGAAAGCACTGAAGGCCGTTAAAGATGCCGATGCAGTTTTCTTCACCGGTGGTGATCAGCTAAAAATTACCAGCGAGCTCGGTGGAACAGTTGTCGGAGACAGGATCACTGAGATTTTTGAAAACGGTGGCATCATCGCCGGAACTTCCGCGGGGGCATCCGTCATGGGAGAAATCATGCTGGTCGCTGGTCAATCGGATGCTTCTTTTCGGATTGGCTCAGGTCTCAACATGTCTCCGGGACTGGGATTTGCGCCGAAGCTTTTAATTGATCAGCATTTCGCTGAACGCGGACGGATTGGAAGATTAATCGCAGCTACGGCCCACAACCCGAAATACCTCGGAGTCGGTATTGATGAGAACACGGCGATCATCCTCGAGGAAAACGGTTGCTTCAAAGTGATCGGAGAAGGTGCGGTGTATGTCATCGACGCCCATGAGTCCACCGGAAGCAATATCTCTGCGGCTCCCAGAGACACGACGCTCTCAATCTTCAATGTGAAGCTTCACTTACTTTCTAAGAATGATGTTTTTGATCTGAAAGAAAGAGTACCAAAAAAAGGCACCACTCGTGAGAGTGGCGCCTGAGAAAACTAATTACAGCTTGGAAGAGACTTGTTCTGCTGATCAATCACACCCTGAACGGTACAGACGTTAATACCTGCACTCTTCATATGGTCCTGAAGAAGGTTTGAAGCGATCACTGATTGCGGATGAATGTCGTGGAAAAGAATGACGCCACCCTTGTGCGTGCTCATCTGCTTGAGCGCTCGCGCCAGAATAGATTGTGGATTCTTATCCTGCCAGTCGAGAGTATCAACGTTCCAGAACACGTGTACCATGTTGGCGCTCGCAATCACTTGACGAATGGCCGTGACACTTACACCTGCTCCGTAAGGAAGACGGAAGAGTTTAATTGTCGTTCCAAGTTTTGACTCGATGAAATTTTTTGCTTCAACGATTTCATGCTGACGTCCCTGCGGTCCGAGCTTCGGAACCTGCGGGTGACTCCACGAGTGACAAGCAACATCCATACCGGCATCATGAATCGATTTTGCCGTGTTGGGAAGGGCGTTGACCTGCTGAGCGAGCATGAAGAACGTTGCTTTATAGCCGTGATTCTGAAGATTCTGAAGGACTGTCGGAGAAGTTTTTCCGCCAGGGCCGTCATCATAAGTGATCGACCACGTATTCGCAGGAAATCCGTTTCCGGTAATGTTTCCTGAAGGGCCAACCGCAGGGAAGATAATATCGCCGGAAGTGCTTCTTCCCGCTTTAAGTTCCTTGATGAGTCCGTGAATATCTTTTGAAACATCTTTGATGTCTTTCTGGAATTTCTTGAAGTCTTTATCTTTCGAAGCTTCTGCCACGGCAGCAGAAAGAGCGTCCGCATCAACAGAATAAGAAGCAAGATCTTTATTATAAGCACGACGTGTAGCTCTCAAAAGGATCATGTTATCCCAGATAACTTGTTTCGCTTCATCCGCACCTTTTTGAGATGACGACATTCCATCACGTGTTGCTTTCAAAAGATCATAAAGTTGAGTTTGTTTTTCCGTGAGGTTAGAAAGAACCATCGGACGAAGATTTTCCGGCAGTTCTTTTCCATCCGTGCGGATCCCGTCTAAGAACGAACCGATGGAACCGAGAGCGGCACGTGCCTCTTCTTTTTGTTCAGCGGAATATTCCGGCAGCGCACTTACCATTACGAGATGGATGTAGAGATCGTTGATGTCATGTTCAAACTGATCAACAAAAGTGCGGACAGCAAGAAGCTCGCTGTAGGTTGTTCCCGACTGGGCCTTGTCCGCATCGCGGTCGAGTTCCTGATCATATTTTTCCATGAGAACCTGGCCGTAAAGATAAGAGTGAAAAATGCTCTTGGTCAGCTTTTCAACTTGCTTACCGAAATCTTTTTTAACTGCAACGTTTGCAACACTTCGTGCAACCTGGTCTTTTGCAACTTCCGGGTCTTTATAGGCCACGTATTGCGTGGTCGAACAGGACACCAGGGTCGCCAGTGCCAATACATTCAGTTTCTTCAGGTTCATTCTTCCCCTCCCGGGATCAATTTTCAGTCCTCTTCATGTTAACCTTCGCTGCTATTCCTCCCTAGACTGCATTTCTTTCCCAACCGGTATCCGACTGATTGACTCCTCAGAAAAATGTGATAGAAACACTTGAAATCACTTGGAGGTTTCAATGAAATCTATCGTTGTCGTCGCGATCCTTTGGTCAACTTTTGCTGCTGCCGGAGTTGTCTGTCATACCTCCCAATATCGTGGTCAGGATGTGGCTGTGGCCTTTAACGAGGCGACCGGACAATCAGAGATGAAAGCGGGAACCTACCTCGAGCAAGGTGTTGCTGGTGCCTTCAATGAATCAACTGGTGAAGTAGAATTTTATTTCGGTGAATACCGCGGTGACCGCGTAGCTGCTGCTTACAATCCGTTAAACCGTGAAGTGGAAGTTTTCCACGGTGCTTATCGCGATAACGGTGTCGCTGCTGTTTTTAATCCTGAGTCCGGCCGCGTGGAAGCTTTCTACGGAACATACCGTGGTGAGAACATGGCCGCTGCTTTCAATCCCATGACGAAGACTGTGGAAGTTTTCTCCGGCAACTACCGCGACGAAGGTCTCACTGCTTTCTTCAATCCGGAAACGAAAAGTGTTGAAGTCAGACGCGGAACATACGCGGGAGAAAATATCTCCTGCGCTTACGTGAGATAAATGCTCGCACTCATCCTTTTCAGCGTTTCGATTTTCGCCGGTCTCCTGGGCTCGATCCTGGGACTCGGCGGCGGAACAATTGTTGTTCCCTTTCTCACTCTCGTTCTAGGCGTTGATATCCGTTACGCCATCGCCGCGAGCTTAATCTCCATTGTCGCAACTTCTTCCGGTGCTGCCGCCAGTTTCCTGCGTGATCATCTCACCAATCTGCGCGTCGCTGTTCTCCTCGAACTGGGAACAGTTCTTGGTGCCATGACGGGATTTCTGATCACCTCGAAAATTGAAACCCGCTGGCTCTACTTTCTCTTTTCTTTTTTTCTTATGTTCTCGTCGATCATGATGCTCAGAAAGAAAAAAGACAGCCGCGCGGAAGTTGATCATCCCTGGTCAAAAAGACTCAACCTCGCTGGCATCTATAAAAATGAAAAAGGCGAGATGATTAACTACAAGGTTGATCACGTTCCCTTCGGACTTATCACGATGTATTTCGCAGGAATTATGTCGGCACTCTTAGGCATCGGTTCAGGAATTTTTAAAGTGCTCGCGATGGATGGGGCGATGAAGATGCCGCTCAAAGTATCTTCCGCGACATCCAATTTCATGATTGGTGTTACCGCTGCCGGAAGTGCCGGAGCCTTTCTCCTTCAGGGTGATATCCGCCCTGAGATCGCGGGCCCGGTTGCGATCGGTATCATCATCGGCGCCTACATCGGCGGCCGGATCATGCCGAAGATGCCGGCCTCGACTATCCGGAAAATTTTTGTCGTGGTGATGTTCATTATCTCCATTCAGATGCTTCGAAAGGCATTCCCATGAAACCAGAAGGTCAAACGTACGAGCTCGAACTTCGGATCGCAAAATTTCTCCGATACGGAGTCATTGCTTGTGGGGCCCTCATCGCAGTCGGATGGCTGCTCAATATCAAATGGAGTGGCGATCCCTTTTACGTTTATCGTGACTATGATCCGATTCCTTTCTGGGAACTCGTGTCTCACTACATCCGCTCTCAGAACGTCGGCGCACTCATCTGTCTTCTGGGACTGTCATTCCTGGTTTCTCTTCCGGTGTGGAGGGTTTTCCTTACGGGAGTTCTCTTCCTGAAACAAAAAGAGCGCTCGCTCGCAGCGATCGCGTTCGTCGTTTTCACTCTTCTCATCATTTCATTTCTCTTAGGAATCTCGGCGGAGTAATTACCAGCTGACTTTCAAGAGGGCCTGAAGAACCTTTTCATCTTTGTGTGGTGCTTGAAAGCGGTTCAGGAAATAACCGTACTCTGCTCCGACTTCGAGTCTGTTCGGCTTGCCATAAAGACCATTTCCTAAATCCCAAAGGAGCTGAGGCTGTGAAGTTAAGAAGCGGCCTTTCTTGTCGACGAAAGGATTGTCTTTATCACCGTCTCCGTCCCACGGAGAAGTGGCGATGAATCCGTTAAATTTAAAGCGTCTCCAGCGGGCCCATTCATGCGAGGCCTGCCAGAACATACCGAACTGAATACCGACTCCGGGATCGAGTGGGTTATCGCGGAAAACAGTGTTGAAGGCGAAGAAATCAAAGCCCGGCATCGCGAGATCGGCCTGGAGTCCGTAAAAGTAATTTCTAAAAGCGTAAGTTCCGTTGGCCGATCCGTTTTCAAATTCTCCACGGAAGGAGAGGTCTCTTAAAAAACCTTTTCCGAAATCAACGCCGAACATTTTCGACATACTGAGAGTAAATGATGTTCCTCCGAAAAACTGCGAGGCACCTGGCTTGTGATTGTGTTTCCTTGCATTTCCATTGGGACGGGCATTCGGCGGAGCAGAGAATGGATCTGTGATGTCGTAATAGAAGAAAACGGTTCCGTATTCCCACACGCCAAAGTGTTCAATCGTGTAAGTGGTACGCTCTTTTGCATAACCTTGGTCGTCACGGAAGTTACTACCGTGGAGAAGGGATAAGCTGGTTGCCATCGCAGAACCAGAGAGGGCCAAAACCAGCAATATCGCGAAGAACTTCGAAAACATGGAAATACTCCTAAAGATTTTTTCATTCTCTTACCAACTTGATCAAATAATGGGGAGTGTCTTTTGTGGAAAAAGTGTCCGGGTCCCTTAGCCCCCTCGATCATGCTAAAATCATAATAGGCGTTCCAAGGAGGGAAGCATGAAAATCCTAAGTATAATTTGTTTAGTGGCGCTCGTAAGCTGTACCACGCGCGGGCCAGCTTCTCTTAACGGCCATCCAGTTGCCTACGATTCAGTTGCTCTCGGTAACGTCCAGGCCAATGCCGTAAAACGCATGGATAAGCAGGACGTATGCTTTGATATTAATCTCCACATGACTGGTGCAAAACAGCAGGAAATTCTTCCTTCAAACTGGACCGTGGCGTGGGTTGATCAGCAGGATCATTTTCACCTTCTGAGTGCTAATCAGCGTGATCCCGCTTCAGCTCCACAAGGCGGACAACAGATTGCCCCTTATGGTGTTTACCAGGAATGGAAGAATCAATTTACGACCTGTGCTCCTAAGGCAAACTTTCAGGATGTGAAAACTCTCGTTCTGACTCCCAAAGAAATGCCGTTTCCAGGAAACAATCAGATTCATCTTACATGGCAGTAATGAGAGACACACATTCTCTGCCCATCGGTTACCTCCTGTGGGTCTTAGGATTCACAGGATCGCATCGTTTTTATTTTGGTAAGCCCATCACCGGAACCATCTGGATGTGCACCTTTGGTCTTTTCGGAATTGGATGGCTCGTCGATGCGTTTCTTATTCCCTCGATGGATCGCGAAGCCGATCTGAAATTTGCGGAAGGCACTTACGATTACAACATTGCGTGGATTCTTCTCACCTTCCTGGGTGCTTTTGGAGCGCACAGGTTCTATCTCGGTAAGTGGATTAGCGGCATTCTTTATTTCTGCACGGGTGGATTTCTTTTGATGGGAGTCGGATACGACTTCTGGAACTTAAACGAAATTGTCTCTGAGAGAAATGTCATCGAAGGCTGATTACACAGCGCAAATCCCATATTTTACATGCCAATTTCTTCTGTTTCGGTGATGATAACTCATGCTGAAATATTTCAAAGGTTCGATTCTTTTATCACTCGTGGGAGCGGTCTGCGCTTTTGGAGTTGGTCACTACTATACGGGTACAAATGCGGGTGGAATCTCGGCATTATTTCTTGCTGCAGTTTTGAGTATTCTCGAAATTTCTCTTTCCTTTGATAACGCCGTCGTGAACGCCATCGTCCTAAAAAAAATGACCCCTCTATGGCAGCATCGTTTTCTTACCTGGGGTATTGCGATCGCCGTTTTTGGTATGCGCCTCGTGTTTCCACTCGCACTCGTTGGAGTCATGGCCCACATCAACCCGATCGATGCCTTAGTTCTCGCGGCCACCAAGCCAGATGAATACGCCAAGATCATGCTCTCTGCTCACGTGAGTATCGCTTCCTATGGGGGAGCATTCCTCATGATGGTGGCACTGAAATATTTCTTCGATGAGGCCAAGGAAATTCACTGGCTCGGATTCATCGAACGCCCGATTGCAAAACTTGGACGCGTTGAAGCCGTCTCGATCGGAGTGACGATAATTTTTCTCTACGTGTTCTCACTCTATCAAAAGCCGGAGGAGAGCATGACTTTCCTCGTGAGCGGACTCTGGGGTCTTATTACTTATATTGTCGTAGATGGAATCGGGGCGTTTCTTCATTCGCCGGACGAGACTGAACAGAGAATCGATCTTCACAAGGCGAGCATGGGAATGTTCCTGTACCTTGAAGTTCTCGATGCATCGTTTTCTTTCGATGGAGTCGTGGGAGCATTTGCGATCACCAATAATCTTTTCATTATCATGATCGGTCTCGGGATTGGTGCGATGTTTGTGCGAAGTCTCACCATCATGCTGGTAGAAAAAGGCACACTCGGAGAATTCAGATTCTTGGAGCACGGAGCTTTCTACGCCATTGGTATTCTGGCGATCATCATGTTTACCGGAACGATCTACCACATTCCCGAGGTCTTCACGGGACTCATTGGTGCCGGTCTCATCGGACTATCGCTGTGGTCATCCATTTCCTATAACAAGAAACACGCATGAGTGAGCGGCTCGTTCAGGCCTTAAAAGAGGTCCGTAATGAGCCGGTTATCACACTCGGTACGATCGTCGACAAGGCCCGAGGTGATTCGATCCTGATTGTTTGCATGATTGCCATCATTCCATTCCTCCAACCAGTTCCAATTCCCGGATTATCTACCGTCCTCGGAGTGATTGCACTTCTTCAAGGTGTAAGTCTCGTCGCACTCGATCGGCCACTTCTCACGCAAGGAATGAGACATCTCACGCTCACACCGGAAAGATTTGAGATGATTTATAAAGCGGCAGTGAAGTTCTGCGTTTTCACCTCGAAGATATCTTTGTTTAAGCATTCGTTTGTAAAAACAAAACCCATCAGAATAATCAGCGGACTCACGATTATCTTAGCGGCTTCGTTTTTATCTCTGCCACTTCCCATTCCGTTTTCAAACTTTGTTCCGGCCGTTTGTATTTTCTTCATCTGCACTGGATTACTGGAAGAAGACATTTTGCTCGTCATCTTCGGGCATTTCATCGCCCTGACCGTCGTCTGGATGGCGGTAATTTCTTTCCATCTGATTCAAGAAAAATTACAAATCTGGTTCTGACTATTCCGGGAGTGTGCAGCCAGTGTTGCCGCCGCCAAGAGAGATGGTCTCGGGCTTAATTTCAATCGGCTTCTTTGCTTTATCATCGCAGTCTTCCTCTTTTTTGAGGGCGGGATGAACGGGCTTCGTTTCTGTGACTTGCTTCTTAGCGGGAGTTTTTTTCTTGGCCGGTGCGACGGCATTACAGGACAGGGAAACAATCATGATCAGAAGAAATGCTTTCATTATTTATCCTTACTGTAGTTCAAAACTTTCAGACTGAAGATGAAGCGGTACCAAGTGCGCGGAAGAATTCCCATGAGCCTCACCATAGATGCAAACAGGAATGGAAATTGATAGGTCATTTTCTTTTTTTCAATCGCGCGACCAATGAGTCTTGCGGCCTTAGGCGCCTTCACCATAAACGGCATAGGGTGGTGATTGCTTTGCGTGAGTGGAGTATCCACGAATCCCGGATTGATGGTCGTCACATGGATGTTGAACTGGCGAAGATCCAGATGAAGAGACTCGCAGTATTTCTGAACGGCGGCCTTCGTCGCGCTATAAGCGGAAACTCCCGGAAGTCCGTTGTATCCGGCGATACTTGCAACCGCCACGAGCTGTCCTTTCGAGCGCGGGATCATCACATCGAGTGCGGCCTCAAAGGCATACATCACTCCGAGAAGATTCACGTGAACCATCTTGTAACTGTATTCGAAATCTGGAATTTTCGTTTTGAATTTATATCCGATACCAGCGTTGGCAATTAACAGATCAAGACCAATGGGTGTTGAGAATTCTCTAATGGCCGCTTTCACCTGATCACGATTCGCGACATCGACTTCGTAAAACTGAATGCTGTCTTTTTGAGTGGGAAAACTTTCGGAATATTTAAGTTTATCTCTTCCGCAGACGCCGACTTTCCATCCGCGTTCGACGTAATATTTGGCGAGTTCAGCACCAATTCCGGTTGTTCCACCAGTGATGAAAACAGACTTCATTTCAATCCTTTGAGTGGGTAAATGATAGCATATGCTGCGCCCCGAAATCAGTATTTTTCCATGGATTTGGCTTGACGATGGCGGGGTAGGTCTTTATATTTGGTGAACATTTAAAGCTCCGGGGGAGTAGTTAAGCTGGTTATAACGTCTGCCTGTCACGCAGAAGGCCGGGGGTTCGAGTCCCCTCTCTCCCGCCATTTTTTATGTAACAAAAAAAGCCACCCTTGCGGTGGCTTTTTTATTTTAGAAAGCATTTTTCAATTAGGTAATATCCCTGAGCTTATTCGTCAGCGCTTTGAGAAAATTTCTTAAGAGTTGATCACCACATGCGCGATAATTGTGATGCCCTTCTTTCCGGAACAAGGCACCTAATTCAGTCTTTGAAATCTTAAAGCCAACTTCTTCCAGCATCTGCTGAATCTCATCATCCTTAAGTTCAAACGCGACTCTGAGTTTTTTCAAGACGACGTTGTTGGTCGGAAGTTCCGGCGCCATCGGCGGACGTGTTTCATCTACTCCGCGCTTCCAGATGATGAGGCCGTTTAAAAATCTCGACATCACATTCTGGGGGCAGGCCTCGAAGCCTGGTTCTTCTTCACCCTTCATATAAGCGTTCATCTTAGGCTGAGAAACTTCTCCGCCGCCGAGCTTCACGATCTCAACCAACTCGAATTCGCTGACTTTGAGCATGTACCTGATACTGCGTATGACATCGTTGTTAATCATGGGGAAAGAATGTGGCAAAACAATCCGGTTGTCTATGTTACACTTACGGCATGAATACTTTTTATCAGTGGCCCGCTTGTAAGAACTGCGAGTCCATCTTTCCCCGTGCAGTTTTAATTCAGCGGATCTGCAATCTTGCGAACCTTGACGTAAAAGTCATCAATACTCCTTTGCCGAAACCAGGTCCGGATTTTCAGTCCACACTAGAAAACCGACTTCAGGGACTCCCCTATCTGGAAATGGATGGGGAAAAATTCAAGAGCAGCCGTCAGATCTGGGATTATCTTATCCTGACGATGAAAGATACGAAGGTTAAGCATCGTCTGATCAAGACTGATTCCATTTATAGTTTTATTACTCAGCAGTGGTGCAATGAGAGTTTCATTAACTCGCTGGTGTTCGCGAGATGGAAGAAAGAAGAAAACTTTCAGCGTTTTATTTTGAACGTAGATTTTGGTACGCACACGAATCCCGAGAGCATCGCACTTCTGCGGAAATATATTCTGAAGTATCTTTCCCGTTCACCGATTGGCGAACTTACAAATGATGGATATCAGAAACTCATCGCTCAGCAATTCTCCTCATTGGCGACCGTGATTGAAGAGCAGGAGTTTTTCGAAATTTTTGCCAAGCACCCGACACTCACCGATCTTTAAGTGTTCATGCTGGTGCAGGGGTTCATGTCTCCGGATCTGGAAGAGTCAAAATGGGTAGAGGAAACATATCCGGCACTCATGCGTTGGTACCGGAATATGGAAACGCTCACGCAGGTAAACCCGCCTGAGCAGTTCTTTTCCCGCTAAACTATTCTCTTAAAAGATCTGCAACCACAGTTTCAGCTGTCCGACAGCGTGAACCCGAAACGATGGAGTCTCCACCGGTCAGGGTAAGTTTACTCACGCGGCCTTCGACTGCAGGAATGCGTCTCGCTCTTTCACCCGCCTGACGACCCACGAGCTGTGCTTGTTTCCATTCACGAGCTTCCGGAAGAATATCATTTCCTGCCCAACGACGACCTTCAGAACCGATCGCAGTCGTTCTGCGTTCAGCAGTTCCCCAGTCACGAACTTCAGGGTGAAGGGCAAGCTTCTCGTCATTGGAAAGAGCGAGGGGAGAATTCATGTGGGCCTGCGTGAGGGCCATACCTTCTGTGAGGAAGGGACGAAACTCGGCCGGATCAAGATGAAGTTCTCTCATCATGGTATCGAATTGCGTGATCGTTCTGTCGGGAGCCGCTGTGAGACGCTCAATATTGACGTCATAGTTTCCACGAAAAACCGGAACATCTTCGTTCAGTGCCTGGTTCATCATCGCGCGGACAAATTTAATCTGAAGCGCCGACTCGGCGGCATTTCTTGGAGCATTGAACATCCGGAATTCCATCTTACGAATGTTGGGATTCACGTCGAAGGTTCTTCTCCACATGTCGTTTTTCATGTCAAAGTCTTCGTGGATGAAGCGTTCAGGGATGGCGTCCTGAAAGTAAGCGATCATGTTGAGCTGGTTGTTTTTTGTCTTACGACCTACACGAGTATTAAAGAAGCGCTCATTATAGAGGAGCTCTTTCAATTCCTGTTCCGTCCCGTTAAAGTTTTTCAGACGCTCAATCAATTGGGGAGATGCACGGTTAGGTTCTGCACCCACACCACGGCCAGGATGCTGGAACATAAGAGTCATCATGTTCCGGTTATCGTAATAAGAACCGAGGAAGCGCGCGAGTGCTTTCGGTTTTCCCTCGAAAGGTGCAAGGTCGACGTTGACGTGACCACCACCAAAACGTGGGGAGGGAATTAAACTTTCTCTCTCGAGTGCGCGGAAGACACCCGCCATTTCTTTTTCTGTTGGATTGTATTTTGGAGTCACGATTTCGATGTGACCACCGCGGAGAGATTCTGGAATCATGTTACCGGCAGTATCATAAGAGCGTCCGATACCATCCCATTCTACGCGCCACTTGCGATCTTTGGAGTCACGGAATTCGTAGGCGACGTCGAGGCCGTGGCCGTGGCCATCACCACCGGCGACGAGATTTACTTTCGTAAACAGATTGTTATTCTGTTCTTTCGCGATCGCCTGAGCGGCCCGGCGGAGAATTTGCCGGCGCTCATCTTTCGAGTATTCGTAAGATGTCCGAAGCCACTCGACTTTTCCTTTCTGGCCTGGAATATCAGTGAACTCAGCACTCGTTTTTAAAGGATAACGAGCGGTGTACTCAATCCCGACGTCTACGTTATTGATGTTCACGCGGGCGTTGTCGGCTAGCGCGATACGACCAGCGGCACTTTCAGGGTTCGCCAGACGCGGCTTCGGGCGAAGATAGTTTTCAATATCAGAAGAAAGTCGTGAAACTTTCGCCCACGACTTCATTGCTTCACCTATGGTGTTAGCATTCGGTCTCTGGAGACGTGCCACGGTCTTAATAAATGCTTGAGTCAAACCTTCTAGCTCGACTTTTTTAGCTTTCGAGAGATAGGGTGCATCTCCCCAGTTCCATAGCGGAACAAGGAAAGATTGATTGAGGGCGCGAGTAGCACCACGGCGCTGAACTCCCCCTTCTGAAATATTCGCAAGAAATTTTTCGGCTTCTTCAGGTGTGACATGAAAGCGGCGAACGATTTCTTCAGCAGTATAACCACCCCAGGCCACAGGATGATTAAGAGTCCAGGAAGATGCCTGGGCAATGTCATCAAATTCCTGGGCAGCATAACGGGAGATAAGAAAGCGCTGAGTATTTCGTCTCACCGGATCTGATTTCGTACCAGCACGGAACTCAACGGCTAAGGCGTCGGCGCTATCAACCCGGAAGCGGTTATCCTCCAGACGGATAACACCACGGCCGGTGCTGTGATTATTTCCGCCGAATACAGACTGCGCATGGACACTTTTATGGTGGGAATATTGTATGCCCGCGTCCCCTTCGATCGCGCGAAGAACGATGTAGGCCTGATTATTTTTGTGAACTTCGTTCACCTTATCAACTACTCGAGCAGCAACTTCTGGAGATTCCATC
The DNA here is from genome assembly GCA_046593575.1 of Bacteriovoracaceae bacterium. Taxonomy (GTDB): domain Bacteria; phylum Bdellovibrionota; class Bacteriovoracia; order Bacteriovoracales; family Bacteriovoracaceae; genus Peredibacter. The sequence goes on from JBKJNQ010000122.1 coordinate 25,030, forward strand.
ATCGCTTTCGTTTTCGGATAAACGATCCACTGGTGACCAGGAGCTTCGAAAAGTTTGCCCGCATTTTTGAGGGATACTTTAAACCAATCGATCATGTGCTCGAACTCGCCATACGATCTTTGAGGAATGAAGTTAATCTCCCACCCCACAGAAGTGCCGTGAGCGGCATCGATATATTTTTCTGCGTCCCCAAAAAGGGCCTCAAAATAGCCGAAATTAATTACCTCGAGGGCGCCAGTCGCTTTAGTAAGTCCTGGAAGTGTTCCATTCATCATCTTCATTCGAGTCCCGGGAGTTATGAAAGAAAGACTTTTATCTCCCCCGCGCTCAACAAAGAGATGAAATTTTTCTGTCAGGGCGGCATCGTCCATAGCAGCGTAATTTTGACCGCGAAGACCATTGAGGTCGAACGCCTGAATAACACCTTCAGCATTTTTTACATCTCGAACGCGGTATTTCCCATTTGCGAAGCCAGTCAAAAAATCCACAAGAAAAGCTTTTCTATTATCAGGAGTCAGTTGTTCAACCCAAAATTTCATCGCATCGGCTTTGGGTCCCATGACCCGTGAAATGAGTGCAGATGATCCTTCTTTCTCACCACCATACATAACGTAGGTTCCGGCATCGGCTGCGAGACCTTCAGCAACAGGGGCACCGGCAGCACCACGAACATATGTCCGGCGATTGTGCTGATTCACTCCGGCCTCAGTCATATCTGACCAAACTTCATTGGCCGATCCTGGCTCAACATAGTTGCCACGAGCTACAGGTGCAGGCGCGGCTGCGGCCTGGGCCCTGACACCTTCTGCAGGAGGAGCTTCAGGCGGCTCTTGTCCCCACGCGAGAGTTGTTACTAGGAGTAACAGAAAAGAGTACTTCAGAGAGAAGGCATTCATTTTGGTCATAGGTATTCCTCGGCCCATTTATCGGCTACCTAAGCCCTCAACTTTAATTAATGTTTTGGGGTTATATGGCCGATAAGCCGCGAGTTAGGGAGAAATAAAATGATTCAACGTTACCTCATTACGTCCTGGTTACTCATGATCACTTCTGCTGCTTGGGCCCTGGCCCCGGCGCCGGGATTCAAAGTGAAAACCACTTTGGGTGATGTCATTACCTACGAACTGGCGGGTAAGGATATCGAGATCAATAGTATGGATTCTGATTTTAAATACGAAGACCTCACAGAAAAAGAGATGAACAATCTCAAGTCTCTCATGAAGGCGAAACAGGAATACGGAAAGATGTTTGGTTTCGCTGACTGGAAAGCAACCGGCCACAAGCTCATAGAAAAGAATGGTGAGCGCATCGTTCTTATTCAGGGAAATTATAAAGATGCTCAGAAGAAGACCGTGAACTTCATCGAAGTTTACTGGGCGAACAAGGCCAAGGCCGGGCAGTACCTCCTTACTTCAGATACGCTCTCACTTAAGATGGACAATTTTTCGGATTATTTAAAATAGGATTTGGTTATGAGAATTTTCCTGGCGCTCGTACTTCTTCTTAACTCTTTCGCTGTGGTCGCAGGCCCTTCAGCTTCTTCTCAAGAAGCTTTTGAGTACGATCCCGCTGTTGATGAGTTTTATGAAAATATTGAAACACCCATTGAGGCTTCAGCCGTAGATTGTAAAGCGAACGCCGCCGCCATAAAATCCAAGCGTGGCCCGGCTTCGGCTCCAGCCTGCACGACTCCGAGTCAGCTCATGTCGGTGAACGTAAGTAACTCTGATTTTAGCCGTATCTGTCAGCGCATGGTCGCTCAGGATCCAGGGTGTCAGCGTCTGAAGCCAGAGAAAAGAATGTCCTGCTCAGGCAAGCGCGAAAACATGATCATGTCTTCAGCAAATCTTCTTCCGAAAATCGGACAGTGTCTCAAAGGTCTCCTGTGGGATTCTATGGTGGACCTCGGGAAATTCATTCTCGATATTATTAAATTTCTCGTGAAGGCCCAGGTCAACAGTCTCGTTGGTATGGTGAGATTCCTCACGGACTCTACGTATCGTGAGCAGACAATCGCAGCGACTCAAAATGCTGCGAACACAGGTTCGCGTCTGGGGATGTCGTTTCTCAGAAGCTCAGGTGCTTACTTTGCCCGAGAGTACCCAAGAAACCTCGCGAGACACCCATTCAGTCCGATGCTCGCCGTTGGGGAAACTCTCATGAACCCACTCATGAAACTCATCACTGAGTCAGTGGAATCCATCGTGAACTATTACGTTCCACAATATCAGTGTATGAATGGTACCGCGAAACTTTACACCATCTGTAAGACCGTCGGTGACTTCGTCATGCCTCCTGCATTCATGTTCGCCTTCCTGAAAAACGGAGTGCGCGGACTTCAGCTTCTCGCTAATACAGCAAAAGTTGCTAATGCCCGGAGAAGGTTCTCGGCCCTGAACGAAATCTCAGACGTTCTGCGAGCATCAAGAAGAATCGAAGCGCCTCCAAGAATTACGCTGGCTCCTCCAGTGAGAAGACTTCCGGCACCTCATCATCCAGTCGCACCGGTTCATCCCCCAGGACATCCGGCGCGCATTCACCCACCACGTCCAAGACCAGTGGCCGAACTTCCTACGACCCCACTTCGCCGGCAGTCGCCTGACGATCTTATCGAAGTGGCACGTTCTCATCGTGCAGAAAACGCAGCCGAAGATGTTGCTAACGGTGTAGAAGATGCAGCAGCTGCAGCTCCAGTAGCTCCAACAGCAGTCGCCGCTCCAGCAGTTGTAGAAAGTGCAGATGCCGTGGCTGAGACATTGATGAGACAACCAGAATTCCGTGAAGTGCTGTCCGGTCTTGATGGCGCAGAAAAAGCACGGGCCGCTCACGCTCTTGAACAATTGAGTCAAGGTGGAGCATCACCTGCTATCACAGTTGGTCTATTCAACAAACTTGAACCACAAATCGCCGGAGAAATAGCACGAGCACCATCTGGAAGTATTGATCACTGGGCACAACTGGGTCGTTATATTCAGAGAGAAAAGGCCGCAGGTAAAACTGACCAGGCCATTCAGAGAAAGATTGAAGACGCGTTTCAATGTAAATAGGAATATTTCGATAACTGTTTTAACAAATCAAGCATGACATCTAAGTGAAGAAAATCCCGGTCAATCCGGGATTTTTTTTACCCTTCAGGGTTGATAAAAATCCGACTGCCTTTAGGCTAGCAAAAGGTCAGCTAAGGAATAGCAGACGTATACACACCAGGAAGGTTCAAGATGAAAAAGTTTTTCAGCGTATTGGCACTAACTCTCGTTTCTTTCAGCGGCCAGACTTTTGCCAGTGTTCCTACTCAGGCCCTGACTTTCGACACCAACATCACCACCTACAGTATGACCAGTTCTCAAGAAGCAAAAATTCAAAGCGCAGAGTACAAAATTAAAAAAGTGGTAGGTTCAGATGCTTTTCGGACCAAGATCCTGAATTTTACTTATAACGGTATGAAGAAATTTAATAATAATAACGGTCTCACCAATACGCAGATCTATCAAAAAATTCTGGATGGGATGGAAAACTTTAAGGCGATTAAGAACAACGCCATGGATCTCAATATCAAAGTATATTATGAGAACACCAGTACTGTTGGTTACACGACGCCATCCAGTAGCTACATCAATATGAACACAAAATTCTTTAATACCTATACTGCAAATCAGGTAGCTGGAAATATGACCCACGAATGGTTGCACAAGCTTGGTTTTGATCATGCCACATATTATTCTCCCAGCCGTGATTACTCAGTTCCTTACGCTATAGGAAAAATCATGCGCGATCTGGCGGCAAATTACTAACGCCGGAAGCAGTTCTTCTCATGATCATTCACCAGCCCACACGCCTGCATGTAAGCGTAACAGATGGTAGAACCCACGAAACGGAATCCCCTCTTTTTCAGGTCTTTACTCATGAGATCTGACTCGGCGGAAGTTGCAGGCATCGACTTGTGTTTTTTCTTGAGGGGCTTCCCCATCACAAATCCCCAGATATATTTATCAAAGCTTCCGAATTCTTTCTGAACTTCAATGAAGAACTTAGCATTCGATATGGTAGATTCGATCTTCAAACGATTTCGGATGATACCTTCATCTTTCATAAGTCTCGCGACATCTTTAGTGGTGAGCTTAGCAACTTTCTTCACATCAAAATTGAGGAAGGCCTTTCGGTAATTTTTCCGGCGCTTGAGAATCGTGGTCCAGCTGAGGCCGGCCTGAGCACCTTCGAGGATGAGGAATTCAAAGAGAACTCTATCATCATGAACAGGCACACCCCATTCTTCATCGTGATACGTTGTGTTCGGTTCTTCCTGGGCCCAGCGGCATCTGTTCATTTCTCATCCTGTTGTAATCCCGCATTCTTACCATTTCTTGATCTGATTTAACCAGATCCATGGGATAATGAGGCTAAATTTTGACCGGAGCAATCTATGAAAATCGTATTTTTCATTCTTATGATGACACCATTTTCCTACGCCCAGAATCTGACACCAGAAGAGCAAAGGAAACTTCTGAATGAAGTTCAGAGTCTTAAGGAGCGCGTGAATAAGCTTGAGAAAAATGAATCCCCTGGTCTGAAGACCACAGATTACAACGCAAAGACAACTGAATCATCAGCTCCGGCCGGTCCTGCTATGACGGCTGAACAGAAAAAAGAAATCACAGAGACCATGGAAAAATACAAGAAAGCCCAGATTGAGCAAGAAAAAGCGCTGAAGGAGCTCGAAGATGAAGAATAATTTCTTAGGGATCCTTCTCATTTCTGGGCACGCCCTCGCTACCGACTTATCTCAAAGCTTTCCTCCAGGTCGGGGCACTCTTTATCGTCTCGAGGTGCAGGGACAATCACTTCCCATCGATGTATCTATCTACGTCGCCTCATCATCAAAAGAACGCGTGAGCATTGAATATTTTCTTTCTTCGCGGGAGAGCTTGATTCCGGTGGAGATGTGGCAGCAGTTCGAGATTGCTCCTTCTCTCGCAGCACCGGCCAAGATAACCAGAGGTTTTATCCAGACCAAAGAATTACAAAACCCCGAAATACTCACTCCAGAATATATGAGTGGTTTCGATGGCGTGCGGGTAAATGATTTTCTTTTCTCATCGGAAGCTGAACTTGGAAAAAATAAAGTGGGAGAAGAAACAGTTGAAGTGCCCGCAGGAAAAACCAAGGCGACACACTACCGAACAACCAGAGATGATCAGACAATTGATTACTGGATCAGTGATGAGGCGAAACCCATCGGTCTCGTGAAACTCGTTTCTACTTCAAAGGAAGAGAAAAAGAATTATAAGCTCGCCCTTACGAGTCTTATGAAGAACGTGAAGCCTTTCATTGATCCCGCGAAAGGTGTTCCGTTAACGGATATGGGAAAATCTTTTTTAGCAAAACCAGGCAGCGTGAAATAAAAAAAGCCCCTCTTTTGAGGGGCTTTTTTATATGACTTACTTAAAGTAGATGTCTGAGCTTGGTTCACCGAAGAGGTGGTACCATTCGAAGTTATCCTTCACGGCTTCCACATCAGAGTGGTTTTCCATGAGGTAAAGCTGACCAGCAAGAATCGCTTCTCCAATCGTCGTGAGCTTGTTCGCGATCACACGCTTAACAATCCCACGGGCCATGATAGCAGGTGGGTGCCATGAGATATTGACTGATCCACCGAAGTACATGGCTGCACCAATGGCGTCTCCGCGGCTATCTACTGAGTTCATCCATGTTTCCCCGAAGTAACCCTTCTTGAGAGTTCCGTTCTGGCAGGCAACATCAATGATCACAGGCTGCTGAACTTTAGCGTTATCGAGTTTTTTGATATCCGCTGTCGAGTACCATTCAGCTGTAGAGGCCCAGCTTGTTCCTGATCCGTGACCGACATAAGTCACATAACCAGCACCCTTATTAAACGCTTCATTCATAGGGCCTGGTTTTGAAGTCGGGCTATTCTGATGAAAGTGAGTTGTCGTCGTGCCGTAAGCAGCATTCAGGTCACCTTCGATGCCAGTGACATAAACTTCATCAG